>NZ_JBZEGG010000028.1:0-88904 GCF_058313095.1 Pseudogemmobacter sp. TB195
AGGATCAGCCGGCTAGCAATCGTGGTCAGGCCACAAGGTGTTCAGCGCTGTATCCTACCCCGTTGCTGGTCCTGGCCGGGACCGGCAACGGGGTCAATGTAGCAGGTCTGAGACACATAAGGTGTTTGATCCCAGGGTTTGATGGTGAGATCCTTTCTCTGGAGTGGCAGGATACCCTATGGGACAAGTTCGTCACGGCAGCGCCACGACCACGCACGCTGTCCGAGCAGCAATACAGCGATCGCAAGCTTCGCTCGCGCAGCTGAGCCGGCTCGGGGAAGGGACGGCAACGAAGCGAAGAATTCGAACCTAAGCGCAGATCATCGGGATCTTGCATGAACATCAGGCAGGCGCGGACTGTGCTGATCTCTGCCGCAAGCTAAATTCTTTGCATGGAAGACGAAGCAATCCGGACAGACGGTGTCGGAGTCCAGGCGGTTGCTGGCCGAGCACATGCCCGACTTGGCCGCGATGAATGAGCTGTTGTTAAATAATGGTGATGCCCGTCGTGAAGCGTGAGGCTGGCGCGCATCTGACGGTCCATACGGGGACGTCAGAATGGCGGATGTGCCAGATTGCCGGGGCGAACCGGAAGGCTGGTGAGATATCAGTCGCAGCATGCGCCTGAAACGCCGCTGCGCGGCTGGCTGAGGGACCTGGCCAATGAACGGCGCAGCTTCGGCTGCCGGCTTTGCAGCCAGGCAGGGTTAAAGGTTCGCTAACGCAAAGCGCGCCGCAAGGTGCCTGGCATTCGGGCGCGGGTCCTGGTAAAGACCGGTTCGCCTGCGGGCGGCAGGTCCGGGTGTTGAACGTGATGGACGAGGCCACACAGGGCTCCCTTGCCGAAATCGCTTACAGCGCTGATCGAACGCCGCGGCAAGCCTGGCATGATTGTCAGTCAAAACGGGACAGAACTGACGTCGAACGCGATCCTGCAGTGGTGTCCGGACACAGGATCGAATGGCACCATATCGCGACGGGCAGGCCGATGCGGAACTGCTTCGTCGCAACCTTACCCATGCCCGTAACCTGATTGCGGCCTGGAGGACCAGCTACAATACCAAATGCCCTTACCCGACCCTCGGATACCAGACCTCTGCAGCATTCGCCCTGCACCTGACCGCCGCAATCGGCGTGAGTGATCACCGGGTTCCGGACTGAGCCGGATGAAAGTCCCACGGCAGGTCACAATGCCCTCGTTTGGGTTGAGCGGCAGATCCGGCGCCAGGTGTTTCGCCTTCAAGCCCCGTGAAAGGACAGAAATAACCGACGGCAGTCAATGCGGGGGCAATGCAGGTTCTTCCTCGACCGTCACTGCCTGAGCGCCCGCCCCTCGTCGTTTTAGGAGACGGGGGCAGAACTGCGGCTGGTATGTGGATCTCAGACCGCACGAGCTTAGTGCGGGCCTCTGGCCAGGATCTGAAATGCAGTTACGGAGATTTCAGAGGCGCTTGCCCGACCGCAACATCCCGGTCAGGGCCTCGTGCCGACTGCGGCAGTCCAGGAAGTCGCTTCGTCCTGGGTTTCGGACAATAAGAAGAAAGCGCCGCGTGGCAGAGAGCCTGCCTGGTCAGAATGCAGGGGATCGGCCCCGCATCGGGTGGCAAGTTTTCTCGCATCAATACGGCTGGCTGCTCCGGCTGAAGCGTTCCACGTCATCAGCTCTCTCGGAGAGTGCCGCCCGCATTGAAAACTGCCGGTGAGAGAACAGATGCGCAGGGATCCCGAAGAGGCGGCGCGCCCCGTTTCGCGAAGCCTGCCTCCGGGCCGGCGCACCAGATGAAAACCCCCGCCAGTGGCGGGGGTTTTGCTTTATTCGGCCGTCAGGAGCGGCGGTTTCGATCCGGTGATCCGGGGTTTGACCGGCTCCTGGATCTGCAGCTCAATGGCGCCGTCTTTCACCACCACTTTCACCACACCGCCTTTTTGCAGATCACCAAACAGCAGCTCTTCCGCCAGCGGCTTCTTGATATGCTCCTGGATCACGCGGCCCAGCGGGCGGGCGCCCATCTTGTCGTCATAGCCCTTTTCGGCAAGCCATGCGGCAGCCTCGGAGGACAATTCGATATGGACGCCGCGGTCGATCAGCTGCGCTTCCAGCTGGAGGACGAATTTCTCGACCACCTGCAGGATCACCTCTTTCGGCAGCGCACCGAAGGCCACGACCGCATCGAGACGGTTGCGGAATTCGGGGGTGAAGGTGCGCTCCACCGCTGCCGTATCTTCACCGGTCCGCTTTTCGCGGCCAAAGCCGATGGCGGCCTTAGCCATGTCCGAGGCACCGGCATTCGAGGTCATGATCAGGATCACATTGCGGAAATCCACCGCCCGCCCGTTATGATCGGTCAGCTTGCCGTGATCCATCACCTGCAACAGGATGTTGAACACATCCGGATGCGCCTTTTCGATCTCATCAAGCAGCAGCACGCAATGCGGGTGCTGGTCGACACCATCCGTCAGCATGCCACCCTGGTCGAAACCGACATAGCCGGGAGGCGCGCCGATCAGACGGGAGACCGCATGTTTCTCCATATATTCCGACATGTCGAAGCGCAGGAGTTCGACCCCCAGCGTATTCGCCAGCTGCTTTGCCACCTCGGTTTTGCCAACGCCGGTCGGGCCGGTGAAGAGGTAATTGCCGATGGGCTTTTCAGGCTCGCGCAGACCGGCGCGGGCGAGTTTGATCGACGCCGACAGGGCCTCGATCGCCTTGTCCTGGCCGAAGACCAGCCGCTTCAGCGTCTTTTCCATATCGCGCAGCACTTCTGCATCGTCTTTCGAGACGTTTTTCGGCGGGATACGGGCGATCTTGGCCACCACGGCTTCGATCTCTTTCGTCCCGATCTGCTTACGGCGTTTCGATTCCGACACGAGATGCTGCGCCGCCCCGGCCTCGTCGATCACATCGATCGCCGAATCCGGCAGTTTGCGGTCGTTGATATAGCGATGCGCCAGCTCGACCGCGGTTTTGATCGCGTCATTGGTATAGCGCAGGTCGTGATGCTCTTCGAAATGCGGCTTCAGCCCCATCAGGATCTTGATCGTGTCGGGCACCGAGGGCTCGTTCACGTCGATTTTCTGGAAGCGCCGGCTCAGCGCGCGGTCTTTCTCGAAATGCTGACGGAACTCCTTATAGGTGGTGGAGCCCATCGTGCGCAGTTTGCCGCCCTGCAATGCAGGTTTCAGCAGGTTCGAGGCATCCATCGCGCCGCCCGAGGTCGCACCGGCACCGATCACCGTATGGATCTCGTCGATAAACAGGATCCCGTCGGGGTGATCCTCCATCTCTTTGACGACCGCCTTCAGACGTTCCTCGAAATCGCCGCGATAGCGGGTTCCAGCCAGCAACGCGCCCATATCGAGCGAGAAGATGGTCGCACCCGACAGAACCTCGGGCACTTCACCGCGCACGATCTTCCAGGCGAGGCCTTCGGCAATCGCGGTTTTGCCCACCCCCGGATCACCCACCAGCAGCGGGTTGTTCTTGCGGCGGCGGCACAGGACCTGGATCGCGCGCTCGACCTCGGCTTCACGGCCGATCAGCGGATCGACCTCGCCCTTGCGCGCTTTGACGTTCAGATCGACGCAATATTTCGACAGCGCCGACTCTTTCGCCTCACCAGCCTCGGCTTTCGGGGTTTCCTGCGGCTCGTCTGCGCCCTGGATCGGGCGGGCCTCGCCAAAGGCGGGGTTCTTGGCCACGCCATGCGCGATGAAATTCACCGCATCATAGCGGGTCATATCCTGTTCCTGCAGGAAATAGGCCGCGTTCGATTCACGTTCGGCAAAGATCGCGACCAGCACATTGGCGCCGGTCACTTCGGTGCGGCCCGAAGACTGCACATGGATCGCCGCGCGCTGGATCACGCGCTGGAAGGCGGCGGTCGGCACGGCTTCCGACCCTTCGACACTGGTGACCAGCGTCGAAAGATCCTCATCGACGAAATCGGTCAGCGTCTTGCGCAATTCATCCAGATCGACCGAGCAGGCTTTCATCACCCGCGCGGCGTCGGGTTCATCAATCAGGGCCAGCAAAAGATGTTCAAGGGTTGCCAGTTCATGACGGCGGGCATTGGCCAGAGCCAGCGCACCATGAATGGCTTGTTCGAGCGTGGACGAGAATGACGGCACTTGCCTGCTCCTGTTCCTCGGGGGCGGGGGGATTAGCAGTTCCTCTCCGACCGTGGCCTCATATAGTTAAAGATCGGTTTTATTCAGCGTACTTCAAGCGCAATCTGATCCCCCCCGCGAATTCTGTCTTTGGATTGCAGGAATGTGATACTTCCCGCTGCAATCGGATCAGAACCTGTCCTTACGCGCCCGGATTTCGGCGAAAACCACGTCATCGGGGGCATCGGGCAGGCCCACCGCCTGTTTCAGCTGCGGCAGATGCGCGCGCAGAAACGGATTGGTTGCCAGCTCGTCGGAAAGGGTGGAGGGCATCGGCAGGCGGCCTTCGCGGCGCAGCCCGGCCAGAGCTTCGATACGGGAGATAAGTGCGGAATTTTCTGGTTCAAGGGTCAGGGCAAAGCGCAGATTGCTGTCGAGGTAATCATGCCCCGATCCTACCAGCGTCCCGGGCGGCAAAGCGGCAAGTTTCGACAGGCTTTGCCACATCATGGGCGCGGTGCCCTCGAAAATGCGGCCGCAGCCCACAGCCATCAGCGTGTCGGCGGTGAAAACAAATCCCGAAACCGGGAAATGATAGCTGACATGTCCCAGAGTATGGCCGGGGGTTTCGATCACGACCGCTTCTTCGCCGCCCACGCGGATATGGTCGCCTTCGGTCAGGGCGCGGTCGAGCGGCGGCAGGCGATGCACATCCTTTGCCGCGCCCAGCACCTTTGCGCCGGTGGCCGCGACAATGCCGGGCACGCCGTCAATATGGTCCCAGTCGTGATGGGTGAGAAGGATCTGGCCAAGGGTCCAGCCGCGTTCCGCCAGCGCGGCCAGAACGGGGCCGGGTTCCGGCGCGTCGATCAAGGCGGTGTCTCCGCTTGCGGCATCATGCAGCAGGAAGGCGAAGTTGTCCTTGAGGCAGGGGATCGTTACCAGTTCGAGAGCCATAGCTTTTCCTTTTCCTGCCGCTAAGATGGGCGGCCTGTACCGCCGCTGGGGCCAATATCTGCTTCAGTTCACCTTTATCCGCTGCAGTTCACCAGAGGGAGCCAGCAACCGCAATGCACCTCGACGTGCAGGATCTGAGAGATTTCTACTACCGCACCCAGCTTGGCCGGGTGGCGCAGCGTGCGATCCGTGATCAGCTGATCCGGATGTGGCCGGCGGGTGCCGGGCAGATGGCGGGACAGACGGTTGCAGGCTTTGGCTTTGCGGTGCCACTGTTGCGCCCGTGGCTGGAGGAGGCGCGCCGGGTGATCGGGCTGATGCCGGGCCAGCAGGGCGTGATGCCCTGGCCTTCGGGAATGCCCAATGTCTCGGTCCTGTGCGAGGAATCCGCCTGGCCCATATCGACCGGATTTGTCGACCGCCTGGTGCTGATGCATGGGCTGGAGACCTCGGACCAGCCGCCATCGGTGCTGGAAGAGGCGCATCGCGTGCTCGGCCCCGGCGGGCGCGCGGTGTTTGTGGTGCCGAACCGTTCCGGTCTCTGGGCGCGGCGCGACGGGACGCCCTTTGGCTATGGCCGCCCCTATTCCGGTGCGCAGCTCGAGGCGCAGCTGCGGTTACATGGCTTCACCCCCGAACGCAGCGCGACCGTGCTGCATGCGCCGCCAAGCCAGGCGCCCTTCTGGCTCAGGACCGCTGATCTGTGGGAACGGATGGGCCGCCGCCTGCCCTGGCTGTCCGGGGGGATCCTGATCGTCGAGGCGACCAAGCAGGTCTATGCGCCGACGCGGGGCGGGCTGAAAGCAGTGGTGACGCGGCCCCTGAAGGTGCTGGAAGGGGTGCGGGGTGGCCCGCCGCCGGAACCTGCGCTGAACAATATCACCACCGGAAGGATCACAACCGGAAGGATAAAGACCGGCAGGACCCCGGCTGCTTCGACCGCTGCGACGGGGTGACGCCGCCTTGCCGCGACTGAATTTGGCGCTGCAGCCGAGTGCTTTGCCAGCCAAGAGAAACCCCGCCTGAGGCCGCCGTAGGGCGCTGATGTGATTCTGCCCGAACGGGTGGGCGAATGGGCGGGGCCGCGTCAATCAGGCGCAGTGACCCGCTACAAAGAGTTGCAGCCCCGTGCCCTGCGCCCGGCTGGCGCAATATCGGGGTCGAAACCCTCACGAAAGCGCGACTGACAAGGTTGCGGGGTTGGTCATGCTCTGTTAATGACGCCCGCGACAGCGGATACAAAGGTCTCCCTTTGTCCATGGCGCACGCACGATGGCGACGCCGGTGGTCGGGCAGGGTGAGACCGGATAGATGGGAAGGACGACCGTGGCGGAATCAGCTTCGATCTCTCAGGGCATTGCCGCGCGATATGCCACCGCGCTTTTCGATCTGGCGAAAGAAGGGGGCGCGCTGAAAGCCGTTGAGGCCGATGCCGCAGCGCTGACCGACGCCCTTGCCGTGTCGCCCGATCTGGGCGCCATGATCGCCTCGCCGGTTGTGTCTCGCGAAGAGCAGGCCAACGCCATTGCCGCAGTGGCAAAGGCGATGAAACTCGACGCGCTGACCGCGAACACGCTGGGCCTGATGGCCGACAAGCGCCGTCTCTTCGTGCTGCCGCAATTCCTGACGGTGCTGCGCGCTCAGATCGCGAAAGAAAAAGGCGAAGTGACCGCCGAGGTGACCTCGGCCGTGGCTCTGACCACCGAGCAGGTCACGAAGCTGACCGCCACGCTGAAAGCTAAGGTCGGCAAGACCGTCAAACTGAACGCAACCGTCGATGAAAGCCTCATCGGCGGTCTTATCGTCAAGCTGGGCTCGACCATGATCGACACGTCGGTCAAGTCGAAGCTCGCTTCCCTGCAGAATGCTATGAAAGAGGTTGGGTGATGGGAATTCAGGCTGCTGAGATCTCTGCGATCCTGAAAGAGCAGATCAAGAACTTTGGCAAAGACGCCGAAGTGACCGAAATCGGTCGTGTGCTTTCCGTCGGTGACGGTATTGCGCGCGTTCACGGGCTGGACAATATCCAGGCTGGCGAGATGGTCGAATTCCCCGGTGGCATCCGTGGCATGGCGCTGAACCTTGAAGTCGACAACGTTGGTGTCGTTATCTTTGGTTCTGACCAGGACATCAAAGAAGGCGATACCGTAAAGCGCACCAAGTCCATCGTGGACGTGCCGGCTGGTAATGCTCTGCTGGGCCGCGTTGTTGACGGTCTTGGCAACCCGATCGACGGCAAAGGCCCGATCGCAGCAACCGAGCGCCGCGTGGCCGACGTCAAAGCCCCGGGCATCATTCCGCGTAAATCGGTTCACGAGCCGATGGCGACCGGCCTCAAGGCCATCGACGCCATGATCCCGGTTGGCCGTGGCCAGCGCGAGCTGATCATCGGCGACCGCCAGACCGGCAAAACCGCTGTGGCGCTCGACACCATTCTGAACCAGAAGTCCTATAATGAGGCTGCTGGCGACGACGAGTCGAAGAAACTCTACTGCATCTATGTGGCTATCGGGCAAAAGCGCTCGACCGTGGCTCAGCTGGTGAAAAAACTCGAAGAGACCGGCGCGCTGGCTTACACCATCGTTGTGGCCGCGACCGCTTCGGACCCGGCACCGCTGCAATACCTGGCGCCTTACTCGGCGACCGCTATGGCAGAATTCTTCCGCGACAATGGCCGTCATGCCCTCATCATTTATGATGACCTTTCCAAACAGGCTGTGGCTTACCGTCAGATGTCGCTGCTGCTCCGCCGCCCGCCGGGCCGCGAAGCTTACCCGGGCGACGTGTTCTACCTGCATTCCCGCCTGCTTGAGCGTTCGTCGAAGCTGAACGAAGATTTCGGTTCGGGCTCGCTGACCGCGCTGCCGGTGATCGAGACCCAGGGCGGCGACGTGTCGGCCTTTATCCCGACGAACGTGATCTCGATCACCGACGGTCAGATCTTCCTTGAGACCGAACTCTTCTACCAGGGCATCCGCCCGGCTGTGAACACCGGTCTGTCGGTGTCGCGTGTGGGCTCCTCGGCTCAGACCAACTCGATGAAAACCGTGGCTGGCCCGGTGAAACTGTCGCTCGCCCAGTATCGCGAGATGGCGGCTTTCGCTCAGTTCGGTTCCGACCTCGACGCTTCGACCCAGCAGCTCCTGGCCCGCGGTGCGCGCCTGACCGAGCTGATGAAACAGCCGCAATATTCGCCGCTGACCAATGCTGAAATCGTCGCCGTGATCTATGCGGGCACCGCCGGTTTCCTCGACAAGGTCGCCGTGAAAGACGTCGGTCGTTTCGAAGCTGGTCTGCTGGCTTATCTGCGCGGCCCGAAGAAAGAGATCCTCGACTGGCTGACCACCGCCGATCCGAAGATCAAAGGCGCAGACGAGACCAAGCTGAAAGACGCTATCGCGGCATTCGCCAAAGACTTCGCATAAGAGCCCTGAAGGAGAAGGCAGATGCCCAGCCTTAAGGACCTTAAAAACCGGATCAACAGCGTTAAGAATACGCGGAAGATCACCAAGGCGATGCAAATGGTCGCCGCTGCCAAACTGCGCCGTGCGCAGGAGGCAGCGGAAGCCGGTCGCCCCTATGCCGAACGGATGAACGCGGTCATGACCTCGCTCGCCGGCGGCGTGGCCGGATCGGAAGGCGCACCGCGCCTTCTGGCCGGCTCTGGCAAAGACCAGACCCACCTTCTGGTGGTGATGACGGCAGAGCGCGGGCTGTGCGGCGGGTTCAACTCGTCCATCGCCAAACTGGCGCGGACCCATGCCCAGGAGCTGACCGCTCAGGGCAAGACGGTGAAGATCCTCACCGTCGGCAAAAAGGGCCGCGAACAGCTGAAGCGCGACTGGGCGCATGCCTTTGTCGGCCATATCGACCTGTCGGATGTCAAACGCGTGGGCTATGCCAATGCGGCGGATATCGCGCGCCAGGCGACGGCTTACTTCGACAATGGCGAAGCCGATGTGGTCACGGTGTTCTTCTCGCGCTTCCAGTCGGTGATCAGCCAGATCCCGACCGCGCAGCAGATCATCCCGGCGAAATTCGAAAGCGCGGAAGGGGCGGCATCGTCGCTCTATGATTACGAGCCTTCGGAAGAGACCATTCTCGCCGACCTGCTGCCGCGCAACATCGCGACCCAGATCTTCACCGCTCTCCTTGAAAACGGCGCCTCCGAGCAGGGCGCGCGGATGTCCGCAATGGACAACGCGACCCGCAACGCCGGCGACATGATCAACAAGCTGACCATCCAGTTCAACCGGAGCCGTCAGGCAGCGATCACCAAGGAACTCATCGAAATCATCTCGGGCGCTGAGGCGCTCTGACGAACCCGGAGTATTTGAACAATGGCTAAAGCACCGAAAGCTGCCGCCACGGGTAAGGTTACCCAGGTCATCGGCGCAGTTGTGGACGTTCAGTTCGAGGGCGCTCTGCCCGCCATTCTGAACGCGATCGAAACCGAGAATAACGGCAAGCCCCTGGTTCTCGAAGTGGCTCAGCACCTTGGCGAGAACACCGTTCGCGCCGTGGCTATGGACGCGACCGAAGGTCTGGTTCGTGGCGCCCCGGTGAAAGACCTCGGCGCGCCGATCTCGGTGCCCGTTGGCACCGCGACGCTCGGCCGCATCCTGAACGTCATCGGCGAGCCGGTGGACGAAAAAGGCCCGGTCAATACCGAGACCCGCCGCGCGATCCACGCCCCGGCCCCGGATTTTGCACAGCAATCCACCGCGACCGAGATCCTCGTGACCGGCATCAAGGTCATCGACCTGCTGGCGCCTTACACCAAAGGCGGCAAGATCGGCCTCTTCGGCGGTGCCGGCGTGGGCAAGACCGTTCTGATCATGGAACTGATCAACAACATCGCGAAAGTGCACTCGGGTGTGTCCGTGTTCGCAGGCGTTGGCGAACGGACCCGTGAAGGCAACGACCTTTATCACGAGATGATCGAATCGGGCGTTATCGTTCCGGACGATCTGGAAAAGTCGAAAATTGCCCTTGTTTACGGCCAGATGAACGAGCCTCCGGGCGCGCGTATGCGGATCGCTCTGTCGGGTCTGACCATTGCGGAACAGTTCCGCGACGAGACCGGCGCAGACGTTCTGTTCTTCGTCGACAACATCTTCCGCTTCACGCAGGCTGGTTCGGAAGTGTCGGCGCTGCTCGGCCGTATCCCGTCGGCCGTGGGCTACCAGCCGACGCTGGCGACCGATATGGGCGCGATGCAGGAACGCATCACCTCGACCAAGAACGGCTCGATCACCTCGGTTCAGGCCGTTTACGTTCCGGCCGATGACCTTACCGACCCGGCCCCTGCAACCTCGTTCGCCCACCTTGACGCGACCACGGTTCTTGACCGTTCGATCTCGGAAAAAGGCATCTACCCGGCTGTGGATCCGCTGGGTTCCACCTCGCGTCTGCTGGATCCGCTGGTCATCGGCGAAGAGCATTACAATGTCGCAACGAGCGTCCAGCGCGTTCTGCAGAAGTACAAGTCGCTGCAGGACATCATCGCCATCCTCGGCATGGACGAACTCAGCGAAGACGACAAGCTGACGGTGGCCCGCGCCCGTAAGATCGAGCGTTTCCTGTCGCAGCCCTTCGACGTGGCAAAGGTCTTCACCGGCGCTGACGGCAAGCAGGTTCCGCTGGAAGACACCATCGCTTCGTTCAAAGCGGTTGTGGCTGGCGAATATGACCACCTGCCGGAAGCGGCCTTCTACATGGTCGGCGGCATCGAAGAAGTGAAAGCCAAGGCTGCCAAACTCGCTGCGGCAGCGGCGTAAGGGGGCGACATGGCAGGCAATCTGCAATTCGACCTTGTAAGCCCCGAGCGGCGTCTCGCCTCGGTCCCGGCGACCGAAGTGCAGATCCCCGGCGCTGACGGCGATATGACGGCGATGGAGGGGCACAGCCCCACCATCACCACTTTGCGCCCCGGCATCCTGCGCGCGGTGACCTCGGAGGGCGTGAAGTCCTACATCGTCACCGGCGGCTTTGCGGATATCTCGCCCTCGGGCGTGACCGTACTGGCCGAGCGGGCGATCCCGGCGGAAGAAGCCAGCAGCACGATCCTCGACGAGATCCTCGCCGAGGCCCGTTCGCTGGCCGATGCCGCGCTGCCCGAAGACAAGGCCCAGGCCGAGAAGAACGTCTCGGATGTGGCAGCCTTGCGCGATGCGGTGCAAAAGCACTGAGACCCCTGCTGTCCCGGGACAGTGGAAAAAGACAGGAAAAGGCTCCTTCTGCGGAAGGAGCCTTTTCTTTTGCACCGGGGTTTCGCTTATAGTCCGGGCAGCTAATTCTACTTTCGGCAGATCATGAAACGCTTCAGCGCACCTATAGGGGTTCAGCAGGGATCAAAGATCCTGTTCTCGGATTTTGCCGATGGCGGACAGATGTGGGTCGGCGAGGGCGAGCGGGACTCACGTCATCATGTGACATTCACTGAGGCCTATCTCTCGCCCCCCGCCGTGATGATCGGCCTGTCGATGTGGGACATGGACAACCGCACCAATCTGCGCGCGCATATCGCAACCGAAAAGGTGACAGAGACCGGCTTTGAGATCGTCTTCCGCACCTGGGGTGACAGTCGTATCGCCAGGGTCAGGGCGGACTGGACCGCGATCGGCCAACTGGCCGATTCCGAAGTCTGGAATGTCGACTGACGTCACCGGAGGATATCAGCGGCCCGGTAGTTTCGGGCGACAGGTCTGACTTCTTTCGCCAGATCATGGCCGGGTTTTGGGCTCGGGCAAAAGTCGGGCGGCAAGCCAAGCACAGGTCAGGAAGACAAAGGAACCGGCAATCAGATCGACCATATGATGTGCGCCATGGGAAAGGGTCGCCGGGATCATCAGGAGGCTCGCAGCCAGCAGAGGCAGGAAGAAAATCGTCCCACGCGTATACCATGCCACCATCCAGGCCATGACGATATGATAAGAGGGGAAGGCGACCATTCCCATGATATCCTGTGCCCGGATCACCGGAGGACCCTCGCGCACGAGGCCCAGCAGCACCTCACCGTAATGTGGGGTATAGATCAGCCCGATCCGCGCGGCGGCCTGGGCCTCCGGCTGGCTCCAGGCCGAGGGGCCAACACTGGGCCAGAGCCACCAGACCGAGATCGCCACAATCATAGTCAGCATCCCAACCAGCAGGAAGCGCTGCAACTGCGTCTCGCGCGCGAGAAAGCTCAGGAGAATGATCACGAAGATGATTTGCCCGAGCGAGCTGACGTAAAGAAGGCCGAGCGCCTGACCAAGCAATGGCCAGCCAGAGAGGGCATTGACGAAGCCCACCCAGTCATAGCCAAGGGCGGCATCAACCGCCATCAGATCGAGGTCGATCATCGGGCGTGGCAGGGGGAACAAGGCATAGATGAACAGCGTGACAAGGGCGGTAAACCCCATGAATAGTCCGACGCCGATGGCAGCCGTGCCAACCCGCTGCGCTCCGCTGCGGATTCGGGCGCAGGCGCCGACCACTATGATGCCGAAAGAGGCAAGGATGCCGGTGATAAAACCGCTCCATTCGACGATCCGACCCATGGCGAGGATCAGCACAAGGCAGCCTGTTCCAAGCGTGAGCACCAGCGTCAGAAGCAACCATTCGGCCGGGCGCAGCGCCTTCTTGGAGCAGGCCGCCACCTGCCAGGGCAGAGCGTAGATTTCCGGTTTCACAGTCACCAGTCAGTTCTCCGGCCTTGTCTCACGCGCAGCTATCGCGCCAGAATAAGGCCGGAGAGGGGCGGAATTCCCTCGAAGAGGGGGCCACCGCCCGGAAATTTAGCCTCAGCTGCGCGGATAAAGGCCCTCATAGATCGGAACCAGGGTCTCGGTCTCGAACAGGGACGAGACCGACATGCCGCCCCAGATGTTCAGCACGGCCTGGGCAAACATCGGCGCGGTCGGCACGATGCGGATATTCGGGCAGTTCAGCACGGCATCGGTCGGTGCGATGGAATCGGTGATCACCAGCGATTTCATCACCGATTTCGTCACCCGCTCGACCGCCGGGCCCGAGAGGACGCCATGGGTGATATAGGCATGAACCTCGGTCGCCCCGGCATTAATCAGCGTCTCGGCCGCTTTGCACAGGGTGCCGGCGGTGTCGCAGATGTCATCAACGATGATACATTTCTTGCCGCTGACATTGCCGATCACCGTCATCTCGGCGACTTCACCGGCCTTTTCCCGGCGCTTATCGACAATGGCGAGCGGTGCATTGATGCGCTTTGCGATCTCACGCGCGCGGGCCACGCCGCCGACATCGGGCGAGATGATCATCACATCATCCAGCTGGCCTTTGAAATGATGCTCGATATCGAGCGAGAAGATCGGGCTGGCATAGAGATTGTCGACGGGGATGTCGAAAAAGCCCTGGATCTGGGCGGCATGCAGATCAAGCGTCAGCACGCGATCGACGCCGGCGGTCTGGATCAGGTTCGAGACCAGCTTGGCCGAGATCGGCGTGCGCGCTTTGGTGCGACGGTCCTGGCGGGCATAGCCGAAATAGGGGATCACGGCAGTGATCCGCGCCGCCGAAGACCGGCGCAGCGCGTCAACCATGATCAGAAGTTCCATCAGGTTGTCATTCGCCGGGTTCGAGGTCGGCTGGATAACATACATATCCTCGCCGCGCACATTGTCGAACACCTCGACAAAGATCTCCTGGTCATTGAAGCGCTCGACCCTGGCGTCTACCAGGCTGATCGACATGCCGCGATGCATAGACATGCGGCGCGCGATGGATTTCGCGAGCGGAAGGTTGGCATTACCGGAAATAAGTTTCGGCTCGTTGATGGCGGCCATGATCTGGGCTCCGTGTGGGCAGCGGAATCGGATGCGGGCGGGATAGCACCGAGGGAGGGCCGGGCAAAGGGGCGCGGCGTGCAATCCGGGGCTGCATATGGCCATGCCGTCACGAAAATGCCAAATGACGCATGTTCGCAACTGCGAACGGCCCATCTGAGACCGCAATGAGGATCCCATGACCCTGTCTGACCGGCGCGCTGACCCCATCCTGCACAGAATCGCTGGCCATGAAACGGCGGTGCGGCAGTTCGGATCTGGCGCACGCCCCCTCCTGGCGCTGCATTGCAGCCTCGCGCATGGCGGGGCCTGGGCGGTGCTGGCACAGCTTTTGCCTGAGGTAACGGTTACGGCGCCCGACCTGCCGGGGCATGGGCAAAGCGCGCCGCCCGGTGCGGATCTGCACGGGCTCGCAACCGCGATCGCGGCAGAGCTTGCGGCAGAGATCGGGGACGGGGCACCGGTCGATCTGATCGGCCATAGTTTCGGGGGCACAGTAGCGCTGCGTCTCACGCTGGAGCGCCCGGACCTCGTGCGCAGTCTGACCCTCGCCGAGCCGGTGCTCTTTGCCGCGGCAAAGGGGACGCAGGCTTTCTCTGAGAATTTTACGGCGCATGGGCGGGTGACTGATCTCGGCGCGCAGGACATTGACGCGGCGGCGGCATTGTTTCACAGGGCCTGGGGCGGTGGCATCCCCTTTGCCGCGCTGCCCGAGCGCCAGCGCCGCTATATGGCTGATCGCATGTATCTGGTGTTCAATCTGAACCCGGTCCTGATGGAGGATGCGGCGGGGATGCTCGCGCCGGGCCGGCTCGAGGCCTTGCAGATTCCGGTCCTGCTCGCCGAAGGCAGCGAGAGCCCGGCCATCGTGCCGGCAATCCTCGATACGCTGGCGGCGCGTATCCCGGGCGCGCGGCGGGTCCGGGTCGAGGGGGCCGGCCATATGCTGCCGCTGACCCATCCAGAGCCGATCGCGCGCGCAATGCAAGAGCTGCTGGCCGGCGGCTGAGGGCCGGCCTGCGTTTCAGATCAGGGCGAGAAACCGGTCCACATCGTCAGGCGTGGTGGACCAGCCTGTGACGAGCCGCGCGCCCTCGTAACCGGCGCCATCCTCAGAGTAATAGCTCGCCCCGGCAGTGCGGAGCCGGTCGTGCAGACCGCTCTCCCAGGTCGTGAACATCAGATTGGCCTCGACGGGGCCCCGCAGTACGACTCCGGGCTTTGCAGTAAGCCCTGCGGCAAGCCGCGCTGCCATGCGATTGGCATGGGCTGCAAGGTCGAGCCAGAGCCCATTCTCAAGCCAGGCCGACATCTGGGCTGCCAGAAAGCGGTGTTTCGACACCAGATGCCCGCTGCGCTTGCGTCTGAGCTGGAATTCCCAGGCGCGCGACGGGTTGAACAGCACCACTGCCTCGACCCCCATACAGCCGTTCTTGGTGCCGCCGAGCGAAAGGATATCAACGCCCGCACGCCAGCTCAGATCGGCCGGTGAGGCGCCTGTCGCCACCACCGCATTGGCAAAGCGCGCGCCATCGAGATGCACCGGCAACCCGAATTCTCGCGCTACCGCACAAAGCGCCGCGGTCTCGGCAGCGGTATAAACCGTACCGGCCTCGGTGACGTTGGTCAGCGAGACCGCGCCGCGCTGAACGGAATGAACGCCGCCGGTGCCATGGGCCATGATCACCGCACGCAGCGCCTCGGGTGACATGCGGCCATGTGACCCCGGCACCGGCACCAGCTTGGCGCCATGGGTGAAAAACTCGGGCGCGCCGCATTCGTCCCGGGTGATATGGGCCAGCTCCTGCGCGAAAATCGCGCTCCAGGGCGCGGTAAGCACCGCCAGGGACAGTGCATTGGCGGCAGTGCCGGTCGGGACCAGGGCGATTTCGGCCTCGGGCGCGTCAAAAATCTCACGGATCTGCGCGGTCAGACGCAATGTCAGCGGGTCCGTCCCGTAGCCGGGCGCCTGGCCCTCATTGGCGCGCATGAGCGCCGCCATGATCTGCGGCGCCACGCCGGAGCAATTGTCAGAGGCGAAATGCATCACTCTTCCTCACCGAGCAGGTAGTCTTCCCAGTCTTCCTCGGGAACCGTCAGCTCGGACACGGTCTGACCCCGGATCGTCGGGCCGAGCCTATGGGTGCTGTCCGGGTCGCCGGTGAGCAGCGGATGCCAGTCGGGAAGCGGCTCGTTGTAGTAAAGGCGCTTATAGGCGCAGGTTTCGGGCATCCAATACGCGGATTTCGCGAGCGTCTTCGGCGTCAGGAAAACGCATTCCGGCACATGTTTCTTGCGGTTGGGGTAATCCGAGCACAGGCAGGTCGCATTGTCGAACAGGCGGCAGGCGACGCGGGTGAAGACCAGCTCGCCCGTATCCTCGAATTCCAGCTTGTTCAGGCAGCATTTGCCGCAGCCATCACAAAGCGCCTCCCATTCGGCAGGCGTCATCTTTTTGAGCGGGACGGTTTCCCAGAAACGGGTGCGCAGGCTGGACATAGGCGCTATTTGATCCCGCGCATCGCGAATGGAAAGGGGGGCGCAAAAATCTTTGCAGATTTTTGGGCCGGTTTCTGTACAGAAACCGCGGCGTCAGCCTGCAGCGAGCACCGCCCGCGCCTGATCGCAGTCCTCATTCATCTGGGTGATCAGGGCCGGCAAGCCGTCGAATTTCAGCTCTGGCCGCAGGAATTCCACGAGCGCCACCGAAAGGTGGCGGCCATAGAGATCCCCCTTGAAATCCAGCAGATAGGTTTCAAGATTCGGTGCCACGCCGTTGAACATCGGCCGTACACCAAGGCTCGCGGCCCCCATATAGCTGCCTTCCTGTGGGCCCGAGAGCACATCGACCCTGACCGCATAGACCCCGAAACGTGGCAGATGCAGCCCGGTCAGATCCATATTCGCGGTCGGGAAGCCCAGCTCGCGGCCCCGTTTCTCGCCATGGATCACCGCGCCTTCGATCCGGTGCAGGTGCCCCAGCATCGCGGCCGCATCACCCGGTCGCCCCTCACTCAGCGCATCGCGGATCGCGGTCGAGGAAATGCCGATCCCGCCTTGTTTCAGCAATGGCGCGATGGTGGTGGCAAAGCCATATTTTTCGCCCAGCCGCTTCATGTCTTCGGCGCGGCCGGCGCGGCCCTTGCCGAAACAGAAATCCTCGCCGATCACCACATGGCTGATGCCAAGGCCCTCGGCCAGAACCTTGCGCGCGAATTCCTCGGGCGTCAGTGCCGCGAGACCCGCATTGAAGGGCAGCTGGAACAGATGTTCGACCCCGAGCTTTGCCAGCCGGTTCGCCCGCGCCTCGGCATTCATCAGCCGGAACGGGTCCGCATCGCGCTGGAAGAACTGGCGGGGATGCGGCTCGAAGGTCACGATCCCCAGAGGCGCCGGCCCGCGCGCCAGGTCGATCACCGCCTGATGCCCAAGATGCACGCCATCGAAATTGCCAAGGGCGCAGGAGGTTCCACGGCCCGCAGCGTCAAGCCAGTGCCAGTCCTGATGAATCTGCATTCTTCCCCGCAGGCGTTTCGGCCACGGCGCAGATCATCTGGCCTCAGATTGTCCTGCGTCAGGCCCGGTCAGTCGAATTTGCGGCTTGGTGCCAGAACGACAGCCTCACCCTTCAGGACCGTTGTTTTACCGACAGATGCGGTGGTTTCAAGGGTAACCCGCCGTTTCGCGTGATCAATCGCAAGAACCGTCACTTCTGCGGTCACCATATCGCCCGGGCGGACGGGGGCCATGAACTTCAGGCTCTGACCCAGATAGACGGTGCCATGGCCGGGAAGCTGTTCGCCGATCACCGCCGAGATGAGACCCGCCGTCAGCATGCCATGCGCGATACGGCCCTGGAAAATCGTGTCCTGGGCATAAGAATCATCCAGATGCACCGGGTTGCGGTCGGTCGAGACCTCGGCAAACAGTTCGATATCGCGGTCGGTGATCTGTTTCGTCAGGCTGCGGCGCATCCCGATTTCGAGATCCTCGATACAGATCGTGCCGCGCGGCTGATTATGGCTGTGGTCGAACATCATGGCTGATCCTGTGGGGACGAATCCTTTCCGTCAGCCACAGGTTTATCAGATGCTGCGGTGCAGAGCAATCCGTGGCGCAAGTAATTTGCGATTGTGCGCCCGGAATCGGAATTAAATTACCACACCAGCTCTTCGCACTGCCTCAGGCCAAAGCGGGAATCGCAAAAAGCGGCGCCTGCTGCTGCGCCGCGAGCCAGGTGTTCAGCCGCGCCGGGTCGGGATGCTGCGCATCTGTGCCGAATTCTTCGGCATGAATGCCGCCGGTGATGAACAGCGCATCCAGATCCTCGGCCCCGGCGCCCCGGATATCGGTCGGCAGGCCGTCGCCGATGCAGAGAATGCGCATGTCATCGCGCCCGGTCAGCGCGGCCAGCCGACGGCGCGCCAGATCATAGATCGGCGGATGCGGCTTGCCGAAATACAGCGTCTCGCCGCCCATTTCTTCATAGGTCTGGGCCAGTGCACCGGCGCAATAGATCCGCCGGTCCCCCCAGTCGACAATGATATCGGGATTGGCGCAGAGCATTTTCAGCCCGTTGGTTTTCGCAAGCAGCAATTCGGCCCGGTAATTGGCCGGGGTCTCGGTCAGGTCATCACGCAGTCCGGTGCAGACGATGCCCTCGGCCTCGGCCAGCGACACGAGGGTAACCGGTGCCTCGGCCGCTGCGAGACCGGCGAGATCGGCGGCAAAAGTGGTGAAGAAGGACATGTCCTTTTCCGCGCCAATATGGAACACGCGCCGCCCGACCGCCCCGGTCAGGAGCCCGAACTGCGCCGCATCGCCCGAGGTGGCAATCTCGTCCCAGGCATCGCGCGGCACGCCGATCCGGTCGAGCTGCGCGATCACCGCCTCTTTCGGGCGCGGCGAATTTGTCATAAGCAGCACCGTCACCCCACTGGCCCGCGCGGCCTGCAGGGCTGCGACTGCGGCCGGGAAGGCCACTTCGCCATTATGGACACAGCCCCAGAGATCGCAGAACAGCGCGTCGTATGTGCCGCTTATCTCGGCAAGGGACGGGATCAGGGTGGTCCGGGGCGGCAGAGACATGGGGCGCATCCTTTCAGCAGGCAGGTCAAGGCATAGGCGAGCCAGACCGGAATGGCAAAGGCCACAGTAAAGCCCATAGTAAAGCCTATAGTGCTGTCCGGGGCATAGTTGCAGGGCCAGGGGGGCGGCTTGCGCTTGCTCCTGTCGGAACATGCGCTATAGGACCGAAAGACACCGGCAAAGGTCCGGTTACCACTGGTTACCACTGGGCCGGCACCCACAGGGCCGGATCCCACAGGGCTTAAACGGGGGCGTCATGCCGGAAGATACCGTAACTGTCGGCATCATCATGGGGTCTCAGTCCGACTGGGCCACGATGAAAGAGGCCGCGCTGATCCTTGATGAGCTGGGGATCCCCTATGAGGCGAAGATCGTCTCGGCCCATCGCACGCCGGACCGGCTCTGGGATTACGGCAAGTCGGCCGTGTCGCGCGGGCTGAAGGTGATCATCGCAGGAGCAGGCGGGGCTGCGCATCTGCCGGGGATGATGGCGTCCAAGACCCGGGTGCCGGTGATCGGCGTGCCGGTACAGACAAAAGCGCTTTCGGGGGTCGACAGTCTTTATTCGATCCTTCAGATGCCGAAGGGCTTTCCGGTCGCGACCATGGCAATAGGTGCAGCAGGCGCGGCCAATGCCGGGCTGATGGCGGCGGGGATCCTTGCCGTGTCAGATGCGGGCATTGCGGCGCGGCTTGACGCCTGGCGGGCGGAGCTTTCCGCCTCTATCCCCGAGGAGCCGAAAGATGACTGACGCGTTGAAGCCGCTGGAGCCCGGCGCGGTGATCGGCATTCTGGGCGGTGGCCAGTTGGGGCGGATGCTTTCGGTTGCGGCGAGCCGGCTGGGCTATGTCACCCATATCTTTGAGCCGGGCGCGGCACCTGCGGGGCATGTGGCGGCCCGCGTCACCACGGCGACCTATGAGGATCTCGATGCGCTGCGGGCTTTCGCCGAAAGCGTCGATGTCGTCACCTATGAATTCGAGAATGTGCCGACCGCCGCGCTGGATGCGATCGAAGAGGTGCGCCCGATCCGCCCCAATCGCCGGACACTGGCGATCAGCCAGGACCGGATCACCGAAAAGCAGTTTCTGACCGGCCTTGGCCTGAAAACCGCGCCTTTCGCGCAGGTCGACAGCCATGCCGATCTGGTTGCGGCCGTCGCGCGCCTTGGTGTGCCTTCGATCCTCAAGACCACACGCTTCGGCTATGACGGCAAGGGTCAGCTGCGGCTGGCGCCGGAAACCGACCTCGCCGCCGCCTGGGCGAGCATGGCGGGGGCGCCGTCGGTGCTGGAAGGGTTCGTGTCCTTCGAGCGCGAGATTTCGGTGATCGCGGCCAGGGGCGCGGATGGACAGGTCGCGGCCTTTGACCCGGGCGAGAATGTGCACAGCGAAGGCATCCTGCGGACCACGACGGTTCCGGCCCGCATCTCTCCGGCCCTGCGCAGCGATGCGGTGCTGATCGCGGCGCGGATCCTCAATGCGCTGGATTATGTCGGCGTAATGGGGGTGGAGCTGTTTGTCACCCGTGAAGGGCTGCTGGTGAACGAGATCGCGCCAAGGGTGCATAATTCCGGCCACTGGACGCAGCAGGGCTGTGTCGTGGACCAATTCGAACAGCATATCCGCGCGGTGGCCGGGCTCCCCCTCGGGGATGGCACCCGCTACAGCGATGTGGTGATGGAGAACCTGATCGGCGCCGATGTCGAACGCGTGCCGGAGCTTTTGCGCGAAAGCGGCGTGGCGGTGCATCTTTACGGAAAGGGCGCCTGGCGCGCGGGGCGCAAGATGGGCCATGTAAACCGGGTCGTGAAGGCCTGACGGATCCGGCCGGGACTCATGGCGGGCCTACGGCGGGCGCATTCACGTCAGGCGGAAGCGGCTCCGTATCGCGCGCGAACCGGCCCTGGGCGAGGAAGTGCAGGGTCTGGCGGATGACGCCTGGCGCGAACATCATCCAGGTATGGCTGACGGGAAGGGTGATATGATCGCTCATGCCCGCGAGCCTGGTGCTGGCGACGCTGACCTTTCCATCATCTTCGCCCGGGATCAGCGATGAGAACCAGGGGCTGACAGAGCGGCTTCCGGCAATGATGCCGAGCGGGTAATCGGCAGGCGGCAGCCGGTTCGGCCAGCTGTCCGGGGCGGTGCCAAGCGAAAGCCCCGCCGGCCCGTTCACCCAGCGAAACGGTGCGAGCGCGCCGAGCCGGTCGACGATTTCCGATCCGTGATTGGGCGGCGCCAGCATCACGACACGGCCGGGCGGCGGCAGCGTGTTGCGGCTGAGCCAGTCGCGCAGCAGGATCCCCCCCATCGAATGCGTCACCGCATGAAGCGGCCGCCCCATCTCCAGCGCCGCGCCCAACTGGCGGTCCAGAAGCGCGGGCAGCGCGGCAACCGCCATTCTGGTCGAAGGATAGCCGATGTTCACCACCTCATATCCGGCGGCCTTCAGCCGCAGCGCGATGGGCAGCAGCGAGCGCTGCGATCTGGCAAGGCCATGGATCAGGGCAACGGTCTCATGGCGCGCGCGGCCGGGGTCAGGCCGCAAAGCGGGCCGGGGCAGGCTGCCTTGCCTCAGCATTCAGGCGACCCCGTATCGCCCTCGCCCCGCGCCTGGCCGTCGCGCGCCGCTCGGGCAAGCGCAATAAAGCGGCGGCGGAATTCGGCGATCTCGCGTTCGTCCAGCTCTTCCAGATCCATCAGCGCGTTATGGGCGCCCTGGGTTGCCCGGATCAGCTCGTCCAGCTTCAGCTGGATGGCGGCTGTGTCATGGTCCTGGCTGTTCTGGATCAGGAAGACCATCAGGAAGGTGATGATGCTGGTGGCGGTATTGGCGACCAGTTGCCAGGTGTCTGACCAGCCGAAAAACGGCCCGGTGATGCCCCAGGTCAGCACGAAACCGGCGGCCATCAGCAGCGTTGCGGGGCGACCACAGGTCCGGGCGCAGCTTCGGGCGATTGTGGCATAGCTCATGACGATCATTCCCCGGGCAACTGGTGATCGCGTCAATCTGGGGCAGAGGACGGCTCTGGACAAGATGCGTATTCCAGACGAGCCTTGCCCGGTTGGTGGGGGGGCAGGATGAGCCGGGCATTTGTAAATGAAGACGCCGGAGCGGACCGGCCCGATCTGCCGGAACTGCCGCTCTCAAAGCATCCGAATTATGTCACCCTGCGCGGGCTGGCGGATCTGGAGGCGCGGCTGACCGCGCGGCTGCGCGACCTTGCGGCCTTGCGGGCGCGGGCAGATCGGCTCGACAAGCTGCCCGAAGCGGCGGCAGAACGCGATATCCGCTGGCTCGAGGCGCGGCTCGCTTCGGCGATCCCGGTCGATCCCGCCGCCCAAAGCACCGAAGAGATGGCCTTCGGTCTCCAGGCGCTGGTGGCGGATGAAACCGGCACTGAGACGCTTTATGAGATCACCGGTGAAGATGAGGCGGACCCGGGCCAGGGCCGTATCGCACCACATTCCCCGCTTGCCCGCGCGCTGATCGGCGCGCGGCCCGGCGATGAGGTGACCTGGAAACGCCCCGCAGGCGATCTGACCCTTGAAATCCTGGCAATCCGCCGCCCGGCCGCGCCCTGACTTCCTCCTGACTTAAATACTCCCCCGCCGGAGGCGCCTGCCGCGACAGCGGCAAAGAAAAAGGGCGGCTCTGATGAGCCGCCCTTTCCAAAAGTCCCATGAGGGATGGATCAGAAATCCATGCCGCCCATGCCGCCGCCCGGCATTGCCGGAGCAGCACCTTTGTCGGCCGGCTTGTCAGCGATCATGGCTTCCGTGGTGATCAGGAGCGATGCGACCGAAGCAGCATTCTCCAGAGCGGTACGGGTCACTTTCGCCGGGTCGATCACGCCGAACGAGAACATGTCGCCATATTCTTCGGTCTGAGCGTTGAAGCCGAACGAGGTCGAGGAGGATTCGCGGATCTTGCCGGCAACAACCGCACCGTCAACGCCCGAGTTTTCCGAGATCTGACGCAGCGGCGCTTCCAGCGCGCGGCGGATGATCTGGATGCCAACGTCCTGGTCGGAATTGCCGCCCTTGAGGCCTTCAAGAACCTTGCCGGCCTGAACCAGAGCCACGCCACCGCCGACGATCACGCCTTCCTGCACCGCAGCGCGGGTTGCGTTCAGAGCGTCATCAACGCGGTCTTTGCGCTCTTTGACTTCGACTTCGGTCATGCCGCCGACGCGGATGACTGCAACGCCGCCAGCCAGTTTGGCCACGCGCTCTTGCAGCTTTTCTTTGTCGTAATCCGAGGTGGTTTCCTCGATCTGGGTGCGGATCTGGGCCACGCGGGCTTCGATCTCGGCTTTCTCGCCAGCACCGTCAACGATGGTGGTGTTGTCTTTGTTGATCGAGACTTTCTTGGCGCGGCCGAGCATGTCGATGCCGACATTCTCGAGTTTCATGCCCAGATCGTCCGAGATCACCTGGCCACCGGTCAGGATCGCGATGTCCTGCAGCATCGCCTTGCGACGATCGCCGAAGCCCGGAGCTTTGACAGCCGCGATTTTCAGGCCGCCGCGCAGTTTGTTGACGACGAGGGTCGCCAGCGCTTCGCCTTCGACGTCTTCCGCGATAATGATCAGCGGCTTTTGCGACTGGATCACAGCCTCCAGCAGCGGGACCATCGGCTGCAGCGACGAGAGTTTTTTCTCGTGCAGAAGGATGTATGCGTCTTCGAGATCCGCAATCATCTTGTCAGCATTGGTGACGAAGTAGGGCGAGAGGTAGCCGCGGTCGAACTGCATGCCTTCGACAACCTCAACCGAGGTTTCCAGGCCCTTGTTCTCTTCAACGGTGATCACGCCTTCGTTGCCGACTTTCTGCATCGCGTCAGCGATGAAGCGGCCGATGGTGGCCTCGCCGTTGGCCGAGATGGTGCCGACCTGTGCAACTTCGTCCGAGTCTTTGACCGGGCGCGACGCCGCGCGGATTGCTTCGACGACCTTGGTGGTCGCGAGGTCGATGCCGCGCTTCAGGTCCATCGGGTTCAGGCCGGCTGCGACCGAGCGCAGGCCTTCCTTGATGATGGCTTGTGCCAGAACGGTAGCGGTGGTGGTGCCGTCGCCTGCTTCGTCATTGGTGCGCTGAGCGACTTCCTTGACGAGCTGAGCGCCCATGTTTTCGAACTTGTCCGAAAGTTCGATCTCTTTGGCAACCGACACGCCGTCCTTGGTGATGCGCGGAGCACCGAACGACTTTTCGATCACGACGTTACGGCCTTTCGGGCCCAGCGTCACTTTGACCGCGTCAGCGAGAACATTGACGCCGCGCAGCATGCGGTCACGAGCGTCGGTGGTGAATTTAACGTCCTTGGCAGCCATTATGCTGTCTCCTTGGATGTAAGTTTCAGGAAAAAGAAAGCGCGGCTCACGGCAAAAGCCGGAGCCAGCCCGTCATCACGAAATGATGCCGAGGATGTCGCTTTCTTTCATGATGAGCAGTTCTTCACCTTCGACGGTGACTTCGGTGCCCGACCATTTGCCGAACAGCACGCGGTCGCCAGCCTTGACGCTCGGAGCGATCAGCTCGCCCGAATCTTTGCGCGCGCCTTCGCCGGTCGAAACGATTTCGCCCTCAGCGGGCTTTTCTTTCGCGGTATCCGGGATGATCAGCCCGCCCTTGGTTTTTTCCTCGGACTGGACGCGGCGGACCAGCACGCGGTCATGCAGCGGTTTGAATGCCATCTGGTAACACTCCCTTAGGTTCCAGGTTGAATGCGATCAGCACTCACCCGGGGGGAGTGCTAACGGGACAACAGGTAGGTAAAGCCCTCTGGCCTGTCAACCGCTTCTTCCGGCTTTTTATCTGCATTCTCGCCGCCGGTTCCGGCGTCAGTTCCGGCGTCTGATCCGGAGGCGCTGGAAAGCACGCGCGGAGACGTCAGCCGAGACATGCATGGGCGGCCTGCGTCTTGCCTTGGTCTTGCCGCGCTGAAATGTCAGTCTGGCCAGGGAACAGTGCCGCGCCGCGCGGCCTGTGCCCGTTTTGCCGCCCATTTTGCCGGAGCCCGTCATGAAACATCTCGCCGTCGCAGCCTTTGTGCTTTTCGGGCTTGTCTCGCAGGCTGCGGCCTATTGTGCCGGGACCAATCTGGTCGACCAGATGCTGCCCGGCGATCTGAAAGAGATTCGCGCCCGCGCCGATGCCGTCCCCTTTGCACGCGGTAATTTCTGGACGGCTGAAAAAGAGGGGCGCGCGATGACCATCGTGGGCACTTATCATATTGATGATCCACGTCATATGTCGGTCATGGCCGCGCTGACCGGGCGTATCGCCGAGGCAACCGGGCTCCTGGTCGAGGCCGGTCCGGAAGAGGAAGACGCGCTGATGCGGGCGATGGGTAAAAACCCGTCGCTCATGTTCATCACCGAAGGGCCGAGCCTGCTGGAACGCCTGCCGCGCGATACCTGGCGGCGGCTTTCCGAGGCGCTGGAGGCACGCGGCATCCCGGGGGTTTTCGCAGCCAAGTTTCAGCCCTGGTATGCCACAGTCGTGCTGGCGATTCCGTCCTGCATGATCGCCGAACCCGATCTGAAAAACGGGCTCGACGCGCAGCTGATCGAGGCGGCCGGCGCGGCCGATGTGCCGGTCCGGGCGCTGGAACCCTATGACACCCTGTTCACGATGTTCGGCGCCCTGAGCGAGGAACAGTCGATTGCCATGGTCGAGGCCTCGCTGGCGATGGAGGGGCAGTCTGAGGATATGGCGGTGACGATGGCCGACCTTTATTTCGAGGCAGATTCGCGGATGATCTGGGAGCTGAACCGGCTCTTCGCCTATAAGCAGCCCGGCTATACCAAAGACCAGGTCGATGCCGAGATGGCGGTGATGGAGGATGTGATGATGATCCGCCGCAACCACGCCTGGATCCCGGTGATCGAGGCGGCGGCGGCAAAGGGGCCGCTGGTCGTGGCCTTTGGCGCGCTGCACCTCTCGGGCGAGGAAGGTGTCCTGAACCTGCTTGCAGAAAATGGCTGGATGATTTCCGAACTCGACCTGGCGGGGGGCGTATCGCCACCCTGATCGGCCGCTACTGTGCCGGCACAGGCAGCAGATAAGGGCAGGTCGTAAAGATATCCTGCTTATACCGGCATTGCCCGGTCGACGCCGGGCAGTCGCGGCGCTATTTCTTGCTCCGGGCCCACTGGCTGCCGCCGGGAGAAAACCGCGCCGCGGTCAGGCCACAGTCCCGGACCGGGCGGGATGATCAGATCCGAAGGATGTCGCCATGACGCGCAATACCGAAACGCTCCTTTTCATCGACGGCCAGTGGCGCGCGGGAACCGGGGGGCGGGTGATTCCCGTGATCAACCCGGCGACCGGCCGCCAGATCGGCACCGTGGCCCATGCCGCGCGCGAAGATCTCGACGCGGCGCTGGCAGCGGCAGAGCGCGGGTTCCGGATCTGGAAAGACACCGCCGCCTTTGAACGTGGCAAGCTCATGCGCAAGGCGGCAAACCTTCTGCGCGACCGCGCCGATGATATCGCCGTGCTGATGACGCTGGAAAACGGCAAGCCGCTGGCGCAGTCAAAGGTCGAGATCGCCGGCGCCGCCGATGTGATCGACTGGTTCGCGGGCGAGGGCCAGCGCAGCTATGGCCAGGTGATTCCGTCGCGCGCCCCCGATGTGCTGCAATTCACGGTGAAACAGCCGGTTGGCCCTGTCGCGGCGTTTACCCCCTGGAACTTTCCGATCAACCAGATCGTGCGCAAACTCTCGGCCGCGCTTGCGGCGGGCTGTTCGTTCATCGTGAAGGCGCCTGAGGAAACTCCGGCCTCGCCGGCTGAACTGATCCGCGTCTTCCAGGATGCCGGTGTGCCGGCGGGGGTGGTGAACCTCGTTTTCGGCATTCCGGCCGAGATTTCCGAATATCTGATCCCGCATCCGGTGATCCGGAAAATCAGCTTCACCGGCTCGACCCCGATCGGCAAGCAGCTGGCGGCCCTGGCCGGGCTGCATATGAAACGGGCGACGATGGAGCTTGGCGGCCATGCGCCGGTGATCGTCGCGGGCGATGCCGATCTCGACCTCGCCGTGTCGCAGATCGCGATGCATAAGTTCAGGAATGCAGGACAGGTCTGCGTCTCGCCGACCCGCTTCCTCGTGCATGATGACCTCCACGCGGCCTTTACCGAAAAATTCACCGATTATGCGGCAAAGCTGAAGGTGGGTGACGGCATGGATCCGGCCTCCGAAATGGGGCCCTTGTCGAATGAACGCCGCATTCCCGCGCTGGAGGCGCTGATCAATGACGCAGTGGAAAAGGGCGCGCGCCTGACCACCGGCGGGCGCCGGATCGGCAATGAGGGCTGGTTTTTTGAGCCGACCGTGCTGGCCGATGCCCCCCTGTCGGCGCGGATCATGAACGAAGAACCCTTCGGCCCAGTGGCGGTGATCAACCGCTTCTCGACCATCGACGAGGCGATTGCCGAGGCGAACCGGCTGCCCTTCGGGCTGGCCTCCTATGCCTATACCTCGGACACAGCGACCGCGACGCGGCTCGGGAATGAGATCGAGGCGGGGATGCTGACGATCAACCATCTCGGCCTCGCGCTGCCGGAAACCCCCTTTGGCGGCATGAAGGACAGCGGCTACGGCACCGAGGGCGGATCAGAGGCGATTGAGGCCTATCTCGAAACCCGTTTCGTGACCCGCAAAGGCTGACGCGGTCGGGGCCGCAGGTGCCGATTTTGTCCGTCATCATCGTGATCTCTGGAGCCTCTCTCAGTCATATGGCAAAGCTGCCTGCGGCGGCGGATGTCGCAGGAGTGAGAGAGGTAATTACAAGTGAAACGGTTTTTGACGATCCTGGTCGTGGCAGTTTTCGCGGCCGTCGCAATGGTTGGCTATAGGTATGTGTCCTGGGTGAAAAACTGGACCGGCGCGGACACGCCTTTCGACGAGGTCGGGATCGATCTGCACAAATACATGCCGGGTTTCGTTCAGGACTGGGGCTGCGCCCGGCTCTTTGACGAATTCGGAGATAAAACCCTGCCGCCACATGGCTGTCGCGGCAAAGGCGGCTGGCCGTCTTAAGAAAGAGCGGGGGCTCTGCCCCCGCACCCCCGGGATATTTAAGGACAGATGAAGAAAGCGCTTTCATCTGTCCTTAAATATCCCCGCCGGAGGCTTCCGCATCCTGTCAGAGACGCGCGGGTTCGATGTCGTCGCAGGAGCAGCGGCCTCAGGTGACAAAAGTCTTCACCTTGCCTATAAGGCGCGGCGAAACTGAGCTCCTCCCGCAAGGAATCTGACATGACGATCAAGGTTTTTGGCCACAAATCTCCCGATACCGATTCCACCGGTTCGCCGATCATCTGGGCCTGGTATCTCTCGGAGATCAAAGGTGCCCCGGCGAAACCGTATCTGCTGGGCGAGCCGAATACCGAAGCCGCTTTCGTGCTGAAGCACTGGGATCTCGCGAAACCCGAGATCATCGCGGATGTGGCGGCGGGTGATGAGGTTGTGATCGTCGACACCAATAACCCGGCCGAGCTGCCGCCTTCGGTCAATGAGGCCTCGATCATCGGCATCATCGACCACCATATGCTGGTCGGCGGGCTGAAGACCAAAGCGCCGATCGACATCACCATCCGCCCGCTCGCCTGCACCGCCACGCTGATGCATGACCTGATCGGTGACGATCTGGCCCGCGCGCCGAAAGCGATCAGGGGCGCGATGCTGTCCTGCATCCTGTCGGACACGCTGGAATTCCGCTCACCGACCACCACGCCGCATGACAGGGCTGTGGCTGAGAAACTCGCCGCCGATCTTGGCATCTCGATCCCCGAATATGCCAGCCAGTTGTTCGAGGCGAAATCGGATGTCTCCGAATTCTCGGATGAGGTTTTGCTGCGGATGGACAGCAAGGAATACAATATCGGCGGCAAAGAGTTGCGGGTCTCGGTGCTGGAAACCACCGCGCCCAAAGTGCTGCTGGACCGTAAAGCCAGCCTGATGGCCTCGATGCCGGCGGTGGCACAGGCCGATGGCGCCGATCAGGTTCTGTTGTTCATCATCGACATTCTGAAAGAGGAAGCCACGCTTCTGGTGCCGAATGATCTGGTGAAGACGATTGCCGAAGCCTCGTTCGGTGCGAAAGTCGAGGGCGACACGGTCGTACTGCCCGGGATCATGAGCCGCAAGAAGCAGATCCTTCCGTCCCTGAAGGTCTGAGACCGCGGGAGCATCGCGGTAAAGAAGGGCGGCCCTTTGGGTCGCCCTTTTCGCATTCACGCGGCGGCGGCCAGGGCGAGGCCATCGACCACCGCGGTAAAGGCCTCGGATCGGTGGATACGGGCCTCGGGCAGGATCTCTGTCGCGAGGTCGCTCACCAGCCGCATCAGGCTTGAGCCGCCGACAAGGATCACCGCGCCGATCTGATCCGCCCCGAGCCCGGACAGGCGCAGCGTCTCGCGGATCGCCTGGTCCAGCGCCATACGGTAATCGCGCAGCGCCAGATCCAGCGAGCCAAAGGAGATCGGTGCCGAAAGGCCCGGCTCGACAAACTCCATCGCGATGCGGGTCTTTGCCTCGCCATTATTGGCCGCGATCTTGCCGCGCTCGACCGCGAAGGCCAGCTCGTGGCCGAGCTCATCGCCCAGCACGGTGGCAAGTCGCTCCAGCCGTTTGCGATCCACCGCAAGGCGCAGCATCGAGGCGACTTCGCGTCTGGTTTCCGGCGTGTAGAGGAAGGGGATCCGCGCCCATGTGGCAAGGTCGGAATAGATCGCATTCGGCACCGGCAAAAGCCCCGGCCCCATTTCGCGCTTCAGCTCGCCCCCCTGGCCAAGGCGCGGCATGACATGGGCGAGCGAGACGGAGTGGTCGAAATCGGTGCCGCCCAGCCGGATACCATGGCTGGCGAGGATATCGACCTTGCCGCCTGCCGCGCGGAAGACGGTGAAATCCGAGGTGCCGCCGCCGATATCAATGATCAGACCGGTCTGATCGCCGATCTCTTGCTGGCAGGCCCAGGCGGCGGCTTCGGGTTCGGCCAGGAAGTCAACATCGGTGAAGCCGGCGGCGAGGTAACAGGCGCGCAGATCGGCAAGGGCCTGGGCGTCGCGACCAGGGTCATTGCTGTGGAAATGCACCGGGCGACCAGACAGAACACGGTCGGGGCAGGCGCCGAGGCTTTGCGTCACCCGGGCGCGCAGTTCGACCAGAAAAGCGGTGATGATGGCCGCGAGGCTTTGCCTTTTGCCGCCGATCATCCTGGTCTCATGCAGCAAGGGGGTTCCGAGCACCGATTTCAGCGCCCGCATATAGCGGCCCTCATCCCCCGCAATCAGCGCCTCGCCTGCCGCACGACCGATTCGCATCGCGCCGCCTCCGGGCGGGAAGAAGACGGCGGTGGGAAGGGTGTCGCTGCCCTCTTCGATGGCAATGCGCTGCACCTGGCCATCGGGTCCGGTTACAGCAACCGCTGTATTTGAGGTGCCGAAATCAACCGCGAGAACCTCTGCCTGCATCATCGCCGCCCGTCATGAAAGGGATTGGGGCGCGCGACCTAGCCTAAACCCCGGACCGCCGCAAGCGTGGGGAAAGCAAACGGCTGGGTGGCTCAGGCGATGATATCCGGGATCAGCCGGTCTTCGATCGTGGCGATCTGGTCCTTCAGCGACAGCTTTTGCTTTTTCAGCCGACGGATCGTCAGGATATCCGGACGCCCGTTCTGTTCCAGCGCATAGATCGCCTCGTCGAGATCACGATGTTCCCGGCGCAGAACCCCGAGTTTCACGCGCAGCATCTCATCAAAGCTCATTTCAGAGGGGGCATTCATGGCTGGACGCGGGTCTTTGCTGAAGGTTCTGATCAAATCATAGAGCCGATTGATGATTCGGAGAAGCACCGCCCTGCGGAATGCAGAAATTTTCCCGTATTGGCGGTGATTTGCCGGCCTTGCAGCCGGACAGGCTGCGCCCCATATTCCACAATACCGGGGCAGGTCGCCGATGATGGGACCCGCCGCCGCGAATTGTCGCTTTGTAAAAGGACAGTCCGGGAATGACGAAACTCAGCTTCGGGGCACACCCGTTCCTTCTTGGGTTTGAACAGCTTGAACGGCTGGTCGAACGCACTGCCAAAAGCGGTGAAGGATATCCCCCCTATAATATCGAGGCCGTGACCGAGAACGCCTACCGTATCACGCTGGCGGTGGCCGGATTTCGGGAGGAAGACCTCGCGATCACGGTCGAGGACCGGCAGCTGGTGATCCGCGGCCGGGTCTCGGATGGCGAGAACGGGCAGGAACGTGTTTTCCTGCATCGCGGCATCGCATCGCGCGCCTTCCAGCGCAGTTTCGTGCTGGCGGATGGGGTGGAAGTGGCGGGGGCGCATATGGAGCATGGGCTCTTGCATGTCGATCTCAGGCGCCAGGTGCCGGAGACCGTCGTGCAGACGATCAGGATCGGGCAGAGAAAGGGGTAAGAAGATGAATACGCCGTTTGAAGGATTCCCCGAGGGCAAGAGCCGCATCGTCTATGTCAGGCCGGTGGCGGTGGAAGATCTGCCCGAGGAAGTGCGCGAACAGGTCGGCGATGCCGGCGTGATCTATTCCGTCCATGCGGTGGACGGCCAGCGCCTTGCACTGGTGGCGGATCGCGCTTTGGCGTTCAACCTGGCCCGCGCGCATGATTTCGCGCCGATGTCGGTGCATTGAGGCGTTGATTGCCTCACTGACCGGGCAGGCGCTGTCGCACCAAAGGGAGCGTAGTGTCAGCCCTGAAAGATCATCCCGACCGGGCGTGCAGGCTGAAATGCCGATTGGGGGAGCAGGACCGGATATCGGTCGCGCAATGGAACTGGCCGGAAAAGGGGCGCCCTTTCCGGCCGTTTCTGTTTCTGGGGGCGGTACCTCAGGCCTCGATCATCTCGCGCAGCGCGCGGCGGGTCGAGGTATAGGGCGCGGATGGGCACACAGATCGCGATGCCGCCATTCCTGATGATTTCCTGAGCGACATAGCCGATGCGCCTGATATTGATGTCGCGATGCTCTTTCGAGAAGCGGAGCCCGGACGAGAGATGCTTGCGCACCGCATCGCCGTCCAGCGGCGTCAGCGGGCGACCACCCATCTCCATCAGCTTGACCATCAGCGCATTGGAGATGGCCGATTTGCCCGCGCCGGAACGGTGGGCGAAGAACAGCGTGAAGCCCTGTTTCGAGCGTGACGGCCAGCTGCGGCGCAGTTCCTTGACCACTTCGGGGAAGGAGAACCAGTCAGGGATCTCCAGCCCTTCTCGCAACCGGCGGGCAGCTCGGTGCCGGAGATATCGAGGACACTCACACCTTCCTGGTCGCGCAGCACGATGTCCTGGCCCGGCCCGACCCCTTCGGCTAACTTTTCGGACACATCCGGCGTGATCGGCATCGGGAAAAGCGTGCCATCGGCGGTGCACATCGTCTTGACCACGCCGTCGTAATCGGCCTGGCACATATGGCCTTTCAGCGGGTAGAATCCGCCATTCATCAGAAGCTCGAGGTCACAGGTCTGGCGCGGGCTCAGATCTCAGAAGATCAGCGCCGTCGCCGCATGCTTCAGCTTTTGCGCAGAATCGTGAGAGACGCAAAGCTCGGGGATCGGGGCAAGGTTGGGGGCGACATCGGGGCCCGTCTTTCCCTGACGATCTGCGGGCGCGGACAGCCTGTCGCGCCGTTTTACCCCTGCGCCTGGGATGGGACGATGCTCGCCATATTGGCTTCGCGGATTTTGGCGGCCTCGTCATCATAGACGAAAGGCAGGAACGCATAGCGCCGCCCGCGTGTGACCGGCGAGACCCGGTGCAAAAGCGAACAGGAAAACACCACCGCGCCCCCGGGCGGCGCTTTCAGCCCGTCCGGACCATATTCGGGAAAGCTGACCTCGCCGCCGTCGAAATCGGAATTGAGATTGATCGAGATCGCAAACCGCCGATGCGCAGTGCCGGAGGTGGTATTGTCGCGATGCGGGCTGAAATGCCCGCCCTCGGCTGCATCATAGCAAGAGACGATATAGCGCTCCATCCGGGTGGCGATGAACTGATGCGCCTTGCGGATCTCGGGAAGAACGCGGCGGCGGATCGCCGTCTGAATGCGCCCGATCATCGCCTGATCGGTAATGTCGCAATCGCGGCGGCTTTTGAATTTCAGGTCATTGATGCCAACGGTTCTGTCGCCGACCTGGCGCATGGTGCCCGAAAGCTCGCCGCCCCTTGCCTCATAGGTGGCGATCAGGCTCTCGCAGAGGTCGGGCTCAAACACCCGCGGCAGGCACAGGACGGGGGCCTGGAGCCGCATTCCGGCAAAACGGTCGGGGGCGGGCTGGCTTTCCAGGATGCCAAGGATGCGCGCGATATCAGATCCGTCCTGTTCAAAAGGCACGGTCGCAATCATCCGCATCGTGGGATCCATCAGCGCCCAGAGCGGGCGCAGCCCGGTGCCGGGCGGGACCGTCTCACGCGGGGCAGCACCGTAAAGCCTGGCGGCGGTCAGATCGGTGTCCCACAGAAAGCGGCAGCCGGGCAGGCGGTTTTGCAAACGCCCGTCCTGGTCACGCGGATCGGCGCTGATCCCGAAAAACGCCGCGAATTTGTCATCAAAGAGGTCCGTGCGCGCCAGCGCGGCTTTGAGGCGGGAGGCGCAATGCGGGCTCGAAGTGCTGCCGAAGAAGCATAAAAGCAGATAACGGCCGGCGACGGTATCAATGGCATAGCGCGGTGACGCGGCGGAGGGCAGGGTGAACCAGGGCGCGGGTTCCCCGGCAGTGATCTGAATATAGGAAAGCAAAAGCGGCCTTTGGTCAGGAAACGGAGCGTGCACAATCTGCGGGTGAACCCCGGCAGTCTGGCCCGAAGCCCTGGGGTGACCAAATCACAAAAAATTGAAATGGCCTGGCCTGAGCCCCGCCTGTCACATCGGGGACGCGACAGGCGGGGCTCAGGACGGGCGGGGCACAGGGCGCGTGTGGTCAGGGCTGTTCGGCCAGCCAGCGCTCGGCATCAAGCGCCGCCATACAGCCCATGCCGGCCGAAGTCACAGCCTGACGGTAGACATGGTCGGTCAGATCTCCGGCCGCGAAAACGCCGGGGATCGAGGTGCGGGTGGTGCCCGGCTCAACCTTCACATAGCCGCCGTGATGCAGTTCCAGCTGATCGGCCACCAGCTCGGACGAGGGCGCATGGCCGATTGCGACAAAAAAGCCCGCGACCGGCAGATCATGGGTTGCGCCGGTTTTCAGGTTCGAGACCCGCACGGCCTCGACGCCCAGCGGGCTTTCGCCCCCCAGCACCTCGGTCACTTCACTGTCCCAGATCACCTCGACCTTCGGATGTCTGAACAGCCGGTCTTGCAGGATCTTTTCGGCGCGCAAACTGTCGCGGCGATGGATCAGTGTGACTTTCGAGGCGAAATTCGTCAGGAAGAGCGCTTCTTCGACAGCTGTATTGCCGCCGCCGATCACCGCGACCTCTTTGCCGCGATAGAAAAAGCCATCACAGGTCGCACAGGCCGAGACGCCAAAGCCCTTGAACTTCTCCTCAGACGGCAGGCCCAGCCATTTCGCCTGCGCACCCGTCGCGAGGATCACGGCATCGGCGGTATAGGTGGTGCCGCTGTCCGCAACAGCGGTGAAGGGGCGGTTCTTCAGATCAAGCGAGGTGATGTAATCGGCGATGATCTCGGCGCCCATCTCGCGTGCATGTTCTTCCATCTCGATCATCAGATTGGGCCCCTGGACGGTTTTCAGCCCGGGCCAGTTCTCGACTTCGGTGGTGATGGTCAGCTGTCCGCCGGGTTGCAGGCCCTGGATCAGCAAAGGCTGCAACATGGCGCGCGCGGCATAGACCGCTGCCGTATAGCCGGCCGGGCCGGAGCCGATGATCAGAACTTTGGTATGCCGCGTCTCAGCCATGTCGGTCCTTCCCCGCCACCCGGTCGGGGCGGCCTGATGTCGCTTTCGGCGCGCGCCGTTCCGGACGCGCCTGTTCAGGAAGGATATAGACAAGGCGGGACCGGGCCGGAAGCCCCCCGGAAAACGCGGCTGCGAAATGCCGGTATGCAGGGCGCGCCTCGCAATCCTGAGCGTGTTGGTGGCGTTATCATTGAAACATTGTTGCGCAAAAACGGGCAAAAGCCTATTGAGGCGACTGAACTAAGGAGTAACCCATGGCGAGCCACAAGCTTGACGAAACCGACCGGCAGATCCTGGCGGAGCTGCAGTCAGATGGTCGGATGACCAATGTCGAGCTGGCGAGCCGGGTGGGCATCTCTGCGCCGCCCTGTCTGCGGCGTGTGCGCACCCTTGAAGAACAGGGCTATATCAGCGGCTATCACGCCGATATCGACGCAAGGGCGCTTGGATTCGAGGTCGCGGTCTTTGCCATGGTGCGGCTGTCCTCGCAGGCCGAAAGCGATCTCTCTGCCTTTGAGGAACGCTGCCGCGCCTGGCCGCTGGTGCGCGAGTGCCATATGCTGAACGGCGAGATTGATTTCATCCTGAAATGCGTCTCGCCCGATCTCTCGACCTTCCAGACTTTCCTGACGACGGAACTGCTGACGGCGCCGAATGTGGCCAATGTCAAAACCAGCCTGGTGATCCGCAATGCCAAGGATGAGCCCGGCGTGCCCTTTGGGGTTCTTGAGGCGCGTCTGGCGCGCAATGCCTGATACGCCCCCGGACGGACGCAGCGGGGTGGTATAATTTTCGCTGTCTCTGAGGGAACCGGATGACGGGTATTCGGGTTGGATCAGTATCGCCAGGGGCGATACGGTCTGGTCATGAGTGCGCCATTACGGATGTGATATCAGCGAGTATGCCTGCAGGGGCCGGTCATCTGAACCGGCCCTGGCAGGAAGTGTTTCGAAGCAGGAAACAGGCGCGGCGTTTTTGCTGCGCGACGTTTAGCGTCAGGGTGACGTGATCCCTGGGATCTCTTTGTAGTAAGAGTGGACCGGGTGCCGGGTTAAACGGGCGTCAGGGTTAACAGGCCCGCTGAAATGAAAAACGGCCCCGCATTCTGTGCCAGAGGAGCACCGGGGCCGTTCTTACTCACCACGTCTCCCGTATCGTGAGCGGCGACGGGGAGAGATCTGGAACAGCAAAGCGGTCTGGACCGTTTCGCGCTCCGGATCATAGTCAGGGACTTTGACCTGACGCCATTCGTGCGTCGGTTGCGCCCCATTGTCAAACATTTGCCGTTGTTGCCGGGCTGAGATCGAAGAAATCCGCCTGAATCCCTGGCATTGTTTCGAATTCGCGGCTGTTGAGCCGCTACAACTACCGCAAATCAGGCTTTCAGGTGGCATTCTGACCGGAGGGGGACCGAATCCCTGTCGTTCCGATTCGTGCTTAACGTGCGGTCAGCGTGCCGCGATGCCACCCGCAGGCCCATTGCGGCGGAAAAGGGGGGTAGTCGGGCGATGCGAGCCGCCGGTGATCACCTCAACCGGCTGCCTGGTCGCGACGGCTGACTTTGCGGCGCGCATCCAGGGAAAGGCCGGAAGCGGTTGCCCCGAGGCCGCGATCACGCTTTGCAGCCAGCGGCGTTGCGTCTTGGCTTTTGTGGTTTCGGACTTCGGCGGGAACATCTTGCCTGCCATGCTGCGTCTCCTCGATACTGCGCTCGGTTTAGCGATGGCCGGGTCTGATGCCCTGGGTTTCATCGCGTCTTGCCGGCAGAATCGCCGAACAATGCGGCGTTGTTTTGGCCGATGGATCTGAAATTGTGGTCATTTCCAGGCGGGACGAAATGCGCCAAAATCAGACGCATTGTTTCCGGGCCGCCATCGCCTGCCCGGTCAAAGTCGGATAGAGGCGATCAGCCGGCCATAATCGGCCTCGCCGGCATGGGTCGTGCGGCGGTAGGAAAAGAAGCGATCCGGGTCGCCATAGGTGCAGTGGCCGACCCATTCGGCATGGCCGATCCCGGCGCCGCGCAGCCGGTGCAACCCATAGGCCGGCAGGTCGAACTGGTAGCGCCCGTTCTGACCATTGGCGAAGAAACGGCCATTCTCCGGATCCTCGGCGAGGAAAGTCTGCAGGAAGTCTTCCGTGACCTCATAGGCCGCCTGGCTGATGGTCGGGCCGATTGCGGCGCGGATCCGCGCGCGGCTGGCCCCGATTGCCTCCATCGCGTCAACGGTTGCCTCCAGCACGCCGGACATGGCGCCGCGCCAGCCGGCATGGGCCGCGCCGATCACGCCGCCCTCGGGGTCGGAAAACAGCACCGGCTGGCAATCGGCGGTCAGCACCGACAGCGCGACGCCCGGCAGGCGCGTTACCATCGCATCGGCTTTCGGGCGCTCGGCCGGGTCGCCGGGGGGCGCGGTCACGGTCACCACATCGGGCGAATGGACCTGATGCACCGAGAGCAGCCCATCGGCGCCCACCCCCATCGCCTCGGCCACGCGGGCGCGGTTGATCGCCACGATCTCGGCCTGGTCGGTGGAGCCAAAGCCGCAATTCAGCCCGGCGAAAATCCCCGAAGAGGCGCCGCCCTTGCGGGTAAAGAAGCCGTGGCGCTGCGGGATCGCCCCGGAGGTGATGATTTCAAGCATCGTCTCTGCCTCCCCTGGCAGTGCTTTCGACCGTGATACTCCCGACCGGAAATCCCGCAGGAGGCGGCGTTCCGGCCGGATGGATGGCGAGGGCTTTGAACAAGGTCCCCATTTCTGCGGGATCGGTCAAGCGGCGTGCGGCGGCAAGCGGGTCGTTTCGTGCAGCAGCCGGATGGGCGGCAAGTTGCTGAGCCCGGGGCCCTATGCCAAGCGCGGTCAAAAGCGCACCCTGGGTCGTATAAGAGGCTGCAGCGGGCAAAGCCGCCCGGGCGAGCGCCCCGAAATCGACATGGGCGGTCAGATCGGCCTCGCCGGGTGTGGCAAAGGGGTCGACCCAGGCATGGGCGTGCATGGCCTGGAATGTGTCGCCCAGGCTCTGCCAGTCCCCGTAATCGACGATCAGCGCCATCCCGCCATGGCGACGGATACGGCCCGAGATTTCCGCCATGATCGGAGCGGCGGCGGGACAGATCTCGACGATGCGGCCTTCGGGGATATCCTGGCGGTGATCAAGCGCGGCCAGCGGGCCGGGAGGCGCCTGGCCGGGGGTCAGCGCTTCACCCGAAAGGCCGATCATGGTTTCCGCCCAGCCACCGCTCTGACGGGTGAACTGGCGGATCGGTAATGCGTCGAAAAACTCATTGGCCAGCAGGAACAGCGGCGCCTGAGGCAGATCCTGCACCAGAGGCAGCCAGCGCGGCTGATGCCCGGCAAGGGTCTTCGCCTGTATGCCGCGAAGTGTCGCGGAGGCCTCGATCAGCACCAGATCGGCGGCGGCGTGGAACCCCGGCACGCGGGCGGTGGCGCGCAGGACATCGGCCATCAGCGTGCCACGCCCCGGCCCGCATTCGGCCAGGGTGAAGCGCGCAGGCGCGCCCTGATCCTGCCAGGATTGCGCGAGGCACAGGCCCAGCAATTCCCCAAACATCTGGCTGATTTCGGGGGCGGTGGTGAAATCTCCGGCCTGGCCGAAAGGGTCACGGGTGGCGTAATAGCCAAAGCGCGGATGCAGGAGGCAGTCGGCCATATATTCGGCAAGGCTGACCGGCCCGCTGGCGCGGATGCGGGCGGCGATCAGCTCTGCCAGCGGGGTCGTCACGGCGTGACCGTCTGCACTCCGGGCCGGCGGAAGACGAACCACAGGCCGATCAGGATCATCGGCAGCGACAGGGCCTGGCCCATGGTCAGCCCCCAGCCGTTGATATGGAAGGCAAGGCCCAGCAGGTTATCCGGCCCGACGAATTGCGCATCGGGCTGGCGGACGAATTCGACGAGGAACCGCGCGAGCCCATAGCCGGCGATGAACACGCCCATGATCCGGCCCGGAAAGCGCAGCCAGCCGCGTTTCCAGACCAGCCAGAAGATCAGTGCGCCCAGCAGCAGTCCCTCAAGCGCCGCCTCGTAAAGCTGGCTTGGGTGGCGGGCGCAAAGCGTGACCAGGCCGGGGCAGGTCTGTGCCGCCTCACCGGGGAAGATCACGCCCCAGGGCAGATCGGTCTGCCGGCCCCAGAGCTCGGCATTGATGAAATTCGCAAGCCGCCCGAACAAAAGGCCCGGCGTCACAGCATAGGCGAAAAGGTCCCCGACCGAGAGGGGTGCCAGGCCCTCGCGCCGGGCAAAGATCAGCCCTGCCACCGCCACGCCAAGGAAACCGCCATGGAAAGACATGCCGCCATCCCAGAGCCTGAGCGCCGCCATCGGATCGGCCATGAAATTCTCAGGCGAGAGGTAGCGCCCGGGCTGGTAGAACAGCACATAGCCCAGCCGCCCGCCGATGATCACACCAAGGATCACCCAGGTCAGCAGGCGTTCTACCTGTTCCGACGTCATGGGTGCTGCACCCGGTGCCCAGAGCCGCGCGGTTCTGACCGCCCGCGTCACCAGAAACCAGCCCAGCAGCAGCCCGGCAATATAGGCGACCGCATACCAGCGCAGGGCGAAACTCATGCCGAACAGCTCGACCGAAAAAATGTCAGGGGAGAGATTCGGGAAAGGGATCATCCTGCGCTCCTGCTGGCGGCCGGGGCGCAACTGCCTGGCCCGAGATGCTTGTCATGTGACGCTTTTGCGTGAGACGCTTGTCTTGCGGGCAGGGGATGAAGTCAACTGCAAGGGCCGCGCCGCATCGATGGCCTCAACACTTGTGAACGGGCGTGCGGGCGCGCATATAGGGTCAAAGCGACCCGGATCCCCCCGGGGCTGACGACAAGGGATGGCCGAGATGCAGAGCCGCAACAAATTCCTCGACGATATGAGCCAGCTCATGACCAATGCCATGGGCGTGGCCCAGGGCGCGCGGACCGAAGCCGAAACCGCGATGAAAAGCATGGTCGACCGCTGGATGGCCGGGCGCGACTTCGTCACCCGCGAGGAATTCGACGCCGTGCGGCTGATGGCGCAAAAGGCGCGCGAAGAGAATGAGGCGCTCTCGGCCCGGATCGCGGCGCTTGAGGCGGCAGCGGGTGGCGTAAAGGCGAAGTAGCCCCGGTTTCCCCCTGAGGCTGTCCCCCCGTCAGGTGTGGGAAATGAAAATGGCACCGGATCGCTCCGGTGCCTTTGTTATTTCGGGCAGGCCGCGTCAGGGGCGGATCTGATCCATCAGCGCGCGCCAGTCCAGATAGGCTTTTTCCTGATCGGGCAGCGGTGTCAGATCGCCACCAGCCTCAATGAGCGTCGCAATCGTGCGCGCTTTCAGCTCTGGCTCTTCGCTGCAGGCGAGGGTGCTGTTGTCCAGGAGATCAAAGGCTGGCGTCTCATATTTCGCGATGATCCCGTCGGTATCAAGCTTCAGCTCGCCATAGGCCAAAAGGTCAAAGCCATCGGTCAGCAGTGAATGTTCCTCATCCGAAAGGCTCTCCTCCGGGCAGTTCTGGCTGAGGACGAGGGTGTTTTGCATATCCGAAAGCAGCCGGTCAGCCGCGACCGGATCCTGCGCGATCCCCGACATATCGGGCAGCGTGATATAGACTTTGCCATCGGCGAGCGCCGCCGTTGCGCCAAGGCCGAGCGTGACAGCGGCGGCCAGGAAGATGCGTTTCATCTGAGTAACCTCACAGAGTTGCCAGCCGACTATTGCGCCGCGCGGGGGGATGCGAACAGGGCGGGTTTCCTGACCCGCCGGCTTTCCCCGCCGGTCTGTCTTCACAACTCTGCGATCTCTGCACAGATCCGGTGCGGGAATCGCTGTTCTCGCAAGGCCGGGGCGTCTCTATCTGTGAGAGGAAACAATTTCGTGAGAAGGGAGAGCGATCTCATGACGACCCCGATCCATCCCGCGACCCGCGTGGGCCATGTCCATCTCAAGGTCTCGGATCTTGACCGTGCGATTGGCTTTTACTCCGGCGTGCTGGGCTTTGAAGTCACCCAAAGTTACGGCGCCCAGGCGGCATTTTTGTCGGCGGGCGGCTATCACCACCATATCGGGCTGAACACCTGGGAATCGCTTGGCGGCACGCGCCCGGCCCCGGGGACGGTGGGGCTGTACCATTCGGCCTTTCTCTATCCCGACCGCAAGGCGCTGGCCAATGCGCTTAAACGCCTGGCCGAGGCGGGGTATCCGCTGACCGGCGCCTCGGATCATGGGGTGAGCGAGGCGCTTTACCTTGATGACCCCGATGGCAATGGCGTGGAGCTTTACTGGGACCGCCCCGAGGCCGACTGGCCGCGCGACGAGAAGGGCGGGCTGAAGATGACCACCCGCCGCCTTGATCTCGAGAAACTGCTGGTGGAAGCTGACTGAACCCTAGCGCCGGATCAGCCGGGTCGCGGCCGAGGCGGCCCAGCCGGCAAAGGCGGCAATCGCCAGCGACAACAGGCCGTAAAACAAGGGCTGCTCGCGCGAGAGGTTGAAGACCATGCGCTCCAGCCCTTCTTTGCGCACCCGGATCCAGCGCTCGTGGTTTGCGATGACCTTGCCGTCGCGCAAGAGGAACATCCGCACCCGGTAGACGCCTTCGGTCAGGTTCGAGGGCAAAGTGAGATCGGCGCGAAACAGCGTCTGTTCTGACAGCTGGACACGGTTTTCCAGCATCCGGTAGCGCCCCTCATTGGTGCGCACCCGGATCATCGAGCGGATGAACTCGCCCTCGGCCAGCAGGATCGGGAAAAGCGGCATCGTATCCGGGTCGCCGCCCCGGGCGACCCAGGCCTCGGTCGCGGCATCGGCGGCTTCAAGATGCACCAGCTGGTCGATGGAGATCGCATGTTTGCGGTTCTCCTCGGCGCTCAGGATCTCGTCGAGCTTGCCGGTTGTGGCCACGGCGTAGAAGCTGGGCGCGCTGGAAATATTGACGGAATCGCGATTGATCCAGATGCCGGCGGTGCGTTCCTTGCGCCTGACGGTGACCGGGCCGGAGGGGCCCTCGGCGGTCACGATCACATCGAGCCGCCCCTGTGGCGCCGGCGCGTCGCGCCGGACGGCGCCATAGACGAGGATCTCGTCGCCATCGAAATTCGCGGTGATCGAGACGCGGTTCTGGCTCAGGCCCGAGACGATTGTCTCGACCGGGGTGTCTGGGACGCCATCCTGTGCGGCGTCCTGCGCCATAGCGGGGCCCGCAAGGATCAGCGCGGCGATCAGGGCAAGCCGCCTCATGGCAGCACCCCGGGCATCACCGAATAAAGCTCGACCGGGCGGAGCAGCAGATCAACCGCAATCCTGAGCGCCACCGCAACGACGAGCAGCGACAAAAGGACGCGCAGTTGTTCGGCCTTGAGATAGACGCCGACACGGCTGCCGATCTGCGCCCCGATCACGCCACCAAGGATCAGCACCAGTGCCAGCATCATATCGACGGTCTGCGAGGTGACCGAATGCATGATGGTGGTAAAGGCCGAGACGAAGATGATCTGGAAAAGCGAGGTGCCGATCACGACCTTGGTGGGCATCCCCAACAGGTAAATCATCGCGGGCACCAGGATGAAGCCGCCGCCCACCCCCATGATCGCGGCCAGAAAGCCGGTGAAGGCGCCGATCGCCATCGGCGGGATCACCGAGATATAAAGCCCCGAGGCGCGGAATTTCATCTTGAAGGGCAGGCCATGCGCCCAGGAATGGGTATGGGCGCGGCGGATCTGTACCTTGCCGCCCCGCGTCCGCAAAAGCGCGCGCAGGCTTTCCTGCAACATCGTCGCGCCGATAAAGCCCAGGAAAACGACATAAGAGATCTGCACGAACAGATCGACCTGGCCCAGTGACTGCATCAGCGCAAAGACCCAGATCCCGATGGCAGAGCCAATGAAACCGCCCGCAAGCAGCACGGTTCCCATCCGGAAATCGACTGCCTTGCGCTTCATCTGCGCCAGCACCCCCGAGACCGAAGAGGCCACGACCTGGTTCGCGCCGGTCGCCACCGCGACAGCGGGCGGCACGCCGATGAAGAACAACAGGGGGGTGATCAGAAAGCCGCCGCCAACCCCGAACATTCCCGAAAGAAAGCCCACGATTCCGCCGATCCCGAACAACAGGAAAATATTGACCGAGACCTCGGCGATAGGGAGGTAGAGCTGCATCGGGGAAGGGGCCAGGCCAGTAACAAGCGGGGATGTGTCGGCTCAGGTTTGCCCGCCTGCGCCCGGAAGTCAAACCGGCTTTCGCCTCACGCGAGATCGCGCAGGTAACGGCGCAGGATTCGTTCCAGTTTTGCCGCACCAACGGGGGCGCCATGGGTTAGGTATGATCGCGGCTGATCGCCTCGTCTGAAAGACCTGCAGCCATATTGCTGATGGTTGAGATTGCCGTGACCGCAAGGCAGAGAAGCCGCGTGAGGATCACTTCGGGCAGGGTGGGCATGCCGACCGCATCGCCTTCGAGGAGTTCAGGCATACGAATCTCGGCAGGGGTTTCGAAAGAGCGGCCGGAATACCAGCAACAGATCCCTTCCCCAGGCGGGATCGATTCGGCATCGGTCGCCTGGGTGAGCGCCTGGCGCAGCCGGGGGGAATGGGCGTTTGTCATGGAGACGAAACGGGCATCTGTAGGCTCGCTGATCAGCGTATTGCGGTCATTATAGTTGATGTGATCGGAAAGGAGCATCAGATCCCCGGGCGGAATGTCTGAGCGCAGCGCCAGGGCCTGGAAGACGGCAAAGAGCAGGCAGGCCCAGAGCGCGGCAACCGGACGCCATTTAGCTAAGATCATCGCGGCGGTCAGCATCTTGCCATCGGGCCCGATGTCGAAAGTCCAGGCGCGATCGGACCAAAGCCCACCAGGGCAGGCCAGCAGCAAGGGCGTTGAAAGCGGCACCGTCGAAGTGAGAAGCCGGAGGACCGAGGCGTGATCCATCAGGCGGCCTTTACTTTGGACGCCTGGCTGGGCAGGCGGGCGAAGACACGTTCAGGCCCCATGCCGACCATCATATCAGGGATCCGGTGAAGAGGCTCACGAGGCCCTGGATCACGATCCGCGTCCCGATGTGAATGGCGGTCATGAAGCCAGGCTCGGATCCGCACTGGAAGATGAAACCAAAGAGAAACGCCGCCAGCACCAGGCCAGGCGAATGGTTGCGCCCCATCAGCGCCACGGCGATGATGAACCCGGCACCGGAGGCGGAATTGTCTAGAAGGCGGACGGCATCTCCCATCACGTTGCTGACCGACATAAGGCCTGCAAGCGCGCTCGTGATCAGGAGCGCGGTCATCGTGGTCTTTACCGGGCCGGTCCCGGCGTAACGCGCGGCGCCTTCGGATTTGTCCAAAGCGCAGCAGCGGAACCCGGTGCGGCTGTGCCAGAGGAGAGGCCAGATCACCAGGGCCACCGCAAGCGCGAGGAACAGCGTGATATTGGCTGGCACGGTGCGGGGAAAGAGAAGATCGAGTCCCCGGGCATCTGGATGAATCGCGGCAGCGCCAGCGCGGCAAGGAAACGGGCACAGGATGGGTCCTGGGAGTCGATGGCGCGCGTACATCGACCAGCATGAACATCAGAAGGCTTGCCGCGATAGAGTTGAACATGATCGTGGTGATCGCGATATGGCTGCCGCGCCAGGCGTGGAGCCAGGCCGGGGTCGCGGTCCAGGCGGCGCCAAAGGCCGCCGCTGCGAGCGAGGCGCCGGGCAGTGCCAGCGCACCCTGGACCATGGTGGTCAGCGCAAACCAGGGGCTCTCACCAGTCGGGATGATCACCAGCGTAGTCAGAATGCCGCAAGTGTCAGCGAAATCAGCGGCACGACGACCAGATCGGCCCATTTCGGCAAGGGCTGCATCAGGGGGCCTCTGCCGTTTGTTCGGGCGGGGTCCGGTCTGGGATTCTGGCGGGGCAATGCCGGCCATCAGTCAGCCGATATCGCTCTCGGATGTGGCTGCCGGGTCGTGCAGCGCCATGATGCGACCATCGTATGAGTTGGCGATACGGTCGGAAAGGCTTATAATTTCATCAAGTTCGACCGGGCCCAGCAGAATCGCCTGACCGTCTGATCGGCGCGCCGGGCGGGGCCGGTTTCTGCGGTGCCGAGCGTGCCGACAAGGCGGCCGCGCCACCCTTTGAGGATGCGAAAGAGGTGGCTGGGCTCTGCCAGGGGTGAGGACGCCGGTGGGTTCATCGAGGATCAGGATATCGGCGTTGCGTCAGAGGGCTTTCAGGATCTCAACCCGCTGCTGATGGCCGGGCGAGAGGCCTTCGACCAGTGCGTTGGCCTAGACCTCGTGCCCGTATTCGTGTGCGAGTGCGGTGAGGCTGTCGCGGGCGGGCCGGAGCGAGCGGCCAGGCAGCGGGCCATCTTTGGCGCCTGGGATGACATTTTCCAGGACGGTGAAATTCATCACCAGCTTGAAATGCTGGAAGACCATGGCAATGCCGGCGCGGATCGCGCTCAGACCGTCGGGGAGGGGTGGCGGGCGGCCATGGATCAGACTCTCGCCCTGATCGGCACGGTGAAAGCCTAAAGGATCGACATCAGCGACGATTTGCCGGCGCAGTTTACTCCGATGATGCCTCGGGCGTGCCTTTCGGGACGGAAAAGCTGATCCGGCATTGGCGCGGCCCGGGCCAAAGCTTTTCGAGATGCACCGCAATCCCATGGCCGGGGGATATGTGGCGGAGGCCGGGGGGTTAAGACCCCCCGGACCCCCCGCGTGGCGCCCGATTGCGTCGCCCGGCATCCCCCCGGCCTATTCAGAACGGCGCCGTGGCGCAGGTATTGCCCGAGCGGGAGTCGTGGACTTTCAGCTCGCCCGCGATGATTGCCGCCGCTGCGGCATCGACGCTTGCCTTCATTTCAGGCGTGATCAGCGCGGCGGTATTGTTGTCCGGCGCATTACCTACACCATCTTCCTTCAGCTCCAGAAGCTGCGGCGTCAGGTCCTGCGCCTCGCTCTGTCTGAACCAATCACAGACTGCCAGTTTGACGCGCTTGAGGATCGAGGTCAGTACCTGGCTGGGATGGAGGTGGTCCTGGTTCGAAGCGACGCTGACCGAAAGAATGCCCTCATCCGCTGCGGCCTGTAAAACGCCGAGCGAGGTCTGGCTGGCGGCGGCGAAGATAACATCAGTGCCTTAGGCTTTCAGGGTGCGAGCCTGTTCCGGGTCTTTGACCGGGTCATTCCAGGCGTCCGGAGGATCGCCGGTCATCGGGGAGGCGAATTTGATATCCGGGTTCACCGCCTTCGCCCCTTGCGCAAAGCCGCAGCCGAAGGCCCGGATCCGCGGGACATTCATGCCGCCCGACAAAGCCCAGCCTGCCGGTTTTCGAGGCCCGGGCCGCGAGCATTCCGGTCAGATAAGAGCCCTCTTCCTTGTGGAGGCTGATCGAGAGCACATTCGGCTGCGCTGCCGGATCGACCCGGCCGTCGGTGGTGACGATTTTCGTATCGGAGGAAATCGGGTGCGATGCGGGCAATCGGATCTGCATGCCAAATCCGGTTGCCACCACCGGATTGGTGCCATTCTCGGCCATGCGGCGCAGCGATTGTTCGCGCTGGGTCTCTTCGCGCATCTCGCGTTCCTGGCAGGTGCCTCCGGTCTCGGCCTTCAGGCGCACGGCGCCATTGCAGGCGGCCTCGGTGAGGCTTTTGTCGACGCCGCCGCCGTGGTCGAAGATCAGTGCGTGGTCTGCCAGGGAGGCGCTGGCGGCGATTCCGGTGAAAAGTGCGGGGACAGCGGTTGCCTGGGCAGGACGGGTTGCAAGGATCATGATTTTTTCCCTGCTGGAACAACGCTTTCTGCCAGGAGCTTTCCCCGGTCCGGCCGGAGCCCCGCCTGATCGCCGCCATCCCGGCTACGGAGCCTGGCCCTGGGTCGAGGTGTTTTCTGGGCCTGGCGCTTACCCGGCCCTTGCATGGTGGCGCGCGTCAGCCCTCGCGGGCGAGAACCAGCGCATCGACGTGATTTCCCCCGGGGGCCTGGTAATAGTTCCGGCGGCGGCCTGCCTCGTGGAAGCCGGCGCGGGTGTAAAGGGCGATGGCCGGGGCATTGTCGGCTGCGACCTCGAGAAACAGCGAGGTTGCGTTGCGGGTGCTGGCCTCGGCCAGAAACCCCGCGACGAGGCATTCGCCCAGCCCCTGACGGCGGTGCCGGGGATGGACGGCCAGCGTCAGAAGTTCGGCCTCGCCTGCAATGGCAGAGCCGATCAGAAAGCCCGCGGGCTCCTGATCCCGCGCTTCGGTCAGAAGGAAGACATGGGGCCGGGAGAGAAGCGCCGCGATCTCCGCCGCGCTCCAGGGCCGGGGCATGGTGAAAGAGGCGGCATGGATCCGCGCGAGGCTTTCGGCCAGGGCGGCTGGCATGTCTGGGGCGACAGGTTCAGCCATCCGCATCAAGCGGGGCGCGATCCGTGGTCTCCGGGCCGTTGGCATCAAGTATCACCGGCGGCGGATCAGAGGGCGGCGCGGCATCGGGGGGGCGGACGTAAAGCGGGGCCGGGCGCGCGGTCTGGGCCAGGCCACAGGCGAATTTCCACACTGCAACCTGTGCCAGCCGGCCGGGAATATTCTCCAGCTCGCAGCACAGGGCGCGGCCCGCGAAAGGCGCTGCGATCTCGTCAGCGCGGTGGCCGGTGACCTGCATCCGCCCCGGCATCGCAAGGTCGGCGGGCGGGCAGGCGGGGTCGATCAGCCGGGGCGCGGCCTGGGCTGCGCCATAGCGGAAAGGCTGGACATAGGCCTCGCCGCGCGGGGCGGGGAGGCTCACAAGCTCGGCCGGATGGGAATGGGGATGGGCGGGGTCGCGCATCATCTCGAAACTGGTGACACCGGTCTGCGGCAGGCCAAGCCCAAGCGCCAGCCCGCGCGCGGCGGCGACCGCAATGCGTATTCCGGTGAAATTTCCCGGGCCAACCCCCACCGCCAGCGCCGCCAGATGCGCCCAGGGCAGGCCGGCCTCGGCCAGAAGCTCTTCGAGCATTGGCATCAGCCGCTCGGCCTGGCCCTTTTGCATCGGTTCAAAGCGGGTGAAGAGCCCCTGTGGCGTAACCAGAGCGGCCGCGCAATGCGCGGCCGATGTGTCGAAAGCCAACAGAGGAAAACGCGCCTCAGCCATCAGGGAAATGCCGGACGCGGATCAGGCCGCGACCGGGCGGACCTCGGTGACTTCGGGAATGTAATGGCGCAGCAGGTTTTCGATCCCCATTTTCAGCGTGAGGGTCGAGGAAGGGCAGCCGGCGCAGGCGCCCTGCATATGCAGATAGACAATGCCGCGATCAAAGCCGTGGAACGTGATGTCGCCGCCGTCCTGGGCCACTGCCGGGCGCACGCGCGTGTCCAGCAATTCTTTGATCTGGCTCACGATACCTTCATCGGCGCTGTCGAAATTGGCTGCATGACCATCGCCCGGACCTTCGCCGTCGATCACGGCCTGGCCGGACTGGAAATGCTCCATGATCGCGCCAAGGATCTGCGGCTTGATATGGGGCCATTCGATCTGCTCGGCCTTGGTGACGGTCACGAAATCAGACCCGAGGAAAACCCCGGTCACGCCACCCGCCGCAAAAATGCGCCGCGCCAGCGGCGATTTGGCCGCCGCTTCGGCATTGGGGAAATCCGCGGTGCCAAGTTCCAGCACGGTCAGGCCGGGCAGGAATTTCAGCGTCGCCGGATTCGGAGTGGATTCGGTCTGGATGAACATGGTGCTTCTCCGACTGTATCAGCCGGATATGGGGCAGGCGGGATCACAAGTCAACCGCGCGCCCGCGTGTAAAACCCCTGCGGAGCGCGGAATGCGGCAATGGGGGCGTGCCCGGGGCCAGATCGCCCGCTTGGCAGCATTGTTTCAGGCGCGGTCCGAGCCGAAATAGGCATACATCTCGTCCAGCGCATTCAGCGGCGCCAGCTGCACCGGGGCCGGTTTCCGGCTGGGGGCGGTATAATAGCTCTGGGCCGGATCCTGCGGCACGAGGACGGCTTTCAGAAGATCGACGGGGCGTTGCACAGACATGTCGTGCATCCTTTGGTAATTGTCGCCTCCCGCCGGAAATATAGATCAATGCTGCGATGCAGAAAACCCGCCGCTTCCGCAGGGCGGGGTTGCATCTGCGGCATGTCTTCCCTTACGGTAGCCGCCAGATACGGCTCAGATAAATCCGGTCTGGCCGAGCACAACCCAGACGAGATAAAGCGCGGTCGCAATCAGCGTCGCCCCGACCGCAAGCGAGCCGAGATCCTTGGCATCGCGGGCAAATTCAGACCAGTCCGGCGAAAGATGGTCGACCAGCACCTCAAGCGCGGTGTTCAGCGCCTCGACGGCAGTCAGCACCAGCAGGAAAATCGCGAAGCCGAGCAGTTTGGCGAGGCCCACCCCCCAGAGCGCGAGGCCGGCAAGCACGATCAGCCCGATGGTCAGCTCCTGGCGAAAGGCGCTTTCGTGCAAAAGCCGGCGGAACCCGGCGGCGGAATAGGTCGCCGCCGCCAGAAGATGGGCTAAGCCCGATTTGCGCGGCGGCTTCTGGTGCGGCGGCTTTATGGCGCCGCCCTGCGGTATCTGCTGGCTGGTCATACGCAGTCGCCTTTCGATGTGAATTAACGCCCCGGGGCTTTCGCCGGATGCTGGCTTTTATGCCCGCGATTGTCCACCCGCTGCGACGGGTGTCGTGGCGCAGATGCAAATGAGTTTCATTGTAACATAATGATTTTACTTTACTTTTTATCATGACCTACCTATCTGGCCCGCATCGGGGAGTAGCGACTGCCAGGTGATGGCAGGGGCGTATCAACACTCTCGCCCGCGGGGAGATCCCGGGCATGGTGCGTCCGGCCCGGGTCACCTGGGTCATGCAAGACCGTGCTCTGGGCCTCAGGCCCGTTCACAATCCCGGCGTCTCGCTGCCGGATCCAAAGGACAGGAGACCCGCATGTCCCCCTTCACCATCGGCATTCTTGCCGTTTCGATGTCTGTTGATGCTTTTATTGCCTCGCTCGGGCGCGGCGCGGGAGAACAGCGGCCGGGGCTGATGCGCGCCGTAAAGACGGGCGCGATTTTCGGCGCGGTCGAGATGGTCACGCCGCTGATCGGCTGGGGGCTGGGGATGGCGGCGAGCGCCTGGGTTCAGGCGGTGGATCACTGGATCGCCTTCGCGCTTCTGGGGGCGGTGGGGGCGCATATGCTGTTCCAGGCGCTGTCGCGCGGGACAGATGAGGCACCACCCGCCCCTGGGCTGCGCGCGACCGTGCTGACGGCCATTGGCACCTCGATTGACGCGATGGCGGTGGGTGTGTCGCTGGCGCTGCTGGAGGCGAATATCTTTGTCATTGCCGCCGCCATCGGCTTCACCACGATGGTGATGAGCGCCTCGGGGATCCTCGCCGGTCGCTGGCTCGGCCGCAGCTTTGGCCGGCTGATAGAGACGCTTGGCGGCCTTGCCCTGATCGCGATGGGCGGGCTGATCCTTTTCGAGCACCTGACAGGCTGAGCCCCGCCCTGCGCGCTGAGTTGTGACGCTTGCCAAAATGAAAAACAGGCCCCGGGGGCCCGTTTTGCGCCTGGGAGCTGAGCCTTGCGGCTCAGCGGTAGCATTGCACCGGTACAACGGCGGCGGCAAAGGCCTCGGGCAGTTCGCCTGAAAGATCACCGCGTATGCCTTCGCCCTGGGGCCGCGAGATGCGTTCCCTGGCGAGGAAGGTCAGGAGCGGCCCCGAAGGCACCGCGAAATTCATATTCTGCGGCAGGGTGCCGGTTTCCTCGAGCATGGCGATGTCATCAACGCGGCTCACCACCACACCGATCACTGCGCCCTTTTTGTTCAGAAGCGGGCCGCCCGAATTCCCGGGTTGCACCGGTGCCGTGATCATCACCCGGTTTGACGACCCGTCTGCGCCGCGCAGCGCCGAGACATTGCCCGAAGTGACAGTCAGCCCCTGATCGAGACTGGTCGAATAGGGGTAGCCGAGCGTGGTGACCGTCTCGCCCAGTTTCGGAACCTCCAGCGCCGAGAGCTTCAGCCAGGCGCCGGTGTCGATCGCGCCGCCCAGCACCGCCACATCCAGCGTGGTATCTGCGGCCAGAACTTCCAGCGCGCTGCCGTCGGCCATGCCGATGGCAGAACAGCCCTCGATCACATGGGCGGCGGTGACCAGTGTGGTCGGCGCGATATAGAATCCGGTGCCGGAGCTTTTTAGCGTGCCATTGACTTTGGGGCGCGGGGTTTCGGCCACGGCTGCGACCTTTGGCGCACCAACCGGCGCGGCGGGCTGTCCTTCGGGGGCGCGGATCGGGGCCGGGCCGCCGGGCGCAGTGCCAAGTTCCGCCGGGCCGGCGGCAATGGCGGTTCCGGGATCGGGTGCATCGGGCAGACCCGGGGCCGGGGTTCCAAGCCCGCCGGGGGCGGGCCCTGCATCTGCCGTTGCGGTTCCGGGCGTTGCGGTTCCGGGTGCGGGGGTGCCAAGGATCCCATTGGCCGGCGCATCGCTTGCGGGCGGCAGATCTTCGACCAGATCGCCCGGAATGTCTTTCGGCGGGGTTGGGTGCGATGCTTCGGGCGGCAATGTGGGGATTGACTCCGGTGCGGTTGGCGAGGTCACGGCGGATTTTCCGGGGCGCTCCACCTGATCCTCGGCGCGCGGCGCGGCCGCAGCGGCTGCGGTGGGCGGCGCAGCCCCTGCGGTGCCATTGATCACCTGGTCGATCACGCCGCCCGGGGTCCAGATCAGAGAAGCCGCGCTGGCATTGCCCGTCACCGTGGTCCCGGCCAGCAGATTGACACGGAAATACCCCTCTTCCGTGGTCACGAAGTTCATTGTGCTCCACAGCCCGTCATGCAGGTCAGAGCGGATATAGGCGGTCATCTTATTGTCGAGATCGACCCAGCTGATCATCGTCTGGTCATTGGAGAACTGGTAGGGCTTGGTATCTGCCCGGGCCTTGCCGAGAAACCAGTCATGATCGGATTGCGCATCGGCCAGTTTGCCTTCGCGGATGATCAGCGAGATGCTTTTGTCCTTTGAGAGATATTCCATCTCTTTGGCATCTTTGACTTCTTCGATCAGGCCGAACGGGAAGAGGTAAGAGGTATTGGCGATAGGCGAATAATTCAGCTGCCAGTCATTCCTGACCCGTTCATCTTCGAGAAACATCACGAGGTCTTTGATATCGCTGAACTTGGGCACCGTCTCGCGCCCCGCAGTCCGGGTCGCGTATTTCACAAAGGCCTGCTGGGATTGATCGGTCCAGATCCCGTCCACCACGCCGAAGAAATCGCCGGTCCAGGCCAGAGATGCCTGAAGGGTCGCGGTGTCCTCGCGGCTCAGCTTCGTGGCATCGAAGGGGTGTTCCAGCCAGGACTGTGCGCGCGCCATCCCCGACAGGTGAACCAACATCAGGATCGGCAGAAGGGCTGCGATCAGCAGAAACCGGAGTGACATCGGGGACAAGCGCATCGCAAAGCACTCCGGCAGCGGGATGAGGGGGTATTTTCGCGCCATGCTGCCCTGAAACCGGCGCAAAGCAAAGGCGTTTCAGCGCATTTTGCGGTCATGATCTCCTGATGTGATCACGCAGAGCGGGGCGTTTCCAGGGGCAATCCTGCGCCTCAGGCCCATCCGGATCGCGAATCGCTCAGGTGATCTTCTCAAGCGTTTCTTTCGACATATCGCCGGGCACGATGGTGATCGGGGTTGGCAGGCTGCCCGAATTGCGGCTCATTGCAGTGACCAGCGGGCCCGGGCCGGATTTGTCGGTTCCCGCGCCCAGCACCAGGACGCCGGTTTCCGGATCTTCGCGCATCTGGGCAAGGATCTCGGTCACCGCATCGCCTTCGCGGATCACCAGTTCGGGGGTTACGCCCTGTTTGTCGCGCATCCATTTGGCAAAGACCTCGAAATGCGCCTCGATCCGTTCGCGCGCTTCGGCCCGCATCAGATCGGCGACGCCCATCCAGTGCTGGAACTCCTCGGGCGGGATGATCGAAAGGATCGTCACGCCGCCACCGGTATGGGCGGCCCGGAGCGCCGCATAACGCATGGCATTAAGGCATTCGCGGCTGTCATCCAGCACAACCAGGAATTTCCGCATCCGATATTCTCCTGCTTGGATAGGGCAATTCTGGAACGGCGGCGGGGGAAATGGCAAGCGTCTCTGTCGTGATTGTCGGGTAAAGCCGTGATAAAGCCGGAGTGCGCCTCAGCCCTCGCGCATCAGGAAATGGCCGGTGCCCTGGGCAAAAAGCCGTTGCGGGTCCTCCTGCCAGGCTTCGACATGGACCGAGGCATAGCGGCGGCCTGAGCGGTTGATGCGGGCGCGGGCAAAGGCATCGCGCGGCTGGCCCGGGCGCAGGTAATCCACCGTGATATCGATGGTTTTCGGCAAAGCGGGCAGGGTGTCTGCTGTAAGGGAAGCCGGCAGGATACGGCCCTGGTGCAGCGCGTTCCAGACGAGGCCGGTGATTGCGGTCACCTCAAGAAAGGCCGCCGTGACCCCGCCGTGCAGCGCCGGGATCAGCGGATTGCCGATCAGATCATCGCGGTAGGGCAGCACAGCGGTCAGTTCCGCCCCGGCAGTGTCGAACCGGATGCCGAGAAAGCCCAGATAGGGGATCCGGGCCACGACTGTCTCAAGGAGCGGCGCATATTCACTGGTCATCGCGGATCATCCGGCAGGGTGCGGGCCACGTCATCGCCCCTTTCGAAGGTAAAGGCACCCGTGGCCATGGCGACCGGGCGTGTGCTGTCCTCATCGCAGGCGGTGACGCGCACGAAGGCGACCGAACGGGTGACATGGTGGCATTCGGCACGGGCGCGGATCGTCTGGCCCGGCGTTGCGGGGCGCATATAGTCGATCCGCAGATCCAGCGTCGCGGTCGAGCGCGGCCCGGCCGGATGCGCCATTACGGCCGCCCCCGAAGCCGTATCCATCAGCGCCGAAACCGCGCCGCCATGGATCACCCCGGTTGCCGGATCGCCGATCAGCTGTTTGTCCCAGGGCATGGAAATCACCGCTATTCCGCCGCCGATCTCCTCCAGCCGGAGCCTCAGCGCCTTTGCATGAGGCAGCGCCTCGATAAAACGGTGCGCGATGGCGAGTGTGTCGGAAGCAGTGGGGGGGGCGGTCTCTTGCATGGGCCGTATCAAACCGCTCTGGCCGGGGCGTTGCAAGGGCCGGGGGAGCGTTCGGCCCCGCGATGACGCAGCGTCAGTGATTTTCGCGGTGCCGTCGTGTCCCTTCCCCCGGAAGGCTTGCCATTTCGGCCCGGCGCGCCCTACGATCTGCCGGGCGGAGGGCCTTATGCCGGATCAGATTCGGATCAGTTTCAAAGAGATGTGCGCGAAATTCGATGTCACGCCGCGCACGCTCCGCTATTACGAATATATCGAATTACTGGCCCCTGAACGCGAGGGCCGCGCGCGGTTTTACACAGCGCGCGAGGTGGCGCGGATGAAGCTGATCCTGCGCGGTCGGCGGTTCGGCTTTTCGCTGGAAGAGATCCGGCAATGGCTGCTGATCTATGGTCACAAGGGCGAGCGGTCGCAGCTGGAGGCCTGGCTCGGCATGGCGGATCGTCAGTTGCTGGAGCTGGCGCGGCAGCGCGAGGCGCTTGAGCGCACCATCTCTGATCTGCACGCGTTGCGTGAAACGGCGGTCGCGGAAATGGCGCGGCATGAGGGCGCAGAAGCAGAAGACTGAGAGGCGCAGGGGGTGGCGATAGGGTCCCCAGGCTCATCACACCCGTCCCCTCTCCGTAAGGCCAAGCGCCTTGCGCAACCAGCCTTGCGCAGGGTCTGCGGGCAGCCCGCCCAGAAAACCGTGATCGAGCCCGTCAGCCAGCACCAGCCTGCCCTGTAATGCGCGTGCCAGGGCTTCGCCGTCGCGCAAAACCGGGTCGATGCCTGCGCCCAGGATGGTCAGGCCCGGAGGGCGGGGGAAGCCCGGTGCCAGCGGGTCATGGCGCGGGTCCCCGGCAATCAGCGCCTGGGGATCCAGGTGGCGGTGATAAGCGGCCAGCGATTTCGGCCCCAGCCCATCGGCCTCATGTGCTGCATTTTGTGGGGCAGGCGGCATGCCCGGCCCGGCCCCCGGATAAAAGAGCGTGACATCGGCAATGCGGGCGCGTTCCGTCTCTGTCAGCCCGGCAAAGGCCCAGAGCGCCACCAGGCCGCCCGCGCTGTCGCCCATAAGCCGCAGCTGCCGCACGCCTGTCAGCTGCCGCCGCAGGCTTGCGACCGCGTCCTGGGCCTGGGCCGGAAACGGATGTTCGGGCGCGAGGCGCCAGGCGACCGAGATCACCCTCGCGCCGGTCTCCTGCGCGATCCAGGCGGTCACGATACGATGGGTCCAGGGCGAGCCGGTGATAAAGCCGCCGCCATGGAAATAGACAATCGGCGCGGCCTCGTCCCCGGCGCCAGATGCCAGGGGCGTGAAGACCAGCCCGCCCGGGCAGCCCCCCTCCGGGGGGAGGTCATGCTGTGTCACAGCATCGGGCAGGACCGGCGCCAGCACCTCTGGCCGCCTGTCCCGCCAGGCCCGCAGCGCCGCAACCGGCCCGTTGATCCAGTCAGGATCATAATGCGTCGTCATGATCTGCCTTTCCTGTTCCCCGGCCCCAGGCACGGCTGTGCCGGCGGCATTTGCGGAGCGTAGCACGCGCACGGGGTTCCGACAGCCTGACTTTGCCGCATGGCCATGGCTCCGCTTCGTCCGGTCAGCGGGCCGTTCTGAGCCGGGGAGGCGCGACTGGCGGCGCTCGTCCGGGGCTCCGCCTGGGGGGCCTGACCGGAGGGGCAAGGCGGGCGGGCGGGACTTGCAACGGCAACCGGGGCGGGGCGCGACAGAGGGTCACGCAGCCGCTGCTGGCCTGCGTTTTCCGATTGAAAGACTCGGGGAAAAGGATCAGGCAAGACGGGTTCAGGGAAGTTCCTCATGTTACGCCTCCGGTTAGCGCCTGCTTTTGCTCTCCTCCTGATGGCCGCCGTCCTGCCCGCCCGCGCGCAGGAAGCGGTCATGCCAGATCCGGACAGTCACATTCCGGAAGACAGAGATCCGGGCGCCGGAAGTCTGGACGACCGGCATCTGCCGGTGATTGCCCGCACCAAGGCCGAAACCGCCCGGATCGCCCGGGTCATCGCGCCCACCACTGATTTCACCAGAGCCGAAGGGTTCGAGCTGATGCAGGGCGGCGCCGCGACCGTGCGCGTCAGGCCCAATGCGGATGCGTTTTCCATCCTGTCAGGGAATATGCCCTTTGAGCGCGAGATGGATTTCAAGCTTGGCAATGCGCTGTTTCGCAAGACCTGGGTCTCGGCGCCCTCTTCGACAAAGGCATCGGACGGGCTGGGGCCGCTTTACAATGCGCGGGGCTGTCAGGATTGCCATCTGAAAGACGGGCGCGGTCATCCGCCTGCCACGCCCGATGAGGCGCGGGTTTCGATGTTTCTGCGCCTGTCTGTCCCGGGGGGCGAGGCGCCGATGGGGATTTCCGAATGGATCGCGACACTGCCGGACCCGGTCTATGGCGGGCAGCTGCAGGATTTCGCGGTGCCCGGGCTGCCGGCCGAGGGCCGGATGGATATTGCCTGGACCGAGACCCCGGTGACGCTGGCCGATGGCCTGACCGTGTCGCTGCGCAAGCCCGGTTACACCATCTCGAACCCCGGCTTTGGCGCCTTTCACAAGGACCTGATGATCTCGCCCCGTGTCGCGCCGCAGATGATCGGCCTCGGGCTGCTGGAGGCGATTCCGGCCGCCGATATCATCGCGCTGGCCGATCCTGACGATGCCGATGGCGACGGGATCTCGGGTCGTATCTCGATCGTGCCCTCGCAGGAATTTGCCGTGGCCATGCTGGGGCGCTTTGGCCTCAAGGCCGGTACACCAACCATCCGCCAGCAATCTGCCGATGCGTTTTCCGGTGATATGGGGCTGTCGACGGTGCTGGTCCCCGACCCCTGGGGGGATTGCACCCCGGCGCAGACCGCTTGCCGCGAGGCGCCGCATGGCCAGGAGCCGGGCGTGCGGGACGGGCTGGAGGTCGATGGGCAAAGCCTTGATCTTGTGACTTTCTATGCGCGCAACCTCGCCGTGCCCGAGCGTCGGAATATCGACAGCCCCCAGGTCCTGCGTGGCAAAGAGGTGTTTTACGGGCTGAACTGCATCGGCTGCCACAACCCGAAATTCGTGACCCACCGCCTGAAGGATCAGCCCGAGCAAAGCTTCCAGCTGATCTGGCCCTATACCGATCTTTTGCTGCATGACATGGGCGAGGGGCTGGCCGATGACCGCCCCGAGGGCCGCGCGACCGGGCGCGAATGGCGCACGCCGCCGCTTTGGGGGATCGGGCTGACCGAACAGGTTTCCGGCCATACGAATTTCCTCCATGATGGCCGGGCGCGCTCGCTGCTCGAAGCCGTGCTCTGGCATGGCGGCGAGGCCGGGGCGCAGCGAGATGCCGTGATTGCCCTGCCGACCGAAGACCGTGAAGCCCTGATCGCCTTTCTGGAGAGCCTGTGATGTCGCGTTTTCGCCCTTTTGGTTTTGCGCTGGCCCTGATCTGTGGCGCCGGCCCTGCTCTGGCCGATCTGAAACAGGCGGTCGATACCGTCATGCTGCCGGGGTTTGCCACTTTCGCCAAAGCGACCGCCGCGCTTGAGACACAGACCGAGAGCCATTTCGCCGAGACCGGCGGCCAATGTGATCCGACCACCTTGCGCCCTGCGTTCAACAAGGCGTTTGACGCCTGGATGGCGGTGTCCTGGCTGCATTTCGGCCCTTCGGAAGAGGGCGGCACAGCGCTGGCGATCCGGTTCTGGCCCGATCCGAAAGGGCTTGGCGCCAAGGCGCAGCGCGGGCTTTTGCTGGGTGACCCGGCGAGCCTCGAGCCTGAGCTATTCGCGAAGCAATCGGTGGCGGCACGCGGGCTTACGGGGCTGGAACGCCTGTTATACCCAGGCGAGCCGCCCGGCGCCGATTCCTGTCCGCTGCTCCGGGCCACGGTGAAAGACCTTGCGCGGCTGGCGTCGGTTCTGGATGCAGGCTGGACCGGGGATCAGGGCTTTGCGCAGCTGCTGCTGAGCGCGGGCAGCGACGGCAACACCCGGTTTCTCAACCGGACCGAGGCGATGCAGGCGGTCTTTACCCAGCTGATGGGGGGGCTTGAATTCATTGCCGATCAACGCCTTGGCCGCCCGCTTGGCGAAGAAGACAAGCCGCGCCCGGAACGCGCCGAGGCCCGCGCCTCGGGACGGGCAACCCGCAATATCCTTCTGGAATTGCAGGCCATCCGCCGTCTGACGGCTGCGCTTGAACCCGATGCGGCCGGCACAATCGCTGCGATGGACCGGGCGATTGTCGCGGCCGGCAAGCTGGACGAGCCGCAGCTGGCGGGGGTGTCAGATCCCGAGCGGCGCGAGAAGATCCTTGAGGTGCAGCGCCTCGTGCGCTCTGCCCGCGCCATCGCACTTTCCGAAATGGCGCCGGTGCTGGGCGTCGGGCTTGGCTTCAATTCGCAGGACGGAGACTGACAGAAATGGCCACAAGGCGCGGATTTCTGGCGGGGCTGGCCTCACTGTCGCTTCCCGGGCTTGGCTGGGCCGATGTCGGCAGCCCCGCCTGGCTTGCCGCCGGGAAAGAGGGCGAGGATTATGTCCTTCACGGGCTGCGATCCGATGGCGAAAGCCTGTTTTCCATCCCTTTGCCGGCGCGGGGACATGCGGCGGCGGCGCATCCGTCGCGGCCCGAAGCGGTGGCTTTTGCCCGCCGTCCCGGTGTCTTTGCCATCGTGCTTGACTGTTTCACCGGCGCCATCCGGCACCGGCTGACCCCGCCCGAGGGGCGGCAATTCAACGGCCATGGCGCCTTTTCCGCCGATGGGGCACTTCTGATGACCTCGGAAGTCGTGGCCGAAGGGTCGGACGGGCGGATCGGGATCTGGGAGACGGAGACTTATCGCCGGATCGGCGAATGGCAGACCGGCGGCATCGGCCCGCATGATATGAAACGCCTCGCGGACGGGCGGCTGATCGTCGCGAATGGTGGCATTCAGACCGACCCTTCCGACCGCAGCACGCTGAACCTCGACACGATGCGCTCTAACCTCGCGCTGCTCTCACCTTCGGGCGAGATCCTCGAGATCGCCGAGCTGGAGCCTGATCTGCATCAGAACTCCCTGCGCCATCTTGCACTTGTGGGCGAGGGCGTCGCGGTCGCGCTGCAATGGCAGGGCGACCTGTCTGATCCGGTACCGCTTTTGGCCCGCTGGGAGCCGGGCCGCGCGATCACCCTGTTTGAGGCCGCGCCGGAAGAGATCTACACTATGAAGGGCTATGCGGGATCGATCGCGGCCAATCAGGGGATGATCGCAATTTCCTCGCCCCGGGGGGGCGCGGTGATGGTGTTTGGCGAAGATGGCACACCGCTTGCCACGCATCGGCGGGCCGATATCTGTGGTCTTGCGGCGCTGGAACAGGGATTCGTCGCATCGGATGGCGGGGGCGGGATCTGGGCGCTTGGCGGGGCGCTGGAACCCCTGCGCGCGCTGCGGCACGGCGCCACCTCCTGGGACAATCACATGGTGGCAATTGGCTGATTTGCCGGGGGTTTCGTCTTTCGCGCGGGTTTCGCTGCACAGCAGCAGCCCAGGGTTTGTGCGAGGGGTGGTTATACTTGACAATTCCACCTGGTATTCCTAAAGCCATTCCTGACCGATCAGGTCGGAATCTGCTGCCTCGCAAGTGCCCCTCATTCGGAGTGCCAGCCAAACGGTAGCGGGCTGAACAGGTGGAATTCAGGTGGCGGCCCGGTGGGGCAAGGCAACCGACTGGTTCGGATCTCCCTTTCGGAATTCGGGTCTGAGGCTGCAGAACTTGCACTTCATGGGCCCATCAGGGCGATTGTGGAACGGATTTCTCGGATGATCTTCCCAGGGCGAGACCAGATTGACCGGGTTCTGAAATCCACGGCCAGGGTGGCTGAAAAACCGATGGTGGCAAAGGCTGTGCGGGTTTCGCTTTGTGCTTTGGCAGTCTCGGGCAGGCCGTCTTCACCCGTCCCCCTTTGCACGAAATGAGACTTCAAGTGGTTGAACCGATGCGCGCGGCACTTCTTTCCCTTCTGATCCTCTCCGGTGGCATGGCAGCCGCTCAGGATAATACGGCGCCGGTCGTGCCCGATGCGGCGCCGGAGCAATCCGCCGCGCCGGTGAACGAAGGCAGTGAGGCCCCGCCCGTGGTGCCAGATGCCGCGCCCGATGCCCCGGTTGCGCCCGCGACCGAAGAGACCGGTGCCATCGCAACGCCGGACACCGGTGCTACGACCCCGGCTGTCACGCCGGCAACCGACGCTGAGACGACCACGACCCCGGCCGCTGACCCCGTCACCCCTGCTGCCACCGGCGAGGCGGCTCAGCCCGCCGCACACCCGGCCGAAGCCGCTCCGGCCCCGGCTCCGGCGGCGCTGCCGGTGCATTCGGTCGAGCTCGAATCGCTGTTCTGGGATGCGCATGTCATCGTGCAGGCGGTGATGATCGGGCTTGCGATTGCGGCTTTCGTGGCACTGGTGATCCTGATCCACAAACTGTTTGAATTCGGCTTTGCCTTTGCCTCAATGCGCAAAACCGCGCGCCTGCTGGCCAGCGCCTCTAGCCTCCACGCGGTTGCCGAAGCGGTGGCCGGCCGCAAAGGCCCCTCGGTCGATATGATCCGCGCCGCGGATGAGGAGCTGCGCCTCGCCGAGGTCGAGCCCGCGCTGATCCCCGGCACCCGTGACCGCACCGATACCGCGATGTCCCGCATCGAGGCCGGCGCCGCCGCGCGGCTGCGGTCGGGCACCGGGATCCTGGCCTCCATCGGCTCGCTCTCGCCCTTTGTCGGGCTGTTCGGCACTGTGTTCGGGATCATGAACAGCTTTCTCGCCATCGCGCAGTCGAACACCACGAACCTCGCCGTCGTCGCGCCCGGCATCGCCGAAGCGCTGCTGGCGACCGCCATCGGCCTTGCTGCCGCAATCCCGGCGGTGCTGATCTATAATGTGCTGTCGCGGAAGCTCGCAAAATACCGTCTGCAGCTGAATGATGTGGCCGCCGCTGCGGCCCGGCTGCAAAGCCGGTCGCTTGACCGCCTGAGCGCGAGGGTCTGATCCATGGGAACCTCTGTTGGTGGCGGATCGGAAGACGAAGATGCCGAAGTTTCGGAAATCAACGTCACGCCTTTTATCGACGTTATGCTGGTTCTGCTGATCGTCTTCATGGTGGCCGCGCCGCTGTCGACCGTTGATGTGCCGATCAATCTGCCGGGCAGCACCTCGACCCCGACGGAACGCCCGGACGAGCCGCTCTGGCTGTCTCTGGGGCTGGACCGGGTGTTGTCTTTGGGCAATGATCCGGTGCCGGGGGGCGGTCTGGGGGCTGTGCTGGATGCCGCAACGGGCGGCAATCGCGAAACCACGATCTTTTTCCGCGCCGACAAGGATCTGCCTTACGGTGCGACGATGGAAATTCTCGATGAACTCCGGAATGCCGGTTATCTGAAAGTGGCGCTGGTGGGGCTGGAAGGCGCCCCCGCCGCCGCCGCTCCTGCGCAAGGATCTCAGCCGTGACCCAGGAATTGCCCTCTTTCACCCGGGCCCGCTGCCCCGTTCTGCCCTCGCATGTTGGTGCGGGCAAGAGCCGGGCGATGGGCTGGCTGGCCTCGACCTCGATCGCGGCATTGCTGGTTTCGGCCATTGGGGCACTGGCGATGACCTGGGACAGCGCCGGCATGTCGGCCGGGGCGGAAGAGCAGGCGGTTCTCGTCATGTTGCCCCCGGCCCAGGCCATCGAGGCGGTTTCCGAACCGACCCCGGATGTGACCGACCAGGTGGCTTCGGAAGAGATGCAGACGCCCGATCTGGAAGACGCGCCCGACACGCCGGAACTGACCGAAGCCCCCGACGTTCCGGACGAAACCCCCGAGATCGAAGAGATCGTCGAGGATATGGCCCCCGAGGTCGACCAGGAACCGCCGCCGAAGCCGGTGGTCGAAGTGCCGAAGCCGAAAGAAAGGCCGAAGAAAGAAGAAAAGCCGAAAGAGGTCAAAAAGGCCGAAAAGCCGAAAGAGCCCGCCAAGGAAAAACCGAAGAAGAAAGCGAGCGAAGAGCGTGCGGAGACCAAAGCGTCAAAGCAGCAGACCTCGGGCGCGTCCTCTGTCGGCAGCGGTCAGGCCTCGGCAAAAAATTACGGCGCCTCGGTGATGAGGAAAGTGAACCGCACCCGTAAGAAGTCGGGGGGGGATCGCGGCACGGCGGTTGTTTCCTTTACCATTGCGGATAATGGCAGCCTCGCCAAAGCGAGCATTTCCAGAAGCTCAGGATCTGCGAAACTGGATGATGTGGCGCTGGATCACATCCGCCGGTCAGCGCCGTTTGACCCGCCCCCCGCCGGTGCCGGGCGCACCTATTCCTTCAAATTCGAGGGCCGGTAGCACCCGGTCATCTTTGCCGCACAAGGCAGAGCACCCGGCGCCGCAACGCTCCGGGTGTTTTTCTGTCAGGGCTCCAGCACCATCTGGGTCTGGGTGATCTGTGCCGCCAGTTTTCCATCGCCGCGCCGGACCGAGGTTTGCCAGACCTGGGTGCGGCGCCCCTGATGGAGAGGCTCAGAGATGGCGCGCACGACCTCGCCCAGCACCAGCGGGCGGAAGAAATTCGTCTTGCTCTCGACGGTGGTGGTGCTTTGATCGGGGCGGATCGCGGTGACAGTGCCAAGCCCGCCGAGGATATCTGCCAGTGCCATGATCGCGCCGCCATGCAGTACGCCATTGCGGTTCAGAAGATCCGGCCGCACCGTCAGTTCGGCCTCGACCCGTGTGGCAGTGGCCAGGATCACCCGCAGGCCGATCATCCCGGCAAAGGCGGAAATATCGTTGGCCTGTGGCGGGCCGGGGGGCAGGTTAAGTTCTGTCATGATCCAGGATCCTGTGCGGCGCCTGCCTCTGTGACAATGCGGGCGCTTTTGCCGATGCGGAGGGATAGCAGCATGGCCGCCCGGAAGGGGCAAGGGGCCTCAGCGGCGCGATCCCGCATCGCGCCTCACCCGGTGATAGCCTGACATCCGCTCCCGCGTGACCTGGCGCCCCCTCGATCCCGCCGGCAAAAGCGATGCACCTCGCTCCGGTTGCCAGCAGCGCCGGATCTTCGTCCGTATTGGCGGGCGCCATCGCATAGCCGCGGAAAGGGGACAGGCAGAGCTGAGATCGGCCATGGCGCGCCCGCACCTCCTTGCGGGGCTGGTCGCGCAGCAGCGGGCTGTTCCAGGCCATGCAGGCAGCACAAAAGCGCCATGCGCTCTGTCGCCAGATCCGGCTGTGCCAGAAAACCGGTCTGATCCGCGAGCCGGCAGACGCAGGCAAAACGGGCAATGCTGCGCGAGTAATGAAAGGCCGCGGGCAGGATGAAACCCGGCTGATGACCGTTCACCCAGGCGAGAGAGGCGATGCTGCCTGGTCAAACGGCCGCCAGTAAGCGCGGTGAGAGATGTCAGCCGTCGCGCCAGTCGCGGGAAGCGCTCTTGTCGTCGTCGGGATTGCCTGGCTTCCCGCCGCCTTCAGCGCCTCGATCTGTTCGACAGAGGTGGCCAAGACCTCCTCGCCTGTGCTCAGCTCTGTGGAGGTGCGGTGATCGGCACCGGCATTAGGGGCCACTGGCGGGCGCGGCGGCTGCGCTTTCGCGACGCGCTCGACGAGTGGCGCCGCGACCATATGCGCGGAGGCTAAGGCGGTGCGGCACGCGCGGGATCTGTGGCCTGGCGGTGAGGCGGCAGCGCTCCAGCCCGCCGGCAGTTGTCGGAAGGGTGATCATGCGCCTGCTCCGCAATCGAGGTCGAATACGAGGATGCCGGCGAGCCCGCCAACCGCCGCCGCGACCAGCCGCGCGCCAAGGGCGCGGTGATCGGGATGGGCCTGATAGGCGGCCAGCGCCGCCCAGTTGTCGAAGTCGATTGTGAAGCCATGCAGATAGCCGCGTTCGATCTGTTCGGGGCTTTCAGAGCGCCCGGCATGGATCGCACTGATCCCGGCGACCTGGTCGCGGATCGGGTGCAAATCGGCGAACAATGCGGCGATCTCTGCTTCGCTGACAGTCTCGCGAAACCGGATCAGGACGATATGGCGGATCATGGGGAGGCTCCTTGCAATCCATGGGGGGCGCGAATCATGCTCGCGGCTTTCTCGGAGATCATGATGGTGGCAGCATTGGCGTTTGATAAGACCAGGCGCGGCATCACGACGGCAGGCGCCGGCCGGGAGGTGGTCGGTGCTGGCATTGCGACAGGCATGGTGAAAGTAATCCTGGTCGCCTGCGACCCCCGGCCCCGGCAGACGTTCGGCCAGCACGAAGGGTTTACGGCGCGGCCTTGGGCATCATCTCATGCGCGAGCTTCAGCCCCTCGACCGGCATCCGGCGGTCACAGGGGGCGCCCCCGTGATACGGGTCTGTCAGCGGCGCGTCCAGCGGATCGGCATTCCAGACGCCACCAGTCTTGAACAAGGACGGGGCGACGGGGCTGCGTTTCGTCAGGATGAACTGCGGTCCGGTCAGGGCCGGTCAGAGTGGTTCTGCATAGCGGTCATAGCTATGCGGGCGCGTATCAGGAAGGTCGCCGCGCGTGATCGCCGTCATCCCACCTTACCGCCAGACGCGCGCCAAGTCGCAGCGCCAGCGCCGCGATGGCCAGCGATGGGTTTACCGCCGCCGAAGTCTGCAGGACCGAGGCGTCCGCGATATAGGGATTGTCGAAGTCATGCGCTTTCAGGTCGGAATCGACCACCTAAGCGCGCGGACCCGCCCTCATCCGGCAGGTGCCGCAATGATGGCGGGGGGGGCGCTTCCCGAACCCTTTGGTGAAGACAATCGGCCAGTGCACGCGGCAGCCGGGTTTCCGCCGCGAGGATCAGCGCCTGGGCCCCCGAAGGCGCCAGGGCAGTGGCGAGTGTCGCGCCGCCGATCCCGGCCCCGATGATGATATCGGGCTCATACCTGAATCCGGTCTCCGGTTTTCGGATCAAAGGCCACTGCCTTTTCCATATTCACCGCGAAGTCAAAGGCCTGATGGGGGTGGACGTCAGCATCCGCACGCATCCGCGCGATCACATCCTTGCCCGAAAGGGTCATGGTCACGAAGGTGTCGGCACCGGCGGGCTCGGTCACGGTGACCATATTGCGCAAGGGCTGCACATTATGGGAATTGCGATCGGCGCCTTCCGGGTCGGTGATCGCCTCGGGGCGGATGCCAAGAAGGATATCGCGCCCGTCCCAGGCCGCATAATTGCCCGAGGAAAACCCAAGGCGCAGCGGTTTGCCGGCGGCGTCGGTGATTTCAGCCCAGGCACGGCCCTGGTCCACCGCCAGCTTTGCCGGGATGATGTTCATCGCCGGCGAGCCCATGAAAGTTGCGACAAACAGGTTCGCCGGGCTGTCATAAATCTCTTTCGGGGTCCCAAGCTGTTGCACGTAACCCTTGTTCATCACCGCGATCCGGGTCGAAAGCGTCATCGCCTCGATCTGGTCATGGGTGACATAGACGATGGTGCGTTTCAGTTTGTGATGCAGCTTTTTGATCTCGGTCCGCATGTCGACCCGCAGTTTCGCGTCGAGATTGGACAGCGGCTCATCGAACAGGAAGACATCCGGATCCCGCACCAGGGCGCGGCCCATGGCGACACGCTGACGCTGGCCGCCGGAAAGCTGGCCGGGTTTGCGGTCGACGAGATGGTCGATCTGCAAAAGCTTTGCCACATCGGCCAGCGCGCGGTCGCGTTCGGGCTTTGGCGTCCCGTGCATCTCCAGCCCGAAGGTGATGTTCTGGCCGACCGTCATATTCGGATAAAGCGCATAGCTCTGGAACACCATTGCGATATTGCGCTTTGACGGATGGACCCCGTTGACCACCCGGTCTTTGATCGCGATCTCGCCGCCCGAGATGCTTTCCAGCCCGGCGATCATGTTCAGAAGGGTAGATTTGCCGCAGCCCGAGGGGCCGACGAGGACGAGAAACTCGCCTTCCTGCACCTCAATGTCGACGCTGTGCAGCACTTTGACCGCGCCGTAGGATTTGGTGACGTTCTTGATGTCGAGAAAGCCCATGGCATCAACCTTTAACAGAGCCCGCCATCAGGCCACGCACAAAGTAGCGGCCCGCGACGATATAGACGATGAGGGTGGGGATGGCGGCAAGGATCGCGGCGGCGAAATGGACGTTGTATTCCTTCACGCCGGTCGAGCTTTGCACGAGGTTGTTCAGCGCGACAGTCATCGGCTGGGTGGTGCCGCCGAAACTGGCACCGAACAGGAAGTCGTTCCAGATATTGGTGAATTGCCAGATCACGCAGACCACCGCGATGGGACCCGAGACCGGCAGCATGATGCGCCAGAAGATGCGGAAGAAGCCCGCGCCATCGATCTGGGCTGCGCGGACCAGCTCGGTCGGGAAGGCCGCGTAGTAGTTGCGGAAATAAAGCGTCGAAAAGCCGAGGCCGTAGACGACATGGACGAGGATCAGGCCGGGAACCGATCCGGCCAGCCCCAGCATCCCCAGCACCCGCGCCATCGGGATCAGCACGATCTGGAACGGGATGAAGCAGGAAAACAGCATCAGCCCGAAGACAATTGTATCGCCTCTGAAGCGCCATTTCGTCAGGATATAGCCATTGATCGCGCCGAGAATGGTCGAGATCGCGACCGCCGGCACCACCATCAGGATCGAGGTCAGGAAGTAGGGCTTAAGCCCCGTCGCCTGCACGCCGATCTGGGCGGTGGACCAGGCCGAGCGCCAGGGATCGAGCGTCCATTCATTCGGCAGCGACATCATATTGCCGCCGGTGATCTCGGACAGAGGTTTGACCGAATTGATCCCCATCACATAGAGCGGCAGCAGGTAAAACAGCGCGAAAAGCAGCAGGATCAGATAGATGAAAGTGCGGGTGATGCGCCCGGTCGAGACGGCGGTGTCCTGGGTCGCGACGCTCATTCCTTCTTCTCCTTCAGTTCGGAGTAGAGATAGGGGATCATGATCGCGGCAATGGTCATCAGCATGATCACCGCCGAAGAGGCGCCGACGCCCATCTCTTTGCGGGTGAAGGTGTAGGAATACATGAAGGTTGCGGGCATCTCGGTGGCGCGGCCAGGGCCACCGCCGGTCAGGGCTATGACAAGGTCGTAGGACTTGATCGCCAGATGGGCGAGGATGACGAAGGCCGACAGAAAGGCCGGGCGCAAAAGCGGGATCACAATGCGGCGGTAAAGCTGCCAGTTCGAGGCCCCGTCGATCTGTGCCGCTTTCAGGATCTCATTATCGATGCCGCGCAGGCCGGCGAGGAACATCGCCATCACAAAGCCCGAGCTCTGCCAGACCGCCGCGATCACGATCGTATAGATCGCCATAGTGTTCGACTTGATCCAGGTGAAGGAGAAGCTCTCCCATCCCCATTGATGCATGACATGTTCCAGCCCGATGCCAGGGTCGAGGAACCATTTCCAGGCGGTGCCGGTGACAATGAACGAGAGCGCCATCGGATAGAGGTAGATCGGGCGCAAAACGCCTTCACCCCGGATCTTCTGGTCGAGGAAGATCGCCAGCATCAACCCGATGGCGGTGCAGATCACGATGTAAAGCGTGGCGAAGATCGCGATGTTTTTCAGGGCGACATGCCAGTGCGGCAGCGAGAACAGCCGGACGTAATTGGAAAATCCGACGAAATCCCAGCTCGGCAGCATTTTCGAATTGGTGAAAGACAACACCACTGTGAAGAGGATGAAGCCGTAGACGAAAAACAAGGTGACCGCGACGGATGGGGCGAGAACCAGCTTCGGCAGCCAGTCCTGCAATCTCGTGCGGAAATCGGCCTCGGATGCAGATGCCATTTCCCCTCCCTATTCCCCGCTTGCGGGGCGGTCGCGCCTGGGGCGCGACAAAAATTTACGTAAATTTTTGAGCAAATTCCTGTTCAGGAATTTGTGGCGCGGGCGGTGTCCGCCCGCACCATGATCGAAACGCGGGCGTGATTACTGCGCGGCCGCGACGGCGTCCTTCAGGGCAGTGGCGGCAGAGGCGCCATCGGTATATTCGCCATTGAAGACGGCGGTGATCACGTCATAGGTCGCGTTTTTCACCGCAGCCGGCGCACCATAGCCATGCGCCATGGACCCAAACAGCGTGCCGTTGGTATTGGCTTCGGCGAGATCCTTGATGCCTTTCTTGCCGCAATCATCGAAATCGGTATCCGGCACATCGGTGCGCGCCGGGACCGAGCCCTTGACCACGTTGAAGGCCGACTGGAAGGCCGGGCTTTCAATAGCCGAGGCCATCGCCAGCTGCGCTTTGACCTTTTCCTCGCCCTTTACCTTGAACATCGCGAACTGGTCGGCATTGAAGGTCACCGCGCCCTGCGTGCCGGGGAAGCGGATGCAGATAAAGCCTTCGCCCGGCTTTTGTCCGGCTTTCAGGAATTCGCCCTTGGCCCAGTCGCCCATGACCTGCATGCCCGCTTCGCCATTGATCACCATGGCCGACGCCAGATTCCAGTCGCGGCCCGAGAAATTGTCATCGACATAGCTGCGCAGCTTGATCAGCTGATCGAAAGCCGCAGCCATCTTCTCGCCGCCAAGCGCTTCTGGGTCGAGGTCGATAAAGGCCGCCTTGTAGAAATCATTGCCCTGGGCCAGCACGAGGCTGTCGAAAATCGTCGCATCCTGCCAGGGCTGGCCACCATGGGCCAGAGGCGTGATGCCGTTTTCCTTCATCTTGTCGAGAACCGCGATCAGCTCGTCCCAATTGGTCGGCTCGCCCAGACCGGTCTTGTCCAGTGCCGCTTTCGAGATCCAGACCCAGTTGGTCGAATGCACATTGACCGGCGCCGCGATCCAGTGGCCGTCATGTTTGGAAAAGGCCTGGAGCGCCGCCGGGATCACCTTGTCCCAGCCTTCCGGGCCCGCGACCGCGTCGAGATTGCCGAGCACGCCCTGTTCTGCCCAGTCGGTGATGTCAAAGCCCAGCATCTGCACCGCAGTCGGCGGGTCGCCTGCGGTCACACGCGCCGAAAGCGCGGTCATCGCCGCCTCGCCGCCGCCACCGGCCACCGGCATGTCGACCCAGCCGATGCCTTGCGAGGCAAGATCCTCTTTCAGTACGTTCAGCGCTGCCGCCTCACCGCCTGCGGTCCACCAGTGCAGCACTTCCACATCTTCCGCCGCCGCCATTGAGGCGAGGCCGAAGGTCAGCGCCAGCGCCGAGACCATGCCCTTTGTCATCTTCCTCATCGCATCCTCCCAGATGTTAAGCCCCTTACGGGAACAGATTATTGAAACGTTACAATATGGCTGCCCGTCAACTGTTTCTTTCTGCCGCTCCACATTGCTGCAATGCAGAAAAATAACCGATTTTTGCGCTATGGTGCGGAAATATCGCGAAGTTTCTCAGATTCAGTTCTTCAGTTGTATCGTTGCATTTTTTTGTCATACTCCGGGCTCACGCCATGGCAACACGGGCCGGCGTGTCCGCCCCCGCACACGCCCCGGAGTGAAGCCCCTGACCGACCGTCCAACCACTCCTGCCGATCCGCTGTTGCGCCGCGCTGGTGGCCGGGCAAAATCCCGCCCGACCCTGCGCACCATTGCGGCCGAGACCGGCCTGGCGGTCACGACCGTGTCGCGGGCGCTGGCGCTGGATCCGCAGATCAAAGCCTCGACGCGGGATCTGGTCAGGGCAGCGGCAGACCGGCTTGGCTATGTGCCTGATCGCGCGGCACAAAGACTGCGCACCGGACGCACGCGGGTGGTGCAGCTGGTGCTGAACCTCGACCATGAATTCCTCGGTTTTACCCATGAGCTGATCGGCGGCCTGTCTGACGCGCTGACCGGCACCGGCTATTCGGTGACGATCTTCCCCGATATTCTCGGCAGCGACCGGCTGTCCTCGGTTCGCCGTATCGTCGAGGCGCGGCTGGGCGACGGTGTCATCTTCAACCGGACCGAGCCCTTTGACCCGCGCGTGCGCTATCTGCTGGAACAGGGTTTTCCCTTTGTCAGCCATGGCCGCACCGAGTTTTCCACCCCCCACCCCTGGGTCGATTACGACAATGAAGCCTTCGCCCGTATCGCGGTCGAGCGGCTGATCGCCCGGGGCCGCAAACGCCTGATGATCGTGCTGCCCCCGGCGAATTTCTCCTTCGCGCAGCATCTTCGCTGGGGGGCTGTGGCAGCGGCAAAGGCGGCAGGCATCAGCTGTGAGATTCCCGAAGCGATCAGCCTCGACACATCCGCGGCCGAGACCATGGCCTGGCTGCGCCAGCGCCTGTCGCAGCCGGACCGCCCCGATGGCATCATCGGCGTGGGCGAGGTCTCGGCGATGGCCGCGCTGGCCGCGATCAGCGATTGCGGGCTGGTGCCCGGGCGCGAGATCGATGTCGTGGCCAAGCGCGCCTCGGCGATTTTCGATCTGATGCGGCCCCGGATCGACACGATGGTGGAAGACCTCCGCCTTGCGGGGCGCAGCATGGGCGAGATGCTCTTACGCGCGATGGCGGGCGAGGAGCCGTCGCGCCTTCAGGTCCTGCATCAGCCGCTGGTGGATTTCTGACCGGCTCACCGCATCCAGTTCGCCTACGTGCGACCGATGCGCCTGACCACCGATTTCGGTTCGAGATAGTCCTCACGCCCGCAGCGACCGTTTTCGCGGCCAAGGCCTTTTTGGTTCATGCCGCCGCTCGCAAGATCGCCTGTTTGGCGATCTTGCGAGCGGCGGCGAGGAATTATGTACGATTTATGTAATTAGCTCAGGCCAATGTGACCTCTGTGGGGCGTCAGGCGTCCGAAAAATGATATTTCTTGTAGGACCACTTACGCGAGCTTTCGCGAGAAAGCTGCGTTCGCGACGAGTCCGGCGCGATGCCGAGGCCGGTTTTCGGCAGTGAAATCGTCGCGCCCGGCACCATCACGCGCAGGTCGCAGGCGCATGTCAGCTCCAGCCCGCCGCCAAAAGCGTGACTCTCCATCAAGGTAAACATCGGCTGCGCCGGTCGCGCCAGCCGGTCGAAGATCCGATGCCCACTACGCACCCAATGCCGGGCGAAATCCCGGGGGCTCAGCCCGCTCCAGCCGGTGATATCGGCACCCGGGCAGGAGCATTTTTCCGGTGTAGCGGTGACCAGCGCCCGGCGCGCTTGGCTTGTCTCAATCGCGTCGAGAAGGGGGGCAAATTGCGCCAGCATATCGGCACTGAAACAGGTCAGCTGTGCCGGATTTTCGAGCCGGATCCCGACTATCTGCCCATTGCGGTTCAGATGCACCGCGCTCATGGTGGCCATCCCATCGGCCCGGAGCCATGGAGCGAGAGCGGCATGCGTATCGCGTTTTCCGCAACTCGGACCCGTCCCCAGCTCGTGGCGGGATGTCGCGGGCGCGCAGCAGAGAAAGTGACAAGTTCGAATTTCTCAACCATCCTGATAAATTTGACAGCTATTGCAAAAGAAAAGCCGGATCCTGTCAATCCGACCTCCGCTTTTGTCTGGAGCCAGCCCGAGAAGACGAACGTCCTCGCATGCGAAGTGATGTCGACAAACCCGCCGCAACCGGCGGTCAGACGGGTCTTTTACCAGATTTCGCGACACTGACATTGCACTCGGTATCCATCTCGGGAAGGACAGGAACGACATCTCGAACCCGCGCCCTGGAAATAGATGACTTGCTGCGCTGAGGGCACATAGGCAAATGAATTGGGGGTGTAGTCGGTCCGGCACTTGCGGCCCATCGCACCTTGTTCGTTTGCCGGGGTTACCGCCTGTGGATGACCTTCTTCCAGCACGATACGCGTCACCATGACGGAAATCCCGAAACCGTGATTGGCGGTCTGTCCACCCTTCAGTTCCTTCGCGGCGCGCGATGGCTTGTTCGATCCTGTGTTCGGCTCGGGTAAAGCTCTCTCCGGGGCGCAGGATCTGCTCGGAAATCGCCGGGTTGTAATCGGTTCAAGTAGTCTGGCGCTGATGGGGATCCAGGACCACGAGATCCAGCAGATTCCCCGGAACGCGCACATCAAGCGTTCTCAGGAATCCGGCCCAGGTTTCCGCGAAACCTGGGCTATCACCAGTTCGCCTTTGTTGCGGGTGGCGATTGCCTGTTCCCGGCCGCCAAGACAGGCACCCTGATATCCATAGGTAAGGTTGCCATTTGTGTCGGAAGTGGAGATGCGGAGCGTGCAAATATCGGAATAAATGTTCGGAAAGTGTAATCAGGTCTCGTCACCAAACTCGGCGCGGCGGGTAATCGGCCAGCTTGCGGCACACGCGTTCATCGCGCAGCATATCGAACACAATCCCCGACGAGGTTTTCCAGACCACGACCTCGTCTTCGGTGATCATCTTCCAGAACTCCGGCGTCGGCATTTGCGAGCCGTTGGCAGGGTAAGACCCGACCAGAACCTTTGAGATCAGCCCGACCTGCGCGAGCCAGTCGATCCACTTGACGCCAGATATATCGTCAGCCGCGCTCAGGTGCAGCATGGTGATCCCGGGCGGATGTTGCTTCTTCTGAAGCACACACCAAGGGCGCGCAGCTCGAAATCCGGGCAGCCAAGGGCCGAGTAGGAGAAGACGGTGACAGTGGCGCCAACTTTGATATGGGCCGCGGCCTCGGCGTCGGTGATGATCCCGGCGCCTCCGGTGATGCAGAGACCGGTGGCGGAGAAGGGATGGGTAGGGCTCTCATGGCTTTGCACCATGGCGCCCGATGGCATCTGCCAGACCGGTATGGCTGAAGCCACTCCCCTGACCCATGCCCGGGGCCGACATTCCCGCGACCAGCGAGACGGGGTCCTCATTGAACAAAAATCGCACCGTATCAGTGTCATGAACGGCGATGTCCGGGATCACCCCACTCCTCCGTCGCAGGACAATCGCAGCCGCGCGCGGCCGAGGTGCTGACCATGCGCCGGACCTCGCCCCTGGATTGCGGGCGTTGTTTCGCGTGATGCCGCAGATGAGAATTATCCTGGATCGTTCCAAGAGATAGAACGTTCCAGATCATATGCCAATCTTGCTGAATCTGCCTGGCTTTGCGGCATTGTTACAAAAACTTCACGCAGGCGATCCACATTGCCGGGATATAACGCGGGCGTATGCCCCTGGGGAGTGATGTGACCGAAGCCGTAACGCCCATGCCCGTCCTCTCGCCGGACACCAGCTGCGAGGACGCCCTTGGACAGCTGATCATCGGCTGCTGCGCCGCGCTCGACCGGCAGCTGGCGGTTTTTCTGGAAACCGAAGACGAAAGCGGCCCGCATAAGGCCCGGGTCGCGCTGCGCCGGCTGACGACGGCGCTGGATGCTTTCGCGCCGATCCTCAGGCGCAAACAGGCGGGCCAGGTGCGGTCAGCCGCAAAACGGCTGTTCCGGGCGCTTGGCGAGGTGCGCGATGCCGATGTTTTCCTCGCCTCGCATCCGGGCGACGGTGAGGCGCTCGGGCGTCGCACGCTGGAGATCCGCCGCAAGACCCGCAAGATGTTGCGCGAGAGCAAGGCGGTCGGTTTCGCGCCTGGGCTTTTGAAGCTTTACGGCTCGCAGGAGCTGTTCAAACAGAACCGGCGCAGCCAGATCGTGCGGGCCGCGCCGGTGCGCCTGCTCGCCGGGCTGGTGATGGGGGATGCCTGGCGGGCCGCGCGCAGCCATGGCGATGACCCCGCGAAGATGGAAGAGGTCGCGCGGCATGATTTCCGCAAGGATCTGAAGACTTTGCGCTATCTGGGCGAGTTTTTCCAGGATTTCTGGCCGGCGGAAGGCTGGCAGCTGTTCCTGGCCCGGATGCAGGAATTGCAGGATGAACTGGGCCTCCTGAATGACCTCGCCAATGCGCGGCAAAAGGGGCGCGAGGGCGGGAGCCAGGCGGCAATGGCGGCCCTGAAACGAGCGACCGGGCTTTGGGAAACGCTCAACAAGATGCCGCCGTTCTGGGCGCCGGTTGTGGCCCCCGCTGCGGCTGATCCGGAACCAGATCTCTGACCCGGGGTCAGGCGTTCAGAAAGACGCGGACCGTTTCTTCGAATTCACGCGGCTTCTCGGCATGGAGCCAATGGCCGGCGCCTGGCAGCTTTGCGAAACGCGCATGCGGAAACAGCGTGCGGATCGTTTCGCGATGTTCGGGGCGGACGTAATGGCTTTCGGCGCCGGTCAGGAAAAGGGTCGGGCCGTCGAAATGGCCTTCCGTCCCCGGCCAGCCGATGATCCTTGCCATATCGCGTTCCAGCACATCAAGGTTGAGCCGCCAGACCGGCCCGCCTGCCGCCTTGAGATCCAGCGATTGCAGGAAAAACGCGCGCAATGCCGGGTCTTCGACAAGGGCCTGGAGCCGCCGGTCGGCCTCGCCGCGCGAGGTCAGGCCGGTCAGATCCAGCCCCCGCATCGCGTGGATATGCGGGCTTTGATCGTGATTATAGGCGACCGGCGCGATATCGGCGACGATCAGGCGGCGGATCAGCGCGGCTTTGGTCAGGGCCAGCTGCATCGCCGCCTTGCCGCCCATCGAATGGCCCAGAAGATCGACCTTACCGCCTAGGCTTTCGATCACTTCGGCCAGATCCCCGGCCATCGACGGATAATCCTGGACCCCGGCGCGCGGGCTTTCGCCATGGTTGCGCATATCCACCGCCACCACATCGCGCCGGTCGGCCAGCCGGCGTGCAATTGCGCTCCAGTTGCGCGCCGAGCCAAACAGGCCATGCACAATCAGGAGCGGCACAGAGCCATCGGGGGCGGAAGCGGGGTGACGGACTGTTGCAAGCATGAACGTTTCCATATCGAAACGAATTGTCCCGAACCAGAGCTGTTGCGAAAACCTCAGGTAAAACGGATAATTTCCGCAGATTGTGAGGACAGATCATGAGCGCGGTCACCATCCGCCAGATGGCCGGCAGGGTCGAAGAGCTGCTCGTCGAGCGGGTCGGCGCGCGTGGGCGCGATTTCGATCAGAAGCTGCGTCATGCCGGGCGCAGATTGCCGCGCCGCGTTCGCAAATCGGCAGCGGCGCTCGCCCAGGCGGCGGATATGACCCAAAATCCAAGGCTGCATGCGCAGATTGATGAGGGCTCTGTCGCCCGAGATTACGATATCTGTCTGCGCTACCTCTCGCCGCTGGCGCGGGGAGAGGGGCGCCGGGGGCGTGGCAGTGTGCTTACCTCGATTGCCTTCTCGCTGATTGTGGTTGCAGCGGGATTTGTGGGCTTTCTGATGTGGCGCGGGCTGATCTGATCGCATCCCGGTTTGTGGCGCGGGGCAGCGGGCGCCCGGGCGGGTAAAGCGCCTCGCGGCTGACCAGCGAGACCGTCACAAAGGCCACATAGAGCAACAGATACCAGGACCCGATCTTGGCAAAGCTGACGAGGTGGTCCGGTCGCTGCCCGGCATAAAGCCATGTGCCGGTCAGGGTTCCGATATTCTCGGCGATCCACAGCGCCAGTGATGACAGGAAGGCGGCAACCGGCAGCGGCATCCACCAGTCCCGGTCCGAGATGCGGAACCAGATCCGGGTGCGGCCGAACAAAAGCACCGTGGCGGCAAACAGGATGATACGGATATCGGGCAGGACGTGATGGCTGAAGAAATTCACATAGATCGCGCCCGCCAGGATCCAGGTCATCCAGAACCGTGGATAAGGCGCAAAGCGCATCTCAAAAATGCGGATCACCCGAACCATATAGCTGCCCACCGCCGCATACATGAAGCCCGAGAACAGCGGCACGCCCATCAGCTTCAGCAGCCCCGGTTCGGGATAGGCCCATGACCCGGCGCTGACCTTGAACCATTCCATCGCGGTGCCGGTCAGGTGGAAGAGGAGGATAACACGCGCCTCGTCCCAGGTCTCGAGCCTGGTCCAGAGAAACAGGGCCTGGGTGGCAATCGCGAAGAGAAACAGAAAATCGTAGCGCGCCAGCGCCCAGTCGGGGTGCCAGACCGCGCGGCTGATCAGGATCGCCACCAGCAACAAGCCACCAAACAGGCAGGCCCAGCCCTGTTTCAGCACGAACATCACCAGCTCTGCGAGGCCATAGGGCAGGGCGGCGCGCACCCTTGTGCCCATATGGCGTTCAAGGCTGCGGGTGGTGCGGGGCTGCGGCGACATGATACCTGGTACGAAAGGGCAGAACCGCCGCAGGATCCGCTGGCACAAGACCCTCCGCAAGGGGGGATTTCTGCCACGCGGTCTGGCGCAGAACAGGAAAAGGCCGGGTGGAGCCCGGCCTTTTATCAGTGAGAGAAGCGGCTGATCAGAGCTTGCCGGCGTTCCAGAACAGGGTCTCGCCCGAACTGTCATCGACGCCGTCATTATCGGTGACGATCCAGGCATTGCCCTCGTGATCGAATGCCAGACCTTCAACCTTGTCGACCACATAGCCATTGGTCAGCGATTTCAGCTCAGGGATCAGGTCGCGAACCTCTTCCTTGGTGATGACGGGCAGGGTCTCGCCCAGTTTCACCGGCTTCAGATCGGCCAGCTTCACGCGGAAGATCTTTTTCACCACCGCCGCATCGCCGATAAGATTGTCGCGTTCGATGACATAGGCATGATCGCCATGGACGGTCAGTTCCGACAGCCCCATCCAGCCCTCGCCCTTCGGCTCCAGCGGATAGGCAACGGCGCTCCATTCCTTTGCGTCAAGGTCATAGGCCAGCAGCTTCACCTGACCCTTCGGATCATCGCCCCATTCGCGCTGCATCGCGACCCAGAGAACATTGCCGACCTTCGCGATCCCTTCGGCGCCAAACCGGGTCTGATGCGCCAGCAGTTCAACCGGCAGCGAGATCTCTTCCCTGATCTCGCCCTTTGCATTCACGCGCAGGATCGCATGCGGCACCAGTTTCTCGGCATTGCCCTCATTCGCCAGCCAGAAGCCGCCTTCGCTATCCGAGGTCAGCCCTTCGATATCGAGCTTCTGCGCCGGCTGGCCGCCGCGCGTCACCACGGTTTGTGCGACGATCTTCGCCGGGCTTTGCGTGATGTCGATCTCATAGATCGAGGGCATTGCCGAATAGACGCTGTCGGAGGCGGCGAAAAGGCGACCTTCGACGCCCTCAACCGAGGCCAGCGCCCCAAGCGCGCCCCAGCCGATCAGCTTCTCTGCCCCGGCAGAGGTCAGCATCGGATAGGCGGGCGCGGCATCGCTCAGCTCATAGATCATCACATGCGCCCGCGCGGCGCCGTCCTCGCCCAGATCGGCCTCATTCGCGGTGACCAGCAGGTCGCGCGAAGGGATTGCCATCACGCCTTCGGGCGAAATCCCCGAAGGCAGCAGCTGGGTCAGTTTCGGGGCGGCAAGGTCGGTCACATCATAGACCGCCGCGACCGATCCGCGCTCGGACAGAACGAACAGATAGGGCGTATCGCCGAAACGGGCGAATTCCATGCCCTCCGGCTCGATCCCTTTGGCTTTCGAGCGTTTTTCGGGGTAATGGCCGATCTCGATGATTGCATGTTCCAGGCTGTTGCCGGACTCCCAGACGATCGTGCCGTCCTTTTTCCAGATCGTGAACCCGCGCGAGCCGCCCTTCCAGTCGCCTTCATTGGCGGTGGCGAAATGGTCATTGTCGATCCATTGCACGCCATCGGGTTCGCGCGGGATCGGGTCGGTTGTGGTGGTGAAGTCGAGCTTGCCGTCGGTTTTGGTATCGACATTCTCCAGCACGACCTCGCCGGCAGAGAAATGCGCGGCGATCTGGCCGTCCGCGCCGATCACCACGATATGGTTGTTTTCCTGCAGCGTGACGACGATCTCGCCGGCCGCATTGATATCGACGAATTCCGGTTCGGGATCTTCGCCGCCAATGCTTGCAAGGCCGGTCATGTCGATCTTTTGCAAGGCCGCGCAATCGGGGGCGCCGTCTTTCAGCGGCAGTTTCACCACATAGCCCGCCGGCATCTGCGGCAGGCCGCCATCGCCCAGGTCTTCATCGCGCTCATTCTCGATTGCGACCGCGATAAAGCTTTCATCTGGTGCCACCGCGACCGAATCCGGCTGACCGCCCAGATCGCAGGATCCGGTCTCGGTTGCCGTCGCAATGTCGATGATCGCGAGACGGCCCGAGGGATTGGCATAGCTTTCCGAGGTATTGACGCCCACCACGGCCTTGTCGCCGATGATATAGGCGGTGGTCGGCTCGCCATGCAGGTCGATATTGCCAAGCGGTTTCGGGGCTTTGGCATCGGTGATGTCGATCAGGCCTACGCCGCCCAGCGGGCTGTCAGTATAGATCAGCGTGTTGCCGTCCTTCGAGACCGAGACGATCTCGGCCGAGGATTCACGCGATTTGTCCTCGCCATCCGCCATATTGGCGATCACCGGGAAAGACGCGATGCGGTTGAAGCTCTGGGAGAGCGCCGGGCTCGCCAGCAGGGCGAAAACGGAAACTGCGGAAAGCAGGCGGGGGGTCATGGCAGCACCTCAGATCGTTGCGACCTGTTCCCTAACCGCCGATTGCAACAGCGGGGTGAAGGTGAGGACCGACCCGGCTCAGAGCCATTTCTTCCAGCGAAAGAACATCCAGGGCGCCACGGCCGAAACGACCATCATCACCAGCGCCGCCGGATAGCCCCATTTCACCGCAAGTTCCGGCATATGTTCGAAATTCATGCCATAGATGCTGGCGATCAGGGTCGGTGGCAGGAAGACGAAGGCCACCACCGAGAAGACCTTGATGATGTCGGACTGGCGGATATTGATCACACCCAGCGTCGCATCCAGCTGAAACCGCACTTTCTCTGCCTGAACCGCCGCCACTTCACGCAGGGACCGCACGTCATGGATCAGGCTTTTCAGCTGGTCGCGGTCGATGCCCTTCAGGGCCTCTTTCGCGGCCACAGCGCCGGGCACCGAAAGATAGCCCAGCACCCGCTGGATCGTCGCAAGGCTTTCATTGATCTTGCCGTTGCGGTCTTCGGCAGCACCGATCCGGGTCACCACGCCCGACAGCGCATCGCTGGCGGCCTTGCGGCTGTCAAAGATCGTCTTTGACAGATCATCCAGCTGGCGGGCCTCGTTTTCCAGGATATCGGCAAGCCGGTCGACCATCGCCTCCATCAGCCCGAGAAGGGTGGCGATGCCGGTCGAACAGGGCGTGTCATGGCGCGCCGCCCAATCGGCGAAAAACGCGAAAGAGCCGGGGCGGTGGTAATGCACCGTCACCAGCCGGGCGGGTTGCACCATGAAGGTCACCGGCCCGATCATAAGCTGTTTCATATCGGGCGAGGCCAGCACCTGGGCGGTCAGATAAAGCACGCCATCTTCGACATAGATCCGCGACGAGGGCTCGATTTCCTGCATATCTTCGCGGGTCGGAATGCCAAAGCCGAGCGCGTTCTCGATCAGGTCTTCCTCGGCATGGGTCGGCGCCTCGATGTCGATCCAGACCATCTCGCGCAGCGCCGCAGTGGCGGCAGAGCTGTCCCCCGGCAGAACCGGGGTTTCGGGGCTGAGCCGGCCAAAGGTCGCGGGGATAAAGTTTTCCGGCGGGACGGAAGCCAGCCGCATTCCCTGGCTCTGAAAGCCTCTGATCATATCCGGACGTCCCTGTTTACTGCCGGCGCCCTGCGCCGGGATCAGCGGCGAGACTAGCGCCGCATCGCTGCAGAGAAAAGCCCGGGCCCGCCTGGCGGATCCGGAGTTTTCTCCCGACTGTGTTTCTCTGGCTGATCCCGGGGTGCGGGGTCAGGCGGCCCTGGTTTCGCCGGGCTGGCCGTAAAAGCCCGTCCCCTTTTCCGCCATCTCGCGCAGAAGGGCGGGAGCCTCGAAGCGGTGCCCGAATTGCGCGGTCAGCTCACGGCAGATCTGCACGGCACGCGCCGCCCCGATAATGTCGAGCCAGCCGAATGGCCCGCCTGACCAGGGCGCAAACCCCCAGCCGAGGATCGCGCCGACATCACCTTCGCGGATATCCGTCAACACACCTTCCTCCAGCGCCCGGACAGCCTCCAGCACCTGCGCCATCATCAGCCGGTGCTGCACATCGGCAAGCGAGAGCTGCACTTTGTCGGCGGGGTATTTCCCGGCCAGCCCCTCCCAGAGCCCCAGGCGTTCGCCCTTGTCGCTGTAATCATAAAACCCGGCATTGGTCTTGCGGCCCAGCCGTCCCTGATCCGCCATCCAGAAGATCACCCTGTCGACCGCCTCATCGGGATAATCGGCGCCCATCGCGGCTTTGGTGGCCTTCGCGATCTTCACCCCAAGCTCGATCGAGGTCTCATCGACAAGCTGCAACGGCCCAAGCGGCATCCCCAGAAGTTTCGCGGCATTTTCGACCAGCGCCGGTTCGGTGCCTTCGGCGACCATGCGGATGCCTTCGTTGATGTACGGAATGATGCAGCGATTGGCGTAGAAGAAGCGCGCATCATTGACCACAATCGGCGTCTTGCGGATCTGGCGCACGAAATCGAGCGCCTTCGCTACGGCGCGGTCTCCGGTTTTCCTGCCGCGAATGATCTCGACCAGCATCATCTTGTCGACGGGGCTGAAGAAATGGATGCCGATGTAATTTTCGGGGCGCGCACTCGCCGCCGCCAGCCCGGTGATCGGGAGGGTCGAGGTATTGGTCGCGAAAATGACCTCCGGACCTGCGGCCTCTTCGGCCAGCTTTGTGACGCCTGCCTTGACCTTCGGGTCTTCGAACACCGCCTCGACGATCAGGTCGACCCCTTTCAGGCTGGCATAATCGGTGGTGGCGGTGATGAGGCCCAGCACCTCGTCTTTCCTCGCAGCCGTCACCTTGCCACGCTTCTCGCCCTTGTCGAGCAGGCTTTCCGAATGCGCGCGGCCCCGGTCGGCGGCCTCTTGCGTCGCGTCGATAAGCACGACCTCGATCCCGGCATTGGCCGCGACATAGGCGATACCGGCGCCCATCATGCCGGCGCCCAGCACGCCCAGCCGTTTCACCGACTGATCGGCGGCTTTGGGCCGGTTCGCGCCTTTCTCAAGCGCCTCTTTGTTAATGAACAAAGACCGGATCATTGCTGAAGAAGACGGGTTCATCAGCACAGAGGTAAACTGCCGTGCCTCGATCTTCAGCGCCTGGTCAAAGGGCACCAGCGAGCCTTCATAAACCGCCGATAGCAGCGCCTTCGCCGCCGGAAACACGCCTTGCGTCTTGCCGTTCACTATAGCCGAGGCGCCGACAAAGGTCATGAACCCTGCCGGATGATAGGGCGCGCCGCCGGGGAATTTATACCCTTTGTCATCCCAGGGCTTCACCAGATCCGCGTCTTTCGCGGCCAGAACCCAGGCTTTTGCGGCCCCGATCAGATCATCCGCGGGCACCACCTCATCAATCAGCCCGGCCGTTTTCGCGCCCTTCGGATCCGAAAGCTTGCCTTCCAGCAGGATGGGTGCGGCCATCATCGCGCCAAGCTTCCGCGACACCCGCGTGGTGCCGCCGCCGCCGGGGAAGATACCAACCTTGATTTCCGGCAATCCGATCTTCGCCTTCGGGTTATCGGCGGCAAAGATGCGATGGGTGGCCAGCGGCAGCTCAAGCCCGATGCCGAGCGCGGTGCCGGGCAGCGCCGCCACGATGGGTTTGGCCCCCTTTTTCGTCCTGAAATCCATGCCCGCGAGTTCGATCTTGCGCAGCACAGTATGCATCTGCATCGCGCCGTCAAAGATCGCCTGGGCACCCCCCGCCCGCATCCCCGCCAGCACATTCAGATCCATGCCGCCGGCGAAATCCTTCTTGCCCGAGGTGATCACCACCCCCTTCACGGCCATGTCGGCCAGCGCCCGGTCGATCAGTGCATCAAGTTCGGCAAAACCCGCCATCGACATGACATTCATCGACTTGCCCGGGGTGTCCCAGGTGATGGTCGCCACGCCGTCTGCGTCGAGATCCCAGATGAAATCAGCCATTTTCCTCTCCCTCGGGCTGCCAGGGGCGCCCGTCCTTATGGGTGCAAACACCGGCGCCATCTGTGACGGTCAGCACCATGTCGACATCTGAATAGGTCACCACCTCTTCGCGGGCCTTCGCGCCGATGACGACGAACACCGCCGGCGTATCTCCCCGGTTGATGAATTGATGCCCGTCCGGCGTCCCGGCGGGAAAACCGGCGCAATCGCCCACGCGCATGATCTCTTCACCGTCATCGGTGATCATCACGCATTCGCCCGCCACCATCATGACGAATTCGTCTTCCGCCCTGTGCCAGTGGCGTAAACTCGACAGCGCGCCGGGTTTCAGCGTTACCAGATTGACGCCGAATTGCGTCAGCCCCGCCGCCTGTCCGAGCCGCAGGCTTGAGCGCCCCTCCATCATTTCAGCATAGGGCGAGGGGTAGATGGAGCCGGTCTTGACCGGAACCTTTGTCAGATCGAGCTTTTTCATCAGACCCTCTCGATGATGGTGGCGGCGCCCATGCCAGATGCGATGCACAAAGTGGCAAGGCCAAGGGTCAGATCGCGCCGCTCCATTTCGTCCAGCAGCGTGCCGATGATGATCGCGCCCGAAGCGCCCAGCGGGTGCCCCATCGCGATCGCCCCGCCATTGACGTTCACGCGATCAGGCGAGACGTTGAACGCCTGCATGAACCGCAAAACCACCGCAGCAAAGGCCTCATTGACCTCGAACAGGTCGATATCGCCGATTCTGAGGCCGGACTCCTTCAGGATCTTTTCCGTCACCGGCACCGGGCCGGTCAGCATGATCGTCGGATCGGTGCCGATCTTGGCGGTGGCGCGGATCCGCGCGCGCGGCTTCAGCCCATGCGCTTTGCCAAACGCGGCACTGCCGATCAGCACCGCCGCCGCGCCATCGACAATCCCCGAGGAATTCCCGGCATGGTGGATATGGTCAACACGCTCCAGCTCGGGGTATTTCATCAGGGCAATCCTGTCGAAACCGGGCATTACCTCGCCGATGTCTCTGAAACTGGCTTTCAGCGCGCCCAGGGCCTCGGCCGTGGTGCCGGGGCGCATATACTCGTCATGGTCAAGGATGGTGAGCCCGTTGATATCTTTGACCGGCACGATGGATTTTGCGAAACGCTGATCCGCCCAGGCCGCCGCCGCCCGGGCCTGGCTTTCGGCGGCCAGCTGGTCTGCCGCTGCGCGCGAAATGCCGAATTTTGTCGCGATGATATCCGCGGAAATCCCCTGCGGCACGAAATGGGTTTTAAAGGTCAGCGCCGGGTCCACCGCAATCGCTGCCCCGTCCGAGCCCATGGCGACCCGGCTCATCATCTCGACGCCACCGGCGATATAGGCCTGCCCCGCGCCGGCCTTCACCTGGTTGGCGGCAAGGTTCACCGCCTCCATGCCGCTGGCACAAAACCGGTTGATCGAGAGGCCGGGGATCGCCTCGTCCAGATCCGAGAGCAGCACCGCCGAGCGCGCCAGGCAGCCGCCCTGTTCCCCCACTTGCGTGACATTGCCCCAGATCACATCCTCGACCGCATGGCCTTGCAGCCCGTTGCGGGTCTGCACCGCGTTCAGCATCTGCGCCGAAAGCGCGACCGAGGTGACCTCATGCAGCGCGCCATCCGGGCGCCCGCGCCCGCGCGGGCTGCGCAAAGCGTCATAGATATAGGCGTCAGTCATCGTCTTTCCTCCATCCGTCTCAGGCCGGACCTCTCACGGGCCGTCACAATCGCAGGTCAGGTCGCAGCCTGGTGTCGATTTCCGTCCAATACAGTCACTTGCCCCGTCGAGGCCAGGAGGGGCAGGGATCGCTTGCGCAGCCATTCCGGCCTCGGTCTGATGTCGTTTTCCTGTTCATCCTCTTGTCTTTGGTGGAACTGCGCAATGATACCGCTGCGTCATGACGTGTCGTAAAGCGCACGCGGAGCAGTGGGTGGGGCGATATTCGCGATGGCAGATCAGGCCAAAGCTGGCAGGTCCGCAATCGTGTCGCCATCATTTAGGCGGTACGTCGTCAATAGGTAATAGGCATACCATTTGCTGAACACAAACCGCGTGCAACCAATCACTGGTGAGGTTTCGGCAGTGGAGCAGCGATGGTTTTTATTCTTGTTGACGTTGGGGCCCCGGAGCGGGACTTCGTTCTTCCCAACGAGAATTGGAGATGCATTGTTGAAGAAGTAGGAGATGCCGGTTTCTTGCCGGTTAATGTGGCAGAACTAATCGGGTATCACCTTTGCACGCCACTCTCGACCGACTATGCGCACAAGATTGCCTCGTTCATAGCCTCTCAACCAGAATCGAAATTTCTGTCGGACAGATTTACCAAGGTTGAGTTTGATCGTCTCATTGCCTTTCTCAAGCAGAGCAAAGGTATAGAAGTCTGCTGACCATCGAACGACCGCTCCGTCCCGCATAGCTGACGTTGAAGGCATAACGCTAAAAAGTCACTCCCACCATAAACCGAGAAAAGCTCCCCATCTGAATAAAGAAGCAGAAACAGGAGCTTATCCTATGAATATTCTTGCGATCCTCGGCGTCATCGCCGGGGGCTTTATGCTGGTGCCGAGAGACCTGCTGGTCATTGCTGTCCTCTGGGTGATCGGGCAGTTCAGCCCGTCACTGGCCTCAACGCTGTTCATCGGCGCGCTAATGATGTGGCAGTGAGGCGGCGTCGGCTGGGAACTCATATTTCCATCTAAGCGGCAGAAATCAATCAGAAAATACTCAGTATCTCTAACCTTGGGGCGAAAGCCCCAGAAGGAGGACGTATGTCTGTGCGTATTCAGTACGCCTATCTCAAGCAGCAGACCTGGCTGTTTCGGCGCAACTACCCCAAGGAACTTCAGGGTCTTCTCGGTCAGGCCATGAAGCAGTCGCTGAAGACGGGTGATGCTCGGGTGGCAAGGGCGCGGGCTGCCGAGGTCAATGCGAAGTACGAGGAGGTCATAGCGAAGGCGAAGCAGGGGCAGGTGGTGGAAAAGCCAGCCCCGGTTGTGGTGACGCCGCCGGTCTTCTCTCCGGTGGTGATCGTGGGGCGCAGGACGGTCAAAGAGCTTGCCCGCCTCTATCTCAACCGGCGGTCGGGTGAGCTGCAGCACGGGGGCTTCAAGTCGGTGCGGTTCTCGGTCGGGCTGTTCGCCTCAGCCTACGGTGCAAGGCCGATCGGGGCAATCACCCGCGAAGATGCGCTGGCTTTCGTCAGGAAAGTGGCGCTGCTGGGGCGGCATACCGGGAAGTCGTGGCGGACCCGTGGCTATGGGCTGGATCAATTGGTGGCGGCCAGCAATGGTGACACGATCACCGCGAGGACGCAGCGCAGAACGGTCAGTCAGGTCGGCCATTTCCTCGACTGGGCGGTCTATGAGGGGGAGTTGGTGGCCAACCCCTTCAGCACGGTCAGGGTCGAAGCCAAAGGCAAGAACCGGAGCTATGCCGCGCTGACCGATGCCGAGGTCAGGCTATTGCTGGCTCAGGATGATCCCCGCATCGGTGATGTGCTGACCTTCTGCTTGATGACCGGGATGCGGGCGGGTGAAGCGGTGGGGCTGGTTCGGGGGGATCTGGTCTGGAAGGGCAATCTCGGCTGGTTCGCCTGGATACGCCCCAACGAGGTCCGGTCGTTGAAGACGGATGCGGCGGAACGCTCTATTCCACTGCACTCGGCACTGACCCCGCTGCTGGCTCGGCTGCCTGGACAGGGGCGGCTGTTTCCTGACCTGACGGTGTCGGTGGTTACCAAGCGGTTTGCGTCCCTGCGGACCTCTCTGGGGCTCTCACGGTCCGGCGTGGTGTTCCATAGTACCCGGAAGTGGTTCGTGACCCAGTGCGAACGGGCAGGCGTCCCGGAGCACTTCACTGCGTCCATCGTCGGCCACCAGTCGGCAAGGTCAGAGAACCGCATGACCTATGGCATCTACTCTGCCGGGATCAGCGACGAGCAGAAGCGGGAGATCGTGGAACGGGTGGGCCTGCCGCCATGCCACTGATTCCTGACATTGATGCTTTCGAGGAACGGGCCGCGATCATGCAATATGATGGCGGCCTTTCTCGTTCTGTGGCCGAAGATCGGGCGGCGCAGGCGCAGGGCTTCTGGGATGCTGAGCATTTCCGGGAGGTTCTGGCTGACTACGTCGTAACGCGAAGGCTGGGGGGCGGCAATGACTGAGCCCTATCCTCTGGTACAGCGCGACGGGCGCTGGTGGCTGCCCTACGGTCTGGAGGTCGATGCCGAACAGCTGGCAGGCCTCTGGATGTCGGATTGCAATGTGGTGTTCCTTGGCCCCGAAGGTGGCAGCTTCGCCTATAGGGTGGACGAGGAAGGCGAGGAACAGGTCAGGCTCGACTATGGGGTCTGGCAGGCAATACCGACTGACCTTGCAGACTGGCAGAGGCAGGTCTTCCGGCTTGTTCGGGAGGCGCTCGACAATATGTGATCAACCCCTCGGCGGCTTCGGCTGCCGGGGGACCCCTTTTCTCTCTTTTTCTGCTTGGGGCAGGCAGGGGTCGTCCCCATCTATAGCGCTTCGGAAACTGCTAAGGGGGTTAGGTATAGGTAATGGTGGAAAGACAGGGTTGGGACAGCAGGATACCCGGCCCGGACGACGATTGGGAACCTTCGTCCTCGGGGACACCCAGAGAAGACAGCCTGGAAGAGAGTGTCCGGGAGAAGGCCATCGCGAACCCATGGTACTCAAGGCCGCTGGACGTGCATCGGTGGTCGGACCATGCCGAACTGGTCGCGGTGGTGGAAAGGGTCTGGGACGAGCATTGCAGCGACTTCGACCGATCTGGGCGGGGTGGACCAAAGCCTAAGTGTCCCTTTCGGAATCAGTTGAGGATACTGCTGCTCGACCTCTACGTGGCTTGGTTGCAGGATCCAGACCTCTGCATCGGCGTGGCAATGTCGCAGAACAGCTGGGATGCCTGGTCCAGATATAACAAGTTGGGCATCTCGAAGAAGATCGTCGACCTGATCCACCGGCTTGTGGAGCGTGGTCTGATTGACGAGGCCAAGGGCAGCTACAGCGGGCCTCACGCTCCGGGCAACAGAACGACGAGGATCAGGGCTGCGGAGCCGCTGCGGTCAATGTTCCGCGACTTGCGGACGGGGCGCGATGACGTGCAGCAGGTCGCCGGGCGGGAGTGTATCGTTCTCAAGGCTGGGGACGGGGAGGACTCGAAGTATCAGGAATATGAGGATACCGACGAGACCCGGCGGATGCGGGCGGAACTTGAAGCCTATAACGCCCTGATCGCAGATACTTTTATCGACATTCCTACTCTGTCAGACTCCTGGACCATCCGTAAAGATAAGTACGGTGACGATGTCACGGTTCCGATCGACCACCACCACCAGTTCACCCGTCGCATCTTCAGCCGGGGGTCATGGTCCCTCAACGGGCGCTTCTACGGGCCATGGTGGCAGCAGGTCAGCAAAGAGCACCGGGATCGGATCTTCATCATTGACCGTCCCACGGTCGAGGTGGACTTCAAGGGGCTGCATCTGGCTATCATCGCGGCGCAACAGGGAATCGCGATTGTCGATGATCCCTACACTCTGCCGCCGAAGACCGTGCCGGGGACACCGGCGGGCCTGCAACGTGCCATCGTTAAGCAGCTTGTCCTGACGGCGCTGAACGCGAGAACCTGGAAATCGGCCTTTAACAGCTTCCGCGACGGCTGGCCCGCCGGTCACATGGCAAAGGGGCTGACCAACGCCGACCTATCTCGCCTTCTCGGTCTTTTCTCCGAGAAGAACCCCTGGTCCAAGGCGTCACTTGGCGCTGACGTTGGTATCGGGCTGATGAACCTTGACGCCCAGATTGCGGAACGGGTGCTCGGACATTTTACCCAGAAGGGGGTAGCTGTTCTTTGTATCCATGACAGTTTCATCATCAACTATGGCCGCGCTGGGGAGTTGCGGGCGGTAATGGCCGAGGCCTCGGAGGAGATTGTCGGGAAAGTCCTCGCGGTGTCGGGGAAGCGGGGTCTCGACGATTATTTTGCCAACGAGTCTCGGCACGTTGTCCGGGATTACGTCCGCTACAGGCGTAGGGGATGTTGCAAGGCCTATAGGGATCGTCTCAGGGCGTGGGAGGTTGTCCGGGGAAGGAAGTTGAGGAGGAGGCTGGCCTGCCCTCCTGTTCTTTCTTCTTCTCCATTACTTATACCAAACCCCTTAACCTTGGGTCGGGGATTCTGCGTCTTCCCCGCGTTCAGCCATGAATGCTTTGTAGTACGACCAAGCCTGATCATCCTCCCCCAATGCAACATGGGAAAGCATCTGCAGCATGATAACGGACCCCGGCTGAACTCCGGCTTCATCTATCTCCTTGTCCATCATGTCCGGATCTGTCGCGATTTCCACATTGATCACCCACCAGCGATCAATTTTAGCGACAAGCTCCGTGACGTCGGAAAACAAGGCTTCAAAATCATGAGTCTGCGACCCGCCGATTACATGCCGCAACTCATGGGCCAAGCGATTCCGTTCATTGGTCAGGTCGATGATTTTCCGTTCGTCGGCATCATCAATCGCACCAATCTTACGCAGCCAAGCTATACTGGCGCGCCACCTGTCACCCTTCCCTTTCGGATCGAGTGACAGAACTTTCTCCCGGTAATTTGGTCCCTCTTTCCAGCCGCCCTCAGCGCTCCAGCCGTCGGAGTAAAAATCGCTTAGTCGAACAATGATTGAGTTCCTCAGGGCTTCGTGTGCCAGAAGGAAAAGCCCGGATTTCACGAAGCGTTGTCGAAGCACATCAGGGTTAAGCAAATCGTCCCAGAGATTTTCCATCCTGAAACGCTAGAGCGTCTCTGAGGGCTGGGCAAGCTCCCTGAAGAGCCAGTCTAACCCACTGGGGCATTCCGTCCCCACGGTCCCGAGCCGTACAAAGATCTGGGGTGACATGCGAGCGCAGGAGCTTTGATCTGCCCAGCCGATGGCAAATTCGCAATCCTTAGAAAACCGCTTCTATGTAAGCGAAAGTATAAGCGATCGCTGATTTTATGTGAGGCCATAAGACAAAACCCAAGCCGCCGAACGCAGCAATGGTAAGGCTGGAATGCCCCCACTGAGTGGTCCGGTTTGAATGTTAGTGCATTGTCGGCCTGTGGTCCATTTGCACGAAGGTCT
>NZ_JBZEGG010000029.1:0-78902 GCF_058313095.1 Pseudogemmobacter sp. TB195
CTGATCACCATCGCAAATGCAATCCTGAAAACAGGAGAGGTATGGCGTCAACAGCTCAATCAATAGACACAATTGCTCGTAAGGCACCTTCTTTGTAAGGCGCCGGTCCTGGTTCGCCTTGCGGGGTGACCCGGATGGCGAAAGGATCTGTCAAAAGACGCCGGATGCTCCGCTTGCGCTTGTCTGGTGGGGCTGGTTGCCTATGCCGCGATAAGGATCGTGGTCGGTCGCGAGTTCAGTCTGCTCCGGCGATGCCCCGCGCAAAGCTCTCAGCAATGGCCAGGACGGCGGCATGGATCGGGCCGGCGGTCAGGGCAGGCAGCACCGAGGCATCGACCACCGCAAGATTATCGGTGCCGATCAGCCTCAGATCGGGCGTGGTCACCGCCCGCGCGTCGCGCCCCATGCGGCAGGTGCCGGATGGATGGTGGTGGGTGATCGCGGCCTGCGCGATGAAGGCGTCCAGATCCGCATCCGTATATACCGGGCCCGGCAGGATCTCGTGATCGCGCCAGGCGTCGAGTTCGGGCCTGGCACCGATCTCGCGGGCGGCTTTCAGCGCCGCGCGGAAGAGGCGACGGTCATTGCCGGTTGAAAGATAGCGCGGCTCGATCACCAGCGGATCGCCGGGCGAGGGGCCGGTGACGCGGATCTCGCCCCGGCTGGTCGGATGGGTGACCCCGAACAGCAGGCTGTAGGCGGTGCCTGGGGCAGGCGCGTCGAACATTTCGGAGGTGATCGGCGCCACGCCGCAGCCAACCACGATTTCTGGCTGGCCGGTGGCGGTGAAACCCTCTGCCCGCATATAGGCCATGCTTTCGGAGTGCTGGAGCCTTGAGGGCGCCACAGGGCGTTTTGCCGCATAGAGATTGCCAGCACCAAGCAGGTGGTCCATCAGGTTCCGCCCCAGCTCCGGCACCGCCAGCTGGCAGGGGATCCCAGCAGCTGCAAGCACCGCTTCCGGACCGATGCCGGAACGCATCAGAAGGGCCGGGCTTTCGAGCGCGCCTGCAGAGAGGAGGATCTGATCGGCCTCGATCCGGCCCGCAGAGGTTTCCAGTGCGGTGATACGCGATCCGGCTATGGTAAGGCGGGTCACCAATGTCCTGGTGAGCAGTCTCAGGTTCGTGCGCGCCCGAACGGCAGGTGTCAGCCAGGCCTCGGCTGTGGTAACGCGTTTCCCGTTGCGGATCATCAGCGAATTGGGCGTGACCCCGATCATCTCGCCGGTGTTATGCCCTTTCAGGCGTTTCAGCCCCAGTCCGGCCCCGGCCTCGATAAAGGCGCGGGCAAGGGGGGAGACCTCGTCGCCGGGCAGCCAGACCGGCATCGGGCCGCCTTTGCCATGGATACCATCCCCGCCATAGCTATGATCCTCGATGGCGAGAAACGCAGGCATAAGACCCTCCCAGGACCAGCGGGGATCGCCGGTCGCCTCCTCCCAGATGGCGAAATCCTCGCGGCAGCCCCGGAAATGGCCAAGCGCATGCAGCATCGACGAGCCGCCAAGCCCCCGCCCGCGTGCCCAGGAAAGAGCGCGCCCGGCAAGCCCTGGCTGTGGCGTGGTGCGGTAATCCCAGTCATAGTCGCGATGCTGGATCGCGGGCCACATCTGCGGGTTGAGGATGTCGGGGTCGGTGGGTTCGCCCCCGGCCTCGATCAGCACCACCTGCCGCGTGGGGTCTTCCGACAACCGTGCCGCCAGCAGGGCGCCGGCAGAGCCGCCACCGACAATCGCGAGGTCAAAGCGCATGGGTTACTTCTGGTCCGGTGGCTGCACCACGCCATCAATCGTCATCGCCTCACCATCCAGCGAAACCGAGCAGTTCCGGAGCGGAATATCGAGGTGGCAGGGCGTGTCGCGGTCGCCGCCGGCCTCGGTATTCGGGCCGGAAGACCAGAGGAAGTTACCTGCGAAAGACCGCGCATCCATGCCGAGCTGCGATTGCGGGTTGTAAAGGCCCAGCACCGTCCAATGCGCGCGGTTTTCCAGCCCCCAGCCGACATGCGCCATGGCATAGGCACGCGGATCATTGAAGCTTTCCATGAACTTGCGCATGAATTCGGCCTCGGTACGGCCTTTGATATCGACGATCATGCCCTTTTCAATGGTCACGAAAACCTGTTCGCGGGCGTAATGTTTGAAGGGCAGGATGATGTCACCCTCATCGATCACGATGGTGCCCTCGGCGCTGCCCTCATCGGGCCAGCGCGCCGAAAAGCAGGACGGCCAGTGATCCCAGCGGCCCGGCTCATCGGCGAGCCCATATTGCGTCAGCACCGGATATTGCCCCAGCCTGCAGCGGAAATCGGTGCCTGCGGCGGATGTCACGTGCATTTCTTTCGCCTGCCCGATCTTCTTTGCCGCCGCCAGCACGCGCAGCTTATCTTCCGGGCGCGGGATCTGGCGCATCATGATCTCGGGTGGCTCGACCGCGAGCAACATGCGGGTGCCGCCTTTCAGCACCTCTTCCTGTTCTTTGGAAAACAAGAGTTGCAACGTGTCGATCACCAGGTCGGACGCCTTCAGGCAGGCGAGGGCGGCCGAGTTCAGCTCCAGCGCGGTTTTGCCGACATAGCCGGATTTATCCGGCGACAGAGCCTTCTCGCCATTCATCACCGGCAGGTTCAGCTCGGTCACCACCGCGCCAAGATCCGAGGCTGCCAGTTTGGCAATATAGGCAATCTGGCGGTTGCTGTCGTCGCCGGTAAGAACCGTCACCTGCTCGCCGGGTTTCAGCCTGCACATGGTCAGCACCTCTTTCCAGCCCCTGAGGAAATGCGCGTCGCTGATGGCCATGGGGGGATCCTTCCTGATGGGGCGCTGTCAGAGCGCGGTCGTATGGGCGAGGGTGAAGAAGCTGCGGTTGAAATGCAGCAAAGGCGACGGCGCGGCGCCAAAGCGGATGGCCCGGACCTCGCCGATAAAGATCGAATGACTGCCCGTTTCGGTCGCGCCTGCGATCTGGCAGTCGAGATTGACCAGCGCGCCGTCGAGGGCAGGTGCGCCGGTGGCGAGATGCGTCCAGCCATGCGGGGCGAACCTGTCCTCGCCCTGGTCACCGGTCTGGCCGGCAAAGCGCTGTGCCACCTCGCGCTGGTCATCGGCGAGGATATTGACGCAGAAACTGCCTGCGTCTGAAATGGCGCGATGCGCCGCGCCGCCCCGGTTGACGCAGACCAGCATCGAAGGCGGCGTGACCGACATCGAACAGACGGCGGTGGCGGTGAGGCCGCGCCGGGCGGGGCCTTCGCCTGCGGTGATTATGGTGACCGTGGCCGCCAGCAGCCGCATCGCGGCGCGGAAATCGTCTGGCAGCGGATCTGTTCCATGGGTCGGGTCTGGGCCTTGGGTCATGGAAGCGCCTTTTGCATCTGTTCCAGCCAGAGCGCCGCAGAGGCCAGCCGGTGATCGGCGCCGCGCGCGCCCACAAGCTGCACGCCGATCGGCAGGCCCCTGGGCCCGGTCGCGCCGGGAAGGTTGATCAGCGGCACCTGCAAGACGCTCCAGAGCCGGTTGAAGATCGGATCACCCGTGGCGGTGCCTTCCGGCGCCTCGCCTGGGGCTGCGAGGGTGAGCACGGCGTCGAACCGCGCCAGCAGATCGTCCATCCGGGTGCTAAGGGCGGGGAGCTGTTCCCGCGCGGCGCGGTAGCGCGGCTCCGTCACCCGGGCCTGATCTTCCAGCATGGCGCGGGTGACGGGGGTCAGGCCCTGCCAGTGGTCGCGGATCTCGGGGGCGAGGGAATGCGTCACCTCCCAGCCCATCACGGCTTCATGCAGGTCGAAAATACCGTCATACCAGGCGGGCGGGTCGAGAAAGGTGACCTCGGCCCCGGCCTGTTCTGCCCGGGCCTTGAGGCGTAAAACCGTCTCTGTGCTTGCCGGATCGGCCTTTTCAAGCCGCGTGCCGGGCAGAACCGCGAGGCGCGGGCGGGCAGGGGGGGTAAGGGTCGCGAGGGCCTTATACCCCGAGAGCACCGAGGCCGCATGCGCGGCGTCTTCAATGCCGCGTGCAAGGATCCCCAGCGTGTCGAGGCTGTGGCAGAGCACCTTGATCCCCACCGTATTGATCAGCCCGAACGAGGGTTTCAGCGCAGTGACGCCGCAATAGCTCGCCGGGCGGATCACTGAGCCGGAGGTCTGGGTGCCAAAAGCCAGCGGCACATGGCCGGCGGCGACAGCGGCACAGGATCCCGAAGAGGAGCCGCCTGGCGTATGGGCCGGATTATGCGGGTTTCGGGTCTTGTTCGGGCTCGCCATGGCGAGTTCAGTCGAGACGGTTTTGCCAAGGACCAGCCCGTCCGCGGATCGGGTCAGCGAGACCGCTGCCGCGTCCCAGGGGGGGCGGAAACCATCATAGATCTTCGTGCCGTATCCCGTGGGCATATCTGCGGTGTCGATCACATCCTTGACGCCAACCGGCACACCCGCGAGCGGGCCTTGTGCGCCACGCCGGTCCAGCGCATCGGCGCTTGCGCGGGCCTGATCCGGGTCGAGATGCTGCCAGGCCATGACCGGGCTGTCGGTGGCGGCGATCTGTTCAAGATGCGCCTCGGTCACCTGACGCGCTTTCAGCTCGCCTGCAGCGACGCGGGATGCGATCTCGCGGGCGGAAAGGGCAAGGATCGTCTCTGGTTTCATCGCGCTCACCCGAAGACACCGGGGCGGCGGCCAGCCCAGGGCCGCGCTTCTTCGATCATATGCGCCAGTTGCAGCAGCATCAGGTCTTCGCCGAAGCCTGCGCCGATATGAATGCCGATCGGAAGCCCGTTTCCGCTTTTGCCGAAGGGCACCGACATGGCGGGGCAGCCCGAGGCATTGAAGACGGCGGTAAAGGGGGAATGCGACCAGAACTGGTCATAAAAGGCGTCGAGGCTCTGACCGCTGCCGGCAAGCTTTCCGATGGGCGGTGCCGGTTCAGCGGCGGCGGGGGTCAGAACAGCGTCATATTGTGCGAAGAAGCGGCCAAGCGCGCGGGCCGCGCCGTGCAGGGTCTGCACCGCCGCAAGATAGGTGGTCGCGGGCAGCGAGAGCGCCTCGCGCACCCATTCGCGGTTGACCTCTTCCAGCTGCGCGAGGCGGGGCGAACTCGGGTCGCCGCCGGTCACGCCAAGCGCCACGTTCGTGCCGACGACCTGGCGCCAGGCGGTCTTCAGCGCGAGCGCATCATAGCCCATATCGGGGACCGGGATAATGGTATGGTTGCAGTCTTTCAGGAAGCGCGCGGCCTCATTGGTGACACGGATCATCTCGGGGTCGATGATCTCGCCAAGGGGCGCTTTGGTCACGAGGGCGATCTTCAGATGCCCGGTTGGCTCTATAAGCGCGGCAAGATAGCCCGGGCGCGCAGGCGAGGCCCAGGGGTCGCCGATATCCGGCCCGGCGGTGATATCAAGCATCGCCGCGCTGTCGCGGACCGACCAGGTCACGGCATGCGGCGTCGACATGCCGCCAATGGCCTCGGCGGCCATGGGGCCCACCGGGTTCACAAGGCGCGAGGGTTTGAACCCGAAAAGCCCGCAATGGCTGGCGGGGAGGCGGGTTGATCCGGCGCCGTCTGACGCATTCGCGAGCGGCACCATGCCAGAGGCGACAGCAGCGGCGGACCCGCCTGATGATCCGCCCGCCGTGCGGGACAGATCCCATGGGTTGCGGGTCGGGCCGAAGGCCTCGGGTTCCGAGGTGAAGGAAAGCGCAAATTCCGGCGTGTTGGATTTGCCGAGGATCACCATTCCGGCGGCCTTGTAACGCGCGGTGATGGTGGAATCGCGCTGGCTGACCACGCCTCGCAACAGCTCCGAGCCAGAGGAAAGCAGCATTCCCTCCGCTTCGAACCCGGTGTTTTTCAACAGCATCGGTACCCCGGCCAGCGGGCTGACGGGCAGGAAGCCTTTGGCGGATGCATATGAAGCGACCTGCCTGCGGGCGAGGTCGAAATGCTCATGCACGACCGCATTCAGCTTTGGGTTCAGCCGCTCGATCCGTTCAATCGCAGCCTCCAGAACCTCGGAGGGGGTGACCTCGAAATCGTCGATCAGCTTTGCGGTGGCGATGCCGTCGAGAGTGGAGAGTTCCTGCATTGCCTCAGCCCATCTGTGCTTTGAAGAGGTCGAGGTCCCAAAGGTCTTTGGTGACCCGCAAGACCCCATCCCGGATTTCAAACAGATGCAGCCCGTCAAGCGCAATGGGGCGGGGACGGCCATCCTTGCCGGTGAAGGTGCCGGTCATATGATAGGGCACCGCGACGTGATCCCCCGCGCGGATAAGTCCTCGCCGCACCCAGGCGGCATCGGGAAACATGCGCCAGAAGCCTTCCAGCCCCTGGGCCAGCGCCTCATGGCCCTGCCGCGATTTGCCCATGGCGACTTCGTCATGGCGGCCATCAGCCGCATAGAGCGCGGCAGCCCCCTGCGCGTCGTGCGCGGCATAGGCGGCGTAAAAGCGGTTGATCAGGTCTACGTATTGCATGGCAGCACCCGGGCCAGAATCCGGAATGGCCCCGCCCGTGGCTGAAACGGGCGGGGAAATCAGGGATCACTCGATCCCGGCGATCTTCTTCACCTGGGCGACGTAAGTGTCGCGCTTCACCTCATTATAGAGACGGGCGCGGAGGGCCGGCGCAGGCGTCGCGTTGACGTTTTCGAACAAAGCCACCCGACCGGCGAGCGAACCCGAGGTCATATCCCAGATGAAGTTCATCAGCTGTTCCTTGACCATGGCAGAAACGCCATGGCCGGGCAGCAGCTCATGCAGGAAATGGCCAACTTCGGGGTTGTCGAAAGCGCTCTTGCCGAAGCGCATCACCAGACCCTGGCCGCACATCTCTTGCAGGATATGGATGATCTTCGGATAGTTTTCGATGGAATAGAGCCGCCCTGCCGTCAGCATGCCGACATCGGGGCGCACCACGCCGCCTTCGAGTTCGACCGCCAGCGCCTCGGCTGCGGTGACAAAGGCGCGCAGCGTCTGCGCATATTCCACCAGCTGGCCCAGCATCATCTGCACTGCCGGGATCTTGCCGGTGCCAAGGTAGTCAAGCACCATCTGCCCCGCGCCGACAAACAGTTCAGCCTTGACCGCAAGGCGGGTCAGCACATGCCAATGGGCATAGACGCAGACCGGGCCATACCAGGACATGCCGGTCGGGTCGCCCAGGTTGAAGAGCCGCTCTTTCGGGACGAAGACATTGTCGAAGACGATGAACTGGTCGGCTTCCTCGCCCAGCGATGACACCGGATGGTCGAATTTCGACGCCTCCGGCTGCGAGACCATCTCGCGCGAGATCATCTTGATGCCATCGGTGTCAATCGGCACCGAGCCCCAGATACAGGCCTCGGGCGGCGTCTCCATCAGCCCGCCGAGATTGGTGAAGAAGATGTCATTGGCCTGGGCGGCGATCGAGCCCACGGTCTTGGCGCCGTAAATATAGACGCCGTCTTTCGTGACCTTTTTCACCTTGAGCATCGAGGCTTCGGACGCTTTCGGCGAGGAGCGGTCGGCCTGTGGCCCGGCAAGGCTTTCCGAGGCGGTCAGATTGTTGTTCTGACCATATTCCATATAGGCTTCGATATTGGCGCCGAAATCGGGGTCGATGCCGTCGATCATCGATTTCTTCTGCCGGAAGGTCGGGAGGTAAGCGTAAAGCCCGGCGACAATCGCCGGCGACAGATCCGGCGGGCGGCCGAAGGTGCCAGCTGTTTTCAGCGAGGTATATTCGATCATCCTGCGCCGCGCGGCGAGGTCTTCTTTCGAACGCGGCACCTGCCAGGCGCGGGAAATCACGGCGCCGATCCTGTCGTCATAATAGGTGGTCGCGTCCTGGTATTCCGGGTCGAACTGATCGTCGAACATCAAGGCCAGCGTATCGATGCCTTTCGCCAGCGCCGGTTCGTCATAGACAGAGGTCAGTTTGCGACCGCCGACCCAGATCTGCCGGTTGTCTTTCAGCGAGTCCTTGTATTCCGCACCGGTCTTCAGCCGATGCGGCCTGCCGTTGATCGTATCTGGTTTTCCCTGTGTCACGGGGGTGTTCTCCTGTTGGGATGACATGCCGCGCCCCTCGTGCCGGGGGCTGCGGCGAAAGCAGGTCAGGTCTTTTCGGCGGCGGATTTCTCATCGCGCATCTGGCGGATCACCTCGGTTGCCGACCGCATCGCATCCAGCGCCGCCGGCACGCCGCAATAGATCGCGGCCTGCAGGATCACTTCGATGATCTCGGCTTCCGTCACGCCATTGTTCAGCGCGCCGCGGACATGCAGCCTGACCTCATGCGGGCGGTTCAGCGCGATCAGCATTCCAAGGTTCAGAAAGGATCTGGTCTTGCGCTCCAGCCCCGGACGGGTCCAGATTTCTCCCCAGCACCATTCGGTCACGAGTTTCTGCAAGGGCGCGGTCAGCTCATCGGCATTGGCAAGGGAGGGCGCGACATAGGCGTCGCCCAGCACCTCACGGCGGACCTGCAGCCCTTTTTGAAACTGCTCACCCTCGAATTCGGGACGGGTCATGTCATTCTCCGCTGGGGATGGGGCGCGGGCCGAAACAGTCGGGTTGGACGGGCCTGCTGAACTGCGCTCAGGTTAGGCATGGCGCGCTTGACCTGTCAACAGATTGTATGACAGGATTACGGTCATACTGATAGACAAAACACCGCTGCCCGCAAATAAGGCAGCCGCAAAGAGGAGGCGGGGCCGCGATGCAGGATCAGCACTTACCTCCGGCCGAGGCGGCGGTTTTCGAGCTTTTTGCACTGCGATATGCCGAACATGCGGCCCGCCAGTCGGGCGAGAATTTCCTGGATGCCGCCGCCGTTTCCGCCGATCCGCATGAGGCGGGATCGAACCTGGATTACTTCATCTGGCTGGCGCGGCGCGGGCATGAGGTCGTCGTGATCGATACCGGATTCGGGCCGGAGGCCGCTGTTCGGCGGGGGCGGCGCCTGCACCGGACCGCGCGCGAGGCGCTGGCGCTGATGGGCATCGATTCGCATCAGGTGAAGACGGTGATCCTGACGCATCTGCATTACGATCACGCGGGCGGCTTTGGCGATTTCCCGGCAGCGACCTTCCATCTGCAAGAGGCCGAAGCGGCCTATGCCACCGGTCCCTGCATCTGTGACCCGGCCGCGCGGGGTGTGTTTGATGTGGAAAATATCGTCGATTACATCCGCAGCCTTTACGCCGGGCGCATCCGGTTTCATCGCGGGGATCACGATCTGGGCAATGGCCTCCTCCTGCATGAAATACCCGGCCACAGCGCCGGGCTTCAGGCGGTGTCAGTCCCGACCGCGCGGGGGCGGGTGCTGATCGCCTCGGATGCGACGCATCTCTATGCCAATCTCGCGCGGCGCAATCCCTTCCCGATCCTCTGGGATGAGGCGCAGCTGCGCCGGGGGTTTGAGCGCCTGGCGACACTCGCGCCCTCGCTGGATCACATTGTCCCCGGTCATGATCCGCTTGTGATGCGGGCCTATCCACTCGTGTCGGAGGCGCTCGACGGTATCGCCGTGCGCCTTGATGTGGCGCCGCTGATCCCCTTTGCCGGGCTTTGCGCATGAGCCGGGGTGTACTGATCACCGGTGCGGCGCTTGGCCTTGGGCTGGATCTGGCGAAGGCCTTTGCCGCTGCGGGCGACCGGGTGTTTCTGTCCGATATTTCCCCTGCCGTCACTGATGCGGCAGCGGGCCTCGGTTCGGCCAGTTTCATCACCGATCTGGCGGTTTCCGGGGCAGCGGCGGACCTTGCCGCGCGGGCGGCGGATCACCTTGGCGGCGTCGATATCCTGATCAACAATGCGGTGATCCGGCGGATGGCCGGCGTCGGGGATCTGCCCGATGCAGACTGGGACCTCGCGCTCGAGGTCAATCTTTCGGCGCCCTTCCGGCTGATCAAAGCCTGCCTGCCGGGGATGAAGGCTAAGGGCTGGGGGCGGATCGTCAATATGGGCTCGGTCTATAGTCTGATCGCCGCTCCGGGCCGGGCCGATTACGTCACCACGAAACACGCGATCACCGGGCTGACGCGGACGGTGGCGCTGGAACTCGCCGATACCGCGATCACCTGCAACGCGATCTGCCCCGGGCTGATGGCGACAGAGTCGGCGCTGGCACGGATCAGCGCGCTGGCGGAGGCGCGCGGGATCAGTCAGGCCGAGGCCGGGCGCGTTTTTCTCTCGACCCGGCAGCCGGGCGGCAAATTCATCCCGATGGAAACGGTGACGGCGCTGGCGGTGTTCCTTTGCGGGACCGCGAGCGCGGGGGTCAACGGGGCAGCGATCCCGGTGGATAATGGCTGGTCCTTTGCCTGAGAGGCGGGGCCGCAACAGGAGAGCGAGATGGCTGAGACGGGTTTTGCGGGCCTTGGATTTGTAGGCCTGGGCAATATGGGGCGGCCGATGGCCGCGAATATCATCGCCACCGGTGCATCGCTGCTGGTGAATGACCGCGATGCAGGCGCGGTGGCTGCGCTGGTTGCGCAGGGGGCAGAGGATGCCGGTTCCCTCAAGGCACTTTGCGCCCGCGCAGAGACAGTTTTCCTCTCGCTTCCGACGCCGGAAGTGGTGCTGGCGGTCGGCCGTGAGATCGCCTCGCATCCCGGTAGCGTGAAGCGGGTGGTTGATCTTTCCACCACTGGTCCCAAGGCCGAGATGGATCTGGCCGAGGTGCTGGCGGCCTCCGGCATCGCGCTGATCGACAGCCCGGTTTCGGGCGGCGTGGCGGGGGCGAAGAAAGGGACGCTCGCGCTGATGGCCGCCGGGCCGTCGCCGCATTTCGAACGGGTCGAACCCCTGCTGCTGGCTTTGGGCAAGGTCATTCGCGTGGCCAATGAGCCGGGCAAGGCCCAGGTGATGAAGCTGATCAACAATATTTGCTCGGCCGCCTCGCTCGCGATCACATGCGAGGCGATGGTGATGGGCGCCAGGGCGGGGCTGGATGCTGATGTGATGATCGAGGTGCTGAATGCGGGATCCGGGCGGACCTCGGCCAGCACCGACAAGATCCCGCGTTTCGTGCTGCCGCGCGGGTTCGATTTCGGTTTTGCGATTGCGCTCTCGCTGAAAGACATCCGGCTCGCACTTGAGGAGGCCGAACGTCTGGGCTGTCAGATGCTGGTCGGCAATGCGGTCAGGACGCTGTTTTCCATCACCAAAGCTCAGCTTGGCCCCGATGCCGATATGACCGAGATCATCCGCCCGCTGGAGGCCTGGGCCGGCACCGAACTGCGCGGCAAGGCTGCTGGCTGATGTCCCTCAGCCGCCGGATCGCCGCCTTTGCCACTGATCCCGGCCCGCTGCCAGAGGCAGTGCGGGCGGCGGGGCGGCGGGCGTTCCTGAATATGACCGGCTGTGCGATCGGCGGCGCGCGCGAGGGCGCGATCGACCGGCTGGCCGCGCTGCTGCCGGCATTTTCCGGCCCCGCCACCGCCAGTCTGATCGGGCGGGAGGAACGCGCCGATATGCTCTGGGCCGCGTATATCAACGCGGCGGCGGCGAATATTTTCGATTATGACGACACCCATATCCCGACCGTGATCCATCCTGCCGCGCCGGTCGGGCCGGCGGTGCTGGCGCTGGCGGAAACCCTGGCGGGGCAGGGGTGCCCGGTTTCGGGTCAGGCGCTGATCCGGGCCTTTGTGACGGGGATGGAGGTGACCTGCCGCCTTGGCCTCGCGCTGCATCCTGTGCATTACGCGCGCGGCTGGCATATCACCTCGACCTGCGGGACGTTCGGGGCGGCGCTGGCTGCGGGGCAGATCCTTGGGCTGACCGGGGCGCAGATGGTCGATGCGATGGGGCACGCGCTGGCGCAGAATGCCGGCTCGGTCGAGACGCTGGGGACCATGTCAAAAAGCCTCTCGGTCGGGCAGGCGGCGCGGGCGGGCTTGATGGGGGCGCTGCTGGCGCAGCGGGGGTTTACCGGCCCGGAGGCACCGCTGGAGGGCCGGCAAGGGTTTTTGGCGCTGCATTCGGATGCCCCAGATCTGACCGTTTTTGAAGATCTGGGCCAGCGGTGGGAGGTTTTGCACAATACGTTCAAACCCTATCCCTGTGGTGTGGTGCTGAACCCGGTGATCGAGGCCTGTCTGGCGCTGCATCACGACCTGAACGCGGCGCAGATCACCCGTGTCACCCTGACCGGACATCCGCTGCTCAGAGCGCGCACCGACCGGCCCGGCGTGACCAAGGGGCGGCTCGCCCAGGTCTCGGCGCAGCATGCGGTGGCGGTGAGCCTGATCCGTGGCGAGGCCGGGCTTGCGGCGTTTTCCGATGCGGCGGTGACTGACCCGGTCTTGCGCGATTTTGGGGCCAGGCTGGTCTTTTGCGATGATCCCGGCTTTTCGCTGGAGGCGGCGGAGGTCAGGCTGGACCTGGCCGATGGCCGCAGTCTCACCCGCCGCGTCGAGGCCGCGAAAGGCGGGCTTGCATATCCGTTGTCCGACGAAGACCTTGCTGCAAAACTCGCCGGTCAGATCCGCCATAACGGCGCCGCGCTGGATGCTGGCACGCTGGTTGATGCGCTGACCGCCATCGAAGAGGCTGACAATGCCGCCGCCTTCCTCGCCATGACCCGCCCGCCAAAAGGAGTCTGAAATGCCCAGAAAACCGATTGCCCCGCCGGTTATGACCCTGACCACCGGTCCGGTCGATGCCTATCCCGAGGTGCTGCGCGCCCTCTCGCGCCCGGTGCTTTATGATTACGACCCGGCGTTTCTGGACTTCTATGAAAGCGTCAATGCGAAGGTCCAGCGCGCCTTCCATACCGGGACGCCGCCGGTGATCCTGCAGGGCGAGCCGGTGCTGGGGCTGGAGGCAGCCGCCGCCTCGGTCATCGCCAAAGGCGATGTGGTGCTCAACCTCGTCTCGGGGGTCTATGGCAAGGGTTTTGGCTATTGGGCGGCGCGTTATGCCGGTGAGGTGATCGAGCTTGAGGTGCCTTATAACGAGGTGCTGACGGCGGGGGCTGTGGCGGATGCCCTGGCGGCCCGGCCCGATGTGGCGGTGGTGTCGCTGTGCCATCACGACACGCCTTCGGGCACGCTGAACCCGGTTGATGAGATCGGCGCGGTGGTCCGGGCGGCGGGGAAGATCTTTATCGTCGATTCGGTTTCGGCCTTCGGCGGCGTTAAGGTGCTGCCCGAAGATTGCGGGGCGGATATTTTCATCACCGGGCCGAATAAATGCCTCGGCTGCCCGCCGGGTCTGTCGCTTTTGCATGTGTCAGATCGCGGCTGGGCGAAGATCGCCGCCAATCCCGATGCACCGAAAGACTCGATCCTCTCGATTGCCGACTGGCGGCAGGCGCATCTGGCGGGGCAGGGCTTTCCCTTCACCCCGTCCGTCTCCGAGATCAACGCGCTGGATGCCGCGCTGGATGTCTACCTGACCGAGGGCGAAGAGGCCGTCTGGGCGCGTCATGCGCTGACCGCGAAAGCCTGCCGTGCCGGGATTATTGCCGCTGGCATGCGGCTTTGGCCGGCGCGCGAAGAGATCGCCTCGCCGACCTGTACCGCCGTGGCCACGCCGGATGGCGTCGATGAAGCGGCGCTGCGCGCCCTGATCCGGGCACGTTACGGGGTGATGCTGTCTTCGGGACGCGGCGAGACGCTGGGCCGGCTGACCCGGATCGGCCATATGGGGCCGACCGCGGAACCGACCTATGCGCTGGTCGCAGTGGCGGCCATGGCGGGGGGGATGCGCGCGATGGGGGTCAAAGGCATCGACCCGGGCGCCGGAGTTGCGGCGGCACTTTCGGTGATCGACGCCACCGGAGAGTCGGTCCTTTCACCAGAGGCGATTGTCGTATAGTAACATTGTCATATGGCTGGCGGCGCGACACCGTACTGCAGCCCCGATCATGATGGTATGGAATGAACGGCAAAGCCCTTCCGCTGGAATTTCGCGTGACCAAGGCCGCCGCCCCGGTGCGCCATTCGGTGACCGAGAGCATCCGCAATTCGATCGCGCTTGGCTATTTCACCGCCGGGCAGCGTATTACCGAACGTGACCTTTGCGAGATGACCGGCGTGTCCAGGACCGCCGTGCGCGAAGCCCTGCGCCAGCTGGAAAGCGAAGGCCTCGTTCAGGTCGTGCCGCATCGCGGGCCGATCGTGGCGGTGCTGACGCCGGAACAGGCCGAGGGCATTTACCAGGTCCGGATCGAGCTGGAGGGCCTCGCCTGCGAGCTGTTCACACGCAATGCGACCGATGCAGATATCGCCGCGCTGAAAGCCTCGTTCGAGGTGCTCAAGGGCATCGGCAATATGACCGACCCGCTGGAGCGGCTGACCGCGAAAAACGCTTTCTACGAGAGCCTGATCTTCGGCGCCCATAATGAGGCGCTTGGCCATACTTTGTCTTCGCTGAATGCGAGGGTCATGGTGTTGCGCGCGACTTCGCTGGCGGCTCCCGGCCGCACCGCCGAAAGCCTGCTGGAACTGGCAGAGCTGGTCGACCATCTCGCGGCGCGGCGCGGGAAAGAGGCGCGTAAACTCGCGGCGCGCCATGTGATGAATGCCGGCAAGGTGGCGATCGGGATCCTGAAGAAACGCCTCGCCGAGGAAGCGGCTGAAGGCTGACCGCGCGTCACCCCGCCCGGTCAGATTCCGGGCGTCGCCCCGCCATCGACATTGATCACCGTGCCATGGACATAACTTGCGGCCGGGCTGCACAGGAAGCGCAGCACATTGGTGACCTCGTCCGGCTGGCCGTATGCGGCAATGCCATGTTCGACCCGCATTTCCTCTTGGGCTTCAGCGAAACTGATGCCGCGTTCCGCCGCCCGGGCCCCGATCCGGCGGGCGAGGCGGTCGGTGACGATATGGCCGGGGCAGAGCGTGTTGATGCGGATGCCTGCACCCTGTGCCCGTTTCGAGAGCGCCTTGGTGAAATTGATCAGCGCCGAATTGACCGAGCCGCCGATGGTGAAATCGGGTTCGGGCGTATGAGCGCCGACGCCCGAGATATTGACGATCACGCCTTTTGACGCCTCCAGCGCCTCCCATGCCGCGCGGCAGAACCGGACGGTTGCGTGATATTTTAGCGCGAAGCCTTCGAGGAAATCCTCATCCGTCAGTGCGAGGAAATCGCCGCGTTTGGTGGCGCCCGCATTGTTGACCAATGCGTCGATCCGGCCGAGCTGAGCAAGCGTCGCCGTCACGACCTCGCCTGCCGCGCCGGGCTCAGAGAGATCGGTCGCGGTGATGATCACCTCCGGCGCCCCGGCGGCCCGTGCCTCGCGCGCGGTTTCCTCCAGCGCAGCCGCGTCGCGCGCTGCGAGCGACAGCGCGAATCCGTCCCGGGCAAGGCCGATGGCAAAGGCTTTTCCGAGGCCCCGGCTTGCTCCGGTGACGATGGCGCTGCGCATGGCATTCTCCCGTTTCCTCCGGCGTGACCGGATAAATTTGCGGCACCCGCTCCGGGAATATGATGAAATTTCAGTCTCGTGACGGAAATTTCAGCCAGGCCTGCAGGTGTAGGATTTTTTCACATTGTATTACGGTATGATAATGTTATCGTATTCTTGTGCTGTCAATCGGGGACCTGGTTTCTTGTGCTGCCGTGGGGAGAATTCCCTCGATTGAGGCAGCCGGCAGATGGGTTCCCCTGAACGATGCCTGCCACGATGTCCCTCAAGCGGAAGGGGTCTGATGAACAGCTTTGCGGCGAGAGATGCGGGTGCGCGCGGTCATTCAGCCGCTTTGGCCGTACAGCGGGTCGTGCCCTCCACCGCCGCGCAGTCCAGCGCGACCGGGGCAGGGAACTCGCCTGCCCGCCGCTCCAGCGGGATCTCGGCGCGGGTGGGCCAGGCATTGCCCGCAAGCCCGCACCAGACCCGTTGCACCGCCATTTCATCGCCAACATCGTTCAGGCGAAACACCGTGCCGGTTGCAAGGTCATATCCAAAGCTGAATTCCAGCGTCTCGCCCGGCGCAACACGACCCAGGTCCTCGGAAAACCAATGCGCAAGCGCGGCGCCGCAGTCGAGGCCCGCATCTCCGGTATTGGTTATTGCGATTTCCACACTATGCTGCGCAGCAAATGCCGGTGCAGTCATCGCTCCGGCCAGACTGGTGACAAACGCCAGAGCAGGGGTCGTAACAGAGCGAATGCGGGGCAACTGCATCATAAGCCGTGTGTTCGGGTTTCAACTGACCGGATGGCATCCGGGCGGCGGCTGACTGTCAACTGTAAAACGACAACAAGGAATGATGAGATGAAAAAGACGATAACCGGCACTGTCAGCCGCGCAGTTCTTACACTCGCCCTTGTGGGCTGGGGGGCTGTTGCTTCGGCGGATGAGATTGATTCCATCGCAATTCTGGCGCCCGAGATGGGCACCGATATGGGCTGGAACCAGCAAGGGGTCGATGCGGCCAAAGCCGCGGCTGCGGCGGCAGGGATCGAGGTCATCGTGGCCGAGAACCTCGGCTATGGCGATGTGCGCCCCACGTTGCGTGAACTGGCCGAAGACGGCGCCGATCTTCTGATCGGGCACGCTTCGGGCTATAACACCTCTGCGCCCGAGATCGGCGAAGAGCTGGGCGTGCCGGTGGCCATTGTCGATATGCCCGACAAGCTCTCGAAGGGCAAAGTTGCCGATTACACTGCGACCGGCTCTGATGGCGCCTATCTTGCCGGCCGTCTGGCCGCCAAGATGACCCGCACCGGCGTGGTCGGTATCGTGGTGTCAGGCGAACCGCCGTCCTGGAACAATATGTCCATCGCCTTCGCCGAAGGCGTCAAGGCCGAGAAGCCTGCGGTCGAAGTGCGCTATGCGGTGATCGGGCCTGCAGCCTACGCCGATGCGGCGGGCGGCAAGCGCGTGACGGAAACCGTGATCGCCTCTGGCGCTGATATCATCTTCGGTCAGGGTAACGGATCTTCGTTCGGGATGCTCCAGGCGGTGGAAACCACCCCTGCGACCGATGGCGGCAAAGCCTATTTCATCGACGTGATCGGCGACAAAACCTCGATCGACAAAGGGCATCTCTTGTCTTCGGTGGTCTGGGATCTGACCCCGGTCTATTCCGCGATGATCGCCGATCTGAAGGCGGGCACTTACGGCGAAAAGAATTACGACATCAAGCTCTCGGATGACAGTCTGCGGCTGTTGAAGACCGCGAATATCCCCGATGATGTCTGGGCCGAAATCGAGGCGCTGAAAGCCGAGGTCATTTCCGGCGCGATCAAGGTTGAGGCCAAATATGATGCCGAAAGCGTACATGCCCTGGTGAAAACCGTCGAGTAAGCTGCGACTGCAGGGACGGGGCCGGTCAGGCCCTGTCCGCCAGCGACATGCCCCGCGAGGCCAGATCGGGGCTGCGGGTTTTTCATGAAGGATCACTCCATGCAGGCACCTGTCGGGGCGATGGCGGATGCGTCATCTGCAACCCCCGGCCCGGTTGTTGCGCTGAAAGGCGTGACGAAAAGATATCCGGGCGTGATCGCCAATAACAATGTCAGCGCCAGTATTTACGCAGGCGAGGTCCATGTTCTTCTTGGCGAAAACGGAGCGGGGAAATCGACCCTGGTCGGCATGCTGTCCGGGCTGCAACAGCCCGATGAGGGGCATATCGAGATCGCGGCGAAGCGCGTTACCATAACCTCGCCGCGCCATGCATTGTCATTGGGCATCGGCACGGTGTTTCAGCATTCGATGCTGGTGCCGTCGCTGTCGGTTGTCGATAATTTCACCCTTGGCGGTGCCTGGTGGAAGCGCCCCGACCGCGAGGGCCAGGCGGCGCGCATCCTTGAGACCGCCGCGCGGCTTGGCCTGCGGGTCGATCCTTTCGCTCTGGTCGCGACTTTGTCGCTTGGCGAACGCCAGCAGGTCGAGATCCTGCGCGCATTGATGCGGGGTTCGCGCTGTCTGATCCTTGACGAGGCGACTGCGATGCTGACGCCGCAGGAGGCGGTGTCGCTGGGGGAACTCATGCGCCGTCTGGTGGCAGAGGGGCTGGCGATCATCTTCATCACCCATAAGCTGAATGAGGCGCTGGCCTATGGTGACCGGATTTCAGTGCTGCGGCTGGGGAAAAATGCGGGCGAGATCGGGCCAGAGGAATTGCGCGCGCATACGGATGCGGAAAACACGGCCCGGATCATCGCGCTGATGTTCGGCAGCGGCGCGGAGCAGGGCGAGGCGGCGCTGCGCGCGCCGCGCACGCCTGGGCCGGTCGTGCTGGAGGTCGCAGGCCTGACCGCCGGATCTTGCCGTATCCCATTGCAAAATATGACATTCGCGGTGCATCAGGGCGAGATTTTCGGCATCGCGGGGATTGACGGCAATGGGCAAAAAGAACTGGCGGAGGCATTGTCAGGCCAGGTGCCCTCGTGCGGGTCGGTGCGGCTGAACGGGCGCGAGATCGGCGCGCTGACCGTCGGCGGGCGCCGCGCGGCAGGGCTGCGCTATGTGACCGATGACCGGCTGGGCGAGGGCACGGTCGCCACTTTCCCGGTCGCGGTGAATTTCCTTCTGAAAGAGATAGGGTCTTCGCCCTTCTGGAAGAAAGGGGTCGAGAACCCGCAGGCGATCCGCGCCCAGGCCGAAGACCATGTGAGGGCCTTCGACATCCGCACCCCGGGCGTTCAGACCCCGGTGGGCAAGCTCTCGGGCGGCAATATCCAGAAAGTGCTTCTGGCGCGCGAGCTGACGGGTGCTGCCGAGGCGGTGATTTTCGCCAAGCCAACCTATGGTCTTGATGTGCAGAATATCCGCGCGACCCGCGCCCGCATCCGTGACGCGGCCGAGGCGGGGAAGGCCGTCCTGCTGATCTCGACCGATCTCGATGAACTGCTGGAGCTGGCCGACCGTATCGCGGTGATCGACCGGGGCCGCATCTGCGGCATTGTGGAAAACGGACCCGGCGCGCGCGACGCCATTGGCCGGCTGATGAGCGCGGGAGACAGCGCATGAGCGACACAAGCCTGACCACGCCGGCGCGCGCGGGCCGCGACTGGCTCTGGATGCTGAGCCTTTTGATCGGGCCTTTGCTGGCGGCGCTGGCGCTTGGCGCGCTGATCCTGATTGCGATGGGGGTCAACCCGCTGGATTACTACGCTTTTGTGGTAGAACGCTCGATTTTCAGACCCTCGGGGCTGGAAGCGACACTGACCCGGATGGGGCCGCTGCTTCTGATTGCAGCGAGCCTGATCGTTGCCTTCCGGGCCGGGATCTGGAATCTCGGCGGCGACGGGCAGTTTCTGTTGGCCGCCGTGCTGGTCGCCGCGCTGACGCCGCTGATGTTTGCCGCCGGTATGCCGGTCTGGCTGGTTCTGGCCACGGGCCTTGTCATCGGGGCGGTGATTGGCGCCGCCTGGTCGGTGCTGCCGGCGATCCTCAAGGCCTGTCAGGGCATCAATGAAATCATCACCACGCTGATGATGAGCTTTCTGGGCGTCTCTTTCGCCAATGTGCTGGTGAAGCTTGCGTTTCTCGACCCCGCCACCACCACGCCGCAGACCCGCACCCTGCCGGTCGAGGCACGGCTGCCGCGTCTTTTAGACACGACGGTTTCTTCGGGGCTGATCATCGGGCTGGTCGTGGTGATCCTCGTGCATCTGATGATGACGCGGACGGCCTTCGGGATGCGCTTGCGGATCGTGGGGGCGAACCCGCGCGCGGCGATCCATGCCGGGCTGTCGGTTCCGAAACTGACCATCGCCGTCTTTGCGATTTCCGCCGCGCTTGCGGGCCTGTCGGGCGCGGTCGACATTCTTGGAACGCAAGGCAATGTGCGCGCCGACTGGAACCCGGCCTATAGCCTGACCGTGGTGCCGCTGGTCTTCCTGGCGCGGCTGAACGGGTTCGGATCCATCGCCTATGTCTTCCTCTTTTCCGCCCTGACCATCGGCGGCGAAAGTGCGGCACGCCGCCTCGGTGTCCCGAGCTTCTTCTCGCTCGTCATCGTGGCGCTGTTGCTGATCACCCTCGGCCTTGCCGAATATGCCGACAAGCGCAGCCGCGCGCGTGCCAGAGACTGAGGACCTGATGTTTACGGAAACCTTCCTCATCACGCTTTTCCTTGGCGCCGTCATGGCGGGGATCCCGCTATTGCTTGCGGGCCTCGGTGAGCAGCTTTCGGAAAAGGCGGGCGTGCTGAATATCGGCCTTGAGGGCATGATCCTCGCCGGGGCCTATGCCGGGTTCCTCACTGCCTGGGCCAGCGGCAGCTCCGCCCTCGGTTTTGCCGGCGGTGCGGGGGCGGGGGCGCTGGTGGCAAGCCTGATGGTGCTGTTTTGCGTCATCCTGGGGCTGAACCAGATCGTGATCGGCATCGCGCTGACGCTGCTGGTCCAGGGCCTCACCGCGCTTTTGCATTTCGTGCAATTCTCGCGATCCTATCCCAGGCTTGACGGGATGCAGAGCTGGCGCATCCCCGGCCTCGCTGAGATCCCGGTCCTCGGGCCGATGTTCTTCAGCCATAATCCGGTGGTTTATCTTGCGGTGATCCTGGTGGCGGTTTTCGCCTGGATCTACCGCATGACCCATCTCGGATCGGCTTTGCAGGCGGCGGGCGACAAGCCGGCCGCGCTGGATGCGGCTGGCGTCGATGTGATCCGCACCCGCGCGCTGGCGGTGCTGACCACCGGAGCACTGGCCGGCCTTGGCGGGGCCTTCATGTCAGTTGCAGTGGCGGGCGTCTTCATTCCCTTCATGAGCCATGGCAACGGGTTCATCGCCATCGTGCTTGCGATGCTGGCGCGGGGACGCCCGCTCTGGGTGCTGGGCGGCGCGCTCTTGTTTGGCGCAAGCCTTTCGATGACAACCGCGCTGCAGGTCGCGGGCGTCAATGTGCCGGTCGATGTGATCCAGATGCTGCCCTTCGCCATGGTCATGCTGGTGCTGCTGGTCGCCGGCCGCAAGGCGAGCCTGCCCGCAGCCCTTGGCGAAAGCTTTGAGCGTGGCGCCAGATAGGACCGGCGTTAAAGCGCCGCCATTTCGACCGAAAGACCGAACTCGCGCGTCTCACCCTGGGCCAGGGTAAGGCTGAAGGGCCGCGCTGCCAGCTCTGGCCCGGCGCCAATCTGGCCGGGCAGGCCCTGCCAGGGCTCAACACAGAGAAACCCGGCCTGCTGCGGGCGCCAGAGGACCAGATTCTCCAGGCCCTGCCAGCGGATCACCAGCCCCCGGTCGCCCGAGCCGTAAAACAGCCCCTCGCCTGCACCCCGGGCGAGGATGATCGAGGAGGACGGGAAGAAGGTCTCGTCCCGGATCTCGAGCCGCCCGGCGTCAAATGGTGTGGCAATCTGACCGCCGGTCAGGAAATTCTCGCGCTGTTCCGCAGGCGCGGGCGCGGCACCGTTCAGGAGCCGCACCTCATGAGCGCCAGCCACACCCGGCAAGGGCAGGGCAAAGCCGGGGTGATAGCCAAAGCTGAAGGGCATCGGCCGGGTGCCGGTGTTTTCAACCCGTGTCCGGCAGTCAAGCCGGTCGGCTTCCAGCCGGTAGCTCTGCTCCAGCCGGAACGCGAAAGGATAGAGACGGCGGCTGGTTTCATCGGCCACGAGGGCGAAAGTGCAGCTGTCGGGAGTGCTTTCAACCAGCGTGAACCGGCTTTCCATCGCGAAGCCATGGATGGTCATCGGGTAATCGACCCCGTCAACGCTGACGCGATTGTCGATGGCCCGGCCACAGATCGGGAAGAGCAGCGGGCTCGACTGGCCCCAGAATGCCGGGTCGGCCTGCCACAAGACCTCGCGCGGGCCGTGTTTCAACGACCGCAGCTCGGCCCCCATAACAGCGATTTCCGCCGTCACAGAGCCATTCTCAAGCCTGATCCTCTCAGTCATTCTGTCCTCTCCCGTTCGCGGCCATGACCGCTTCTGCCGCCCGCATTGGCGCATGTTCCGGCCGCCCTCTGTCACTTCGGCCAGCACCGCCGTCGTAATGCCACAGAGATGCATCGTCACCTTGCAGCCAATATCGGCCGCGCGGCGCGCATCGTCGTGACGGTCCCGGCACCAGCACATAACCAGAAAGGCAGCGCCATGAAACTGCGCCTCGCAAAAGGACCTAAAGCCACCGCGATGTTTGAGGGTCACGATACCGGGTTAAAGCGCCGGAACGCCAGCCTGATCAAAGGACCGGAAGACCGCATTGCCCTCGCCATCGCGCGAGGTGAACACTTGGCTGAGATCGCCTGTCCTCTCCGCTCTGTCCCAGGGATTGGCCCTGGCCGCGGCGCGTCACAGCCCGCGGCTGACATCCTTCGCAGATCACCGGAGCAAAGCCGGAGGACCGTACAAGGTCATCCTCACCGCGGTCGCCAGAAATCTGGTCACTATCGCAAACGTGCTCTGCAAGCACCGTCAGAACTGGGCTTCTGCAGCGGCCTGACAGAGACAGTTGCCAGGAGGCAATCCGTTCAGTTCATGGAGGATGCCTATTGCCGTGCGCCTCGGCTCCGGAATGGCGAGATCAAGATTGGCACTCTAAACCAGGCCGGATGCGGCTTTTCCAATCCGGAGATTGCGGGCGGGGGCAAGGCCGTTGGCGGCTGGCAGTTTATGCGAGCGGTTCGACAAGCATGGGATCGGGTGTCGAGATGACCACCGCATATTAGCCGTCCCGGGTTATGCGGGACTGTGAGACCAGTAGCCTCAGTCGGTCAAAATGGGAGGCCACTTCATTTACCGGCGCCTCGGAACCAGGCGAGAGGAGGATCCGGGTCCATCCGGTGGCTTCGGCGGTACGAGCGGCGACGGGGGGGCGGGCATCAGTTCCAGACGCAGACCACTTTCTGGCAGCGTTACAAACCGCGAGACGAAAACGGGGCGGGTGCGGCTTGCATAGCGCTCCCCGATCTCTGCGGCAAAATGTGGCGCCCAAAAGGCGGGATCTGCTTCAATATCGGGGGCCTGCAAAGCGATATGGGCGAGTTTCAGCGGCTGCTCCGGATTGCGACAAGTGCGGCAACCGGGATCGCAACCATGATGGCGGCAAGGATCGCGAAAGCGACAGGCAGTGAGCTGTGATGCGCAAGGCCACCCAGCAGCGCAGGGCCAAGCAGCACACCCGCATAGCCCGCGGTCGTCACGGCAGCTATGGCAAGCCCCGGCGCCATTGTGCCTTCCTGCGCTGAGAGGCTGACCAGCACCGGCACGATGTTCGCCGCGCCAAGCCCCAGCAAGACAAGCCCGACCATCGCGACCCACAGCGCCGGGGCCGCCGCCAGAAGCGCGACACCAAGCACGACCACGCTGCCCCCGGCGATCAGCACCCGCCGCGGGCCGGCTGCTGCGACGATGCGGTCTCCGGTCAGCCGGGCAAGCGTCATTGCCACGGCAAAGACCATGTAACCGGCGCCCCCCTGTTCCACCGGGACCAGCCCTTTCTGCACGATCAGCAGCGCGCTCCAGTCCAGCAGCGAACCTTCCATCAGGAAGGCGATCCAGGCGAGGAAGGCGAAGAGCAGGATGCTGCCACGCGGCAGCACAAAGCGCACGGGCTCCCCCTGACGCGAGGCCAGCAGGCGGGGGGAGGCTATGAATAGGGCCAGCGCCATGCCAAGGCTGCCTATCATCAGGGCCTTTACGGGTTGAAGGCCGAAAGAGAGCAGCAGGGCCATCCCGCCTGCGCCGATAAAGCCGCCCACGCTGAACATCGCGTGAAAGCCCGACATCAGCGGGTGCGGGGAATCGCTCTGAACCTCGCTGGCGTGAATGTTCATCGCCACTTCCAGTGCGCCAAGCGAGGCGCCGAATGCGGCCAGGAACAGGCCCAGCAAAGCCGGAGTATCGGCAAGTGCCAGCATGGGCAGGAACAGCGTAACGCCGATCCCGCCTGCCAGGATGATTTTGCGGCTGCCGAAGCGGGCGCAAAGCCCGCCCGTCGCGGGCATCATAAGGATAGAGCCGCCGCCAAGGCAGAGGAGCAGAATGCCCAGCCCGGCCTCGTCCACGCCCACACGGGCTTTTGCATAGGGCACAGTAGCGGCCCAGGCCGCGATGGAAAAGCCCGCGACGACAAAAGCGAGCCGGGTTGCAAGGCGTGCAGAGGGGAGATTGCCGGACATGATGGAAGAGCGTCGCGCTTGTTACGGGGGGGCTGTCAGAACGTTGCGGCCTTCTTCACGCAGCGTCAGGCCAATGCGTTCCGTGGCCGGATGCGTCAGGACATAAGTCGTGATCCTGTCACTTGCGCAGATACGATAGGGCGCGGTTGTGGCGATCTTATCTGTGGTCAGCAGCACAGCTGTTTCGCGCGCTGAACGGATCAGCGCCTTCTTGAACTGCACGTCATCGGCAAAATAGCCGGCCAGCCCTTCGACAGGATCAAAGGCGCAGACACCGGCAAAGGCGAGATCAATGCTGTAATCGTGAAGATCCTTGATCGCCCTGGCATCCACGCAGCCACCTGTTTCAGGGGACAGACGTCCGCCGAGCAGGGATGTGACAATGTCGCTGCGCGAGAGCAGTTCTGACGCGATGGCAAGGCAGTTTGTGATGACATGCAACTGCGCCCCGCCCGGAAGGATCCGTGCCAGTGCAAGATTGCCAGAGGACGAATCCAGGAACACGGTCTGGCCGGCCCGGATCAAGGGCAGAGCAGCCTGTGCCAGCACGGTCTTCTCGTCTGAGTTCTGCAACACTCGCTCGGACAGGGCCCCGATTGCTGGCGAGAGCGGCAATGCCCCCCCATAAACACGCTCACAAACGCCCTCGGCGGCGAGCGTGCGCAGATCGCGGCGGATCGCATCTTCAGAGACCCCGAATTCTGCGGCCAGATCGGTTGATATGACCGCGTGCCCGGCGTCGAGCCGATCACGGATCAGGTGCTTTCGATGCTTTGGGATTCGTGCGGTATCTGACATAAACGTGCATAAACAAGAATTCTACCCTCGATGCAAGCCAAACTCGCAGCGACCTGTCTCGCCTTCATGAAGATCACCGCAAAAATATCGCCCGGGCCGACGAAACGCCGGCATGGCCTGGAGGGCCAGGCATGGCCTCGCACAACTGTCAGATTGGGCGCCAGCGTCATCTCCCACATTGATATGACCTTGAGTGACTGGGCATCGGAAGCGGGGATCCCTTTTGTCAACACGTCCCGGGTCTCCGGCCCGGCATGTGAGGAAACGGAGTGACGATGGATCGTAAGCGAAGCATCGAGAGTCCCTGACGCTCATTGAATACTTGTTGCAGCCTATGAGGGTCCACTGAGCAACCACATATGGCCGAGATCCATCCGACCCCCGGCGTACCCTTCCTGTTCCGAGGCTGCTCTGCGAAAGGGATTAGTTTCTTCGGAAGAATTGTTTGGACGTGGGGCAGGGCGCAGCATCGGGCATATGCTGAAGGTAGTAGTGCAGATTTATTGTGTGCGTTGCCCGCTTTGTCAGCGCGTCCGTATCTTCCTGAGCCTGATTGACCACCTGACGGTTGTCGAAGTGCACCGGGCTCAGCTTGCTTTTTTCCGCCAGAATTCGGCCATCCCAGTCACCGCAGCCACTGGCTGCCGGGCTTCGCGCCAGGCATTTTTGCGGCCAGATCCACTGCGGCGAGCAGGCGCCGATTGCCACCAGACCTGCATGGACCAGTGGCGGCTCAAACGGTGGCACTGTCACTCTCGCCCAGTGGCAGACCGGTCGGCCGGAGGGGCTGGGGAGACCAGGCGATCCGCGCCATCGCAACCCTTCGGTTCGATTGCGCTGATTTCTTACGGGCCAGACGTGGCTCCGGATCTTCCCAGATCGTCCATCGCATGCTGAATGAGCGTCAAACTGCACTCTCTCGACCGATCTATATCCCGCGCGACAAGGGCGTCCAGCAGGGCGCGATGCGATGCTACTGTCCGGGAGAAATCATCGACCGATTTGTTCGAGGCCAGCAGCATCAGGTTCAGCCCCGCCCGGATTGAATGGATGAACTGCAGAAAGACCGCGTTATGGCTGGCGCGCAGCAGGGCCTCGTGAAATGCGAGATCGGCGCGTGTAAAGGCCTCCGGGTCGTTTCCTGCCCTGGCCATGTCATTCACCGCGGCTTCTATATGGGAAAGGTCGGCGAGACTTGCGCGCTTGCAGGCCAGCTCCGCTGCTGCGGGTTCGATGGCGCGGCGGGCTTCCAGCACGCTATCGGCAAATTCTGCAACATCCAGATAATCCGCCACCCAGTGGAGAACCTCGGCATCCAGCAAGGCCCAGTCTTCCCGCGGCAGCACGATGGTGCCCACCCGCGGGCGGGAGCGGACCAGATGTTTTGCCTCGAGCCCCTTGATCGCCTCGCGCACGACGGTGCGAGAGACGCCGAATTGCAGCGACAGTTCGGCCTCGGATGGCAGATTCTGGCCAGGAATCACGGCGCCGGAGGCGATCAGCCTTGCCAGATCGGCCTGAATGTCGCTGCGCACGCGGGGGCGCCTGGGGCTGCTGGCCTGCATCGGTTTTCCGTCCATCCTTGCGGCGGCAATATGTCCGGCGCCGCATTAAGCTGCGATATATCAACACGATTTTCGCATGTCTGGCCAGTGAATTTAATTATCATACCACAGAATTGACTGCACTGATATTTGTGTTAGCCTGTCGGGGTCATATCGACCTTGATCCGTGGGAGGACTCATGCGTTTCCTGAATTCCATTGCCCTGGCTGCTGGCCTCGGGCTGAGCACTATTGCTGGTCTGGCCACCTCGGTCATGGCCGATACGGTAAAGATCGGCTTCATCGTCAAGCAGCCCGAGGAGCCGTGGTTCCAGGACGAATGGAAGTTCGCAGATCAGGCCGGCGCCGAGAAAGGCTTCGAGGTGGTCAAAATTGGGGCCACCGATGGCGAACAGCTGATGGCGGCCATCGACAATCTGGCGGCACAGGGTGCGCAAGGCTTCATCGTCTGCACGCCGGATGTGAACCTTGGCCCGGCCATTGTGGCCCGCGCCGAAGCCGCCGGGCTGAAGCTGATGACCGTCGATGACCGTCTGGTCGATGCATCGGGTGCGGAAATCGACTCGGTCGTGCATATGGGCATTTCTGCGCGCAAGATCGGCGAAACCGTCGGTGAAGCGCTGGCGGCAGAGATCAAGGCGCGCGACTGGAACCCGGCCGAAGTGGGTGCGCTCAAAATCTCCTATGACCAGTTGCCGACGGCGGTTGATCGTACCGGCGGGGCAGTGGATGCGCTGAAGGCGGCAGGCTTCCCCGAGGCCAATATCTATGACGCGCCGCAAACCCGCACCGATACCGAAGCGGCACTGAACGCGGCCACCGTGGTGCTGAACCAGCATCCAGAGGTCAAGCACTGGATCGCTTTTGGCCTGAATGACGAGGCGGTTCTGGGCGCGGTGCGCGCAGCGGAAAGCGTCGGCATCAAATCGGCTGACATCATCGGTGTCGGTATCGGCGGCGCGGCTTCGGCGATCAACGAGTTTGAAAAGCCCGATGCGACCGGCTTCTTCGGCACCGTGGTGATCTCGCCCAAGCGGCACGGCTATGAAACCGCGCTGAACATGTATGAATGGGTTGCCAATGGCGTCGAGCCGGAAAAGCTGACCCTGACCGCAGGCGCGCTGGCCAGGCGCGACGACTATAAGCAGGTGCTGGTCGATCTGGGCGTCAACTGATGCCTGACCCCGGGCCGGCCTCCGGGTCGGCCCATCCTTTTCCCGCATCAGCTATGGGCGCAACCATGAGCTACTTCTTCGAATATCGCGGCATCACCAAGACCTATCCCGGTGTCAGGGCGCTGGAGGATGTCAGCTTCGGCGTGCGCCGGGGTGCAGTCCACGGGTTGATGGGAGAGAACGGCGCCGGCAAGTCCACGCTGATCCGCATCCTCTCGGGCGACCAGCAGGCCAATGCCGGGACGATCCTGATCGACGGAGCGGAGCAGAACTTCACCTCAGTGCGCGATGCCTCGGATAATGGGGTCATGGTGGTGCATCAGGAATTGCAGCTGGTGCCGGATCTGACAGTCGCCGAAAACCTCTGCCTTGGCCGGTTTCCGGCGCGCGCGGGGTTCGTCTCGCGCCGCCGGATGATCGCCGATGTGCAGGCGGTACTGGATGATTACGGCATCGACGCCGATGCGGGCGCCCGCGTGGCCAGCCTGCCTCTGGGCGCGCGCCAGATGGTCGAGGTGGCGAAGGCCGCCATGGTCAGGGCCCGCGTGATCGCGCTGGACGAGCCGACCTCGTCGCTGTCCTCGCGCGAAAGCGAGGTGCTGTTTCGCATGATCGCGCGGCTCAAGGCCGAAGGGACAGTGATCCTTTATGTCTCGCACCGCATGGATGAGATTTTCCAGCTCTGCGATTCCATGACCGTGCTGCGCGATGGCAGGCTGGCCGCACATCATGACACGCTGGAAGGCGTGACCCGCGCGCAGATCGTCTCGGAGATGGTCGGGCGCGAGATTGCCGATATCTGGAACTGGCGTGGCCGCCCCCTGGGCGAGACCCGGCTGACGGTCGAGGGCCTGAGCGGGGCGCGCCTGTCCATCCCGGGCAGTTTCAGCGCTAAAAAAGGCGAGATCCTTGGCTTTTTCGGCCTGATCGGGGCGGGCCGCTCCGAGCTGATGCGGCTGATCTATGGTGCGGATCCTGCGAAGGCCGGGCGCGTGACGCTGGATGGCGAAAGCTATACCGCCACCGATCCGCGCCAGTCGATCCGGCGCGGCATTGGGTACTGTTCCGAAGACCGCAAACATGACGGCATCCTCAATGGCCGTTCGATCGAAGAAAACATCACCATTTCCGCGCGCCGCCTGTGGTCAAAGGGCGGTTTCCTGCGCCTGAAGCGCGAGGCGCAGGTGGCGGAAGAGCAGATCAGACAGCTGCGGGTGCGCACCCCGTCGCGGTTCCAGGACATCGTGAACCTCTCGGGCGGCAACCAGCAGAAAGTGATCCTTGGCCGATGGCTGGCCGAGGAGGGCATCCGCGTGCTGATCGTGGACGAGCCGACGCGCGGCATCGATGTCGGAGCGAAGTCCGAGATCTACGACCTGCTCTACAAACTGGCCGAACAGGGAATGACCATTCTTGTCGTTTCCTCGGAACTGCCGGAGGTGATGGGGATCTGCGACCGGGTGCTGGTGATGTGCCAGCACCGCATCCGCGCCGAATTCACCCGAGAGACCTTCAGCGAGCAGGCTCTGCTGGCCGCCGCGCTGCCCGATGGGCAGGACCATTCCACCGCCGCCTGAGGCCCGGAGATCAGACAATGACAACGACGTTGAAGAAAATCCTGCTCGGCGAACAGGGGCTTTTGGTGATCTTCGCCATCGCTCTGGTGCTGGTGTCGGTCTTCGTGCCGAACTTCCTGTCCACCCGCAATGTGATCGGCCTGTTGCAGGCGGTGGTCACGGTCGGGCTGGTCGCCTGTTCGATGATGCTGTGCCTCGCCACCCGCGACTTCGACCTTTCGGTCGGCTCGACCGTGGCCTTTACCGGCATGATGGCAGTGATGGTGACCAATGCCACCGGGTCGATCCCGCTGGGCATCCTGGGCGCGATTGCCGCCGGCGCGGCGGTCGGTCTGGTCAATGGGGTGATCATCGCGAAGATCGGCATCAACGCCCTGATCACCACGCTGGCGACGATGCAGCTGGTGCGCGGCTTTGGCCTTATCATTTCGGACGGGCGCGCGGTCGGGGTTAAGGAACCCGCCTTCTACAATATCGCGCTGTCCAGTGTCTTTGGTATCCCGACGCCGATCATCGTGCTGGCGCTGGCCTTCATCATCTTCGGCGTGGTTCTGAACCGCACTGTCTTTGGCCGCAATACGCTGGCCATCGGTGGCAACCCGGATGCGGCGCGGCTGGCCGGGGTCAAGGTGGTCTGGACCCGGGTGACCATCTTCGCCATCCAGGGCGTGATGTGTGCCATCGCCGGGATCCTGCTGGCCTCGCGGATCACCTCGGGGCAGCCGAATGCCGCGACCGGGCTGGAGCTGTCGGCGATCTCTGCCTGTGTGCTGGGCGGGGTGTCGCTGGCCGGGGGGCGCGCGACGATGACCGGCGTGATCGTCGGGGTGCTGATCCTTGGCATCGCAGAAAACGTGATGAACCTGCTGAACATCCAGGCCTTCTACCAATATGTCGTGCGCGGCCTGATCCTGCTCTTCGCGGTGCTGCTCGACAATCTGCGCAGCTCCAGCGGCATTCGTCGCTGAGCGAAGGGGTGCTGCAATGACAAAGACCATCACGCTGAGGTCGGGGGATCTTGCGCTGCGGCTGGGCTGCCGGGGCGGGGTGATCCTTGACTTTCGCCTTGGGGCAGGGGCCCTGATGCGCCCCACGCCAGAGGGCGCGGCCCCGGGCGACAGCGCCTGCTTTCCGCTGGTGCCGCTGGGCAACCGCATCCGCGACAACCGCTTTGACTTTGGCGGGAAGACCTACCGCGTAACCCCTAATGCCCTGCCCGAGCCGCTGCATCTGCATGGTGCCGGCTGGCAGGCCGATTGGGACCTGGCCGGCTCCGATCAGAGCTCGGCCCGGCTGACCCACCGCTATGACGGCCCCGATCTCCCGCATCAATATGAGGCTGTGCAAAGCTTTGCCCTGACGCCCGGGTCGCTGACGATCACAATGTCGGTGACCAATATCGGGGCCGACACCTTGCCCTTCGGCATTGGCTGGCATCCGTTTTTTCTGCCGGGGGCGGTGCTGACCGCGCCGGCACAGGGGGTCTGGACCGAAGGCCCCGGCCATCTGCCGGATGGCCGTACCGTCCTGCCCGAAGATCTGGATTTCGCGCAGCCGCGCCCGCTGCCCGGCCGCTGGATCAACAATGCCTTTGATGGATGGAGCGGTCACGCCAGGATCGACTGGCCGCAGCGTGGCCTGTCCCTGCGCATCAGCGCCGATCCGGTCTTTGGCTGCTATCAGCTTTACGCTCCGCAGGACGGCGCCCCTTTCGCTTTCGAGCCGATGAGCCATCTGCCCGACGCGCTGTCGCGGACCGGCCCCGGCGGCCTGACCCCGCTTGCCCCCGGCGAAAGCCTTGCGGGCAGCATCACCCTTGTTCCCTCATCCCTGCCCGGCGCAGCCGGGGCCGTTTCCGGAGAAAAGTCGTGAAGATCACTGCGCTGAAAACCTTCATCGTGCCGCCGCGCTGGTGCTTCCTGAAGATCGAAACCGATGAGGGCATTTCGGGCTGGGGCGAGCCGGTGGTCGAGGGGCGCGCCCATACCGTCGAGGCGGCGGTGCAGGAACTGGCGGATTATCTGATCGGGCAGGACCCGCTGAAGATCGAGGATCACTGGCAGGTGATGTATCGCGGCGGTTTTTATCGCGGCGGCCCGATCCTGATGAGCGCGATCGCGGGTATCGATCAGGCCCTGTGGGACATCAAGGGTCGCGCTTACGGCCAGCCTGTGCATCAGTTGCTGGGCGGGCCGTGCCGCGACCGGATCAAGGTCTATTCCTGGGTTGGCGGCGACCGCCCCTCGGATGTGGCCAAGGCGGCGCAGCAGGCGGTGGCGCGCGGCTTCCAGGCGCTGAAGATGAACGGTACCGAAGAGCTGCAGATCGTTGACAGCCATGCCAAGATCGACGCTGTGGTCGAGACCCTGGCGACGGTGCGTGCCGCCGTCGGCCCGCATATCGGGCTTGGCGTCGACTTCCATGGCCGGGTGCACCGGCCGATGGCCAAGGCGCTGATCCGCGAGCTGGAACAGTTCCGGCTGATGTTCATCGAGGAACCGCTGCTTTCGGAACATCTCGATGCGATCGGCGAGGTTGCCAAGGGCTCGAGCACCCCGATCGCGCTTGGTGAACGGCTCTATTCCCGCTGGGATTTCCGCCATGTGCTGGAAAGCCGGGTGGTCGATATCATCCAGCCCGACCTCTCCCATGCCGGGGGCATCACCGAATGCCGCAAGATTGCAGCTATGGCCGAGGCCTTTGACGTTGCCCTTGCGCCGCATTGCCCGCTGGGGCCGATTGCACTGGCAGCCTGCCTGCAGGTCGATGCGGTCAGCTACAATGCTTTCATCCAGGAACAGTCGCTGGGCATCCATTACAACGGGCCCGGGCGCGATCTGCTGGATTATCTGGTCGATCCCGATGTTTTCACCTATGCCGATGGTATGGTCACGATCCCGCAGGGCGTGGGTCTGGGCATCGAGGTGAATGAAGAGGCCGTGATCGAGGCGGCCCGGATCGGGCATCGCTGGCGCAACCCGGTCTGGCGTCATGAAGACGGCTCCGTGGCAGAGTGGTGACGAGATGACAGGCAGGCTGAGCGGGCGTTTCATCGCGGTAACGGGCGCTGCACAGGGCATCGGGCGGGCGATTGCTGCGGATTTCCGGGCCGAAGGCGCGGATCTCTTCTTACTGGATCTGGATGCGGATCTGCTGGCGGCAACGGTGGCGGATCTGCTCGCCACCCCCGGCGGCTGCATTCTGCAGGCGGCGGCCGATATCGCCGATCCCGGCCGGGTCGCGGAGGTTTTTGCCGATGCGGCGGCACAGGCCGGCCGCAGCCTCGATGGGCTGGTGAACAATGCGGGCGTCAATGTCTTCCACACACCGCTGGACACAACCGAGGCCGAATGGCGCCGGGCCTTCGCGATCAATCTGGATGGCGCATGGGCCTGCGCCCGTGCGGTTCTGCCGGGGATGATTGCGGCCGGACACGGGGTGATCCTGAACATCGCCTCGACCCATTCCTTCACGATCATCCCAGGAACCTTCCCTTATCCGGTGGCGAAACACGCGCTTCTGGGTCTGACGAAATCGCTGGCGCTGGAATATGCCGGCGAAGGCGTGCGGGTGAATGCGCTGGCCCCCGGCTATGTCAGGACAAAGAAAGTGCTGGACTGGTGGGACGAACATGCCGACCCTGCAGCGGCGCGCGCCGAAACCATGGCGCTGCACCCGCAGGGTCGCATTGCCACACCCGAGGAAATCGCCCGGGCGGCGGTCTTCATGATTTCGGACGAATGCCCCTTCATGACCGCCACCTGCCTGACGGTGGATGGCGGCCTGAGCGTGCGGCAACACGCATGAGCGGCGCGATCCTTGTCGACTGGGGCACATCAAGCTTCCGCCTCTGGGTGGTGGATGCAGCCGGCACGGTGCTGGGCGAAAGCCGGGGGCCGGAAGGCATGTCGCATTGCGTCACCGCAGGCTTCGCGCCGGTGCTGGACGCGCATCTGGCCGCTGCCACGGCTCCTGCCGGCTGGCCTGTGCTGATCTGTGGCATGGCGGGGGCCAGGCAGGGCTGGGCCGAGGCGCCCTATGCCGATCTGCCCGCACCGGTAGCCGCGCTGGCGGCACAAGCCCTGCGCCTGCCGCCGGAAAAGGCCGGGACGCGTGACATCCGGATCCTGCCGGGTCTGGCCCGGCGCGATCCCGCCCGCCCCGATGTAATGCGCGGCGAAGAGACCCAGCTGCTGGGTCTGGCGCAGCTTGGCTATCAGGGGCTGGTCTGCATGCCGGGCACCCATTGCAAATGGGCCCGGCTGGAGCAGGGTGCCGTCAGCGATTTCCAGAGCTTCCTGACCGGCGAGCTGTATCAGCTCCTGTCAAAAAACAGCATTCTGCGGCTTGGCCTGCCGGACACCGGCAATCCCACGCCTGATGACCCCGCCTTCCTGCAGGCGGCAGAGGCGGCGCTGGCCGATCCGGGCCTGCTGTTCGAGGCGCTGTTCGGGATCCGGGCCAGTGGCCTGCTGGGCTTTGCCAGCCCGGAAGCCGCCCGCGCCCGTCTCTCTGGTCTGGTGATCGGGGCCGAGATCGGCCGCATGGTGCCGAAAGCCGGCACCGAAGGCGTCACCCTTCTGGGGCAACAGGGCCTCGGCGCGCTTTACCTGGCCGCTTTGCGCCGCGCCGGGATCGAGCCGCGCCTTGCCGATGCGGAAACCGCCACCCGTGCCGGTCTTCTGGCCGCCGCAACAGAAATCTGGAGCCTGACATGACTGAAGCCATCCGCTGGCCCGCGCAGAAACGCGGTCTTGTCGCCATTCTGCGCGGCATCACCCCGCACGAGGCCGATGCCGTCTCGGACGTGCTGGTCGAGGAAGGGTTCGAGGCGCTGGAAGTGCCGCTGAACTCGCCCGATCCGCTGAACTCCATCGCGGCGATGGTGCGCCGCCACGGGAAGACCACGCTCATCGGCGGCGGTACCATGCTGACGGTCGCGCATGTCGATCAGGTGGCGGAGCAGGGCGGGCGGCTGATGGTGAGCCCTAATATGCGCCCTGCGGTGATCGCCCATGCGGTTGCGCGCGGCATGGTGACAATGCCCGGCGTGCTGACCCCGACCGAGGCTTTCGACGCACTGGAGGCGGGCGCCGCCGGGCTGAAGTTTTTCCCCGCCTCGCTGATGGGGCCGGGTGGCATCGCAGCGCTGATGGCCGTGCTGCCCAAAGGCACGGTTCTTGGCGCGGTGGGCGGTGTCACCCCCGAGAATATGGGGGATTACATCAGGGCGGGCGTAGTGACCTTTGGTCTCGGCACTGCCGTCTACCGCCCCGGCGACAGCGCGGATCAGGTCCGCGCCAGGGCGCGCGCGCTGGTCGAGGCTTATGACCGGGCGCGAAAGGTCTGATCCTGCCTGACCGCATGCGGCCCTTTTGCGGCATTGCGCCAATGTCGCTCCGCCAGACAGGTCAGCTGTTTTGGGGGGAGGCGCCGGAAACAGCTGTTTCCTTATGCGCAATCAGAGCGCGGGCCATCCCGCCGCAACCGAGCCGCGTTGGCATAACCTCCGGTCGCGATCAGGGTCCGAAAGCCGGTGAAGTTATTCTGCCAATAGACCGAAACCTGCAGGTGGCTCATTGCATTCTGGAGGATCATCCGCAGGCAGGCCGCGAAGAAGACACCAACGACGGCGCCGCCAACCAGAAAACCCGCGATCCCGGCCATGAAGCCGCGAGACAGATAGGCGAAGAAGCGAACCCTGCCGGTGGCAATCCCGGCAACAAGAGCGGCATCCTCGCGGAATATGGTGGCGATCAGGCATGTACCGGCGCGCCTGCGCCACAACAGAACCTCGGGTACGATGACACGCACCACAGCCGCAAGGAAGGCCAGGGGATTGAGCCTGAGGCAATCACGGCGACCTTCCCTGGCGGCTTTTCACTGCAGGGCGGGCGTGGCACGGTGATTGGGGCTTTGCGCGGTGTGGCTGTCATCGGCGTTTTGAAGAAAGGTATGTTCCCGCCCCCACTTGCCGCCTTCTGTCACGTTCTGGCGAAAGGCAGCCGTCTGATCCTGGCGGTGTTGCAGGCGGAATACTGCCTTAATCGAAGCGGATGACCATGGCCCGGGCGAGGACTGTTACTGCTGAGACCCCGCGTGAGAAGCCGCGTGATCAGGTGACATTGATGCTGGCAGGGCAGGTCCTCTCGGATGCGCTTGAGCCCGGGGACCGCGTGTCGACCGAGGCCGACCTGAGCGGCAGTCCCGGCGTCAGCCCCACCGCGCTGTGCGAGGCGATCCGGACGCTGGCGGGCAAGGGGCCAATCAAATGCCGCACCCGTTCTGGCACCGTCACCCTGCCGGTTGAAAGCTGGATCCACCTCGACCCCTGGCCGCTGGGCTGGCGTGAAGAAATCTGCTGCGCGGATGTTTCCGATATAGAAAGCCGCGTGGCCGCTGATGCCGCATTTCTTACCGTGGTCCTTCGCGCAAGCCTCAATCCGTTCCTGGCGAAATTCGGGGCGATGATTGGTACGGCACGGCGAACCGCGTTCCGCATGCCCAACCTGGCCTCGGAGAATTACGCTGGAAAGCTGGGAACACATCGCGAGGTTCTGGAAGCGATCCGGCTGCGTCAGCCCACCACAAATAGAGACCTATTTGCTTCTGCCAGCCATGCGAGGTGCATGCGCATAAGCTCAGCCCGGCAGCACTCAGCTTTCGAGACGGGATCCTGGCTCGCGGCTTTGGGCAGGCGTTGCACAACCCGTTCTACCCCGCCTTCTCAACAGGCGGGCCATGCGTCTGTTCTTATCCCGCAAAAGGAGAAACACCCCATGCAAATGCTTGATAACCACCGGCTGGAGCTGGGCGAGGGCCCGGGTTACGACCCGGCGCGCGATCTCGCCTGGTGGTTCGATATCGAACGAAATCGCCTCTTCACCCGCAAGATGGACGGAGGCGAGACCGAAGTGCATGAACTGCCCTTTTCAGCCAGCGCGATGGCGGTGACGACAGATGGCCGGCAGCTGTTGCTGGCTGAAAAGGGCCTTTACCTGCGTGATCCGCGGACCGGCGCGTTGAGTCTGCATCTCGCCATCGAGGCGGATGATCCGGTCACCCGCTCGAACGATGCGCGGGTCCACCCGTCCGGGGCCTTCTGGATCAGCACCATGGGCTGGAGATGCGAGCCAGGCGTCGGCAGCTTCTACCACTATTTCAGGGGGCGCCTGGAGCGGCTGTGGGCGGGAATCACGATCCCGAACGCGATCTGTTTTTCGCCCGATGGAACCATCGCCTATTATTGCGACACGCCCAGCCGCACCATCATGCGGGTTGCAACCGATCCCCGGAATGGCCGCCCGCTGGCCGCGCCCGAGACCTTTCTCGGCCCGCTCGCCGGCAGCCCTGATGGCGCTGTCACAGATGCAGATGGCAATATCTGGGTGACTTTTTATGGGCTTGGCAAGGTGAACGGCTACACGCCGAATGGTCGGGAAATCGGTTCACTTTCTGTACCAGCCGCCAATGTCACCTGCCCGGCCTTCGTTGGGCCAGAAGCGCGTCACATGCTTGTCACCACGGCGCTTCACGGCATTCCGGAAGCGGACCGAATTGCCCTGCCGGAGGCCGGTGCCACGTTCATCACCGCGCTTGATTTTCGCGGACGGTTCGATCCGCCTGTCGCCCTTTGACCAGATGGCCCGCAGGGGATTCCGCCCATGCTGGCCATCAGCTGACCGGCGGCCAGCATCGGCTGTCGACGCGGGCCTTGGCGCGCTAGGCGTGTTGAAAAAATGGATTCCACTGTTCTGTGACCTATGCTTCAAGCTCATCGCGGCGTGGCAGATGAACTTGGCGCGCAGCCTGATATCCGACGATGAGTGGACCTTCTTCCAGGGCTTCATTCGTGCCATCCGGCACCCGAACGGGCAGAAACCTGCGGACCTCGTCTTTTTGTGAATGGAAGTTTCTGGATCGCAAGGAGTGGTTCGCCATGGCGTGATCTGCAAGAAGAGTTCGGCAAGTGGTCCTCGGTCTGCCGTCTGTTCCGACGCTGGACTTTGGCTGGGCTGTGGGAGGATATCCTTATTCCGCTGAACCACGCCGGGATCGCGTCAGACAAGCTCCAGCTGGTTGATAGCACTGTGATCCGTGCCCATCATCATGCGGCGGGCGCAAGAGGGGACTGCTGACAAGAGGCTCCTGGCCGTTCGAGAGCTGGGTTCTCGACCAGGATCCGTCGTCCTTCGTCAACGGCGCAGGCCTCCCGATGAGGGCCGAGATCACGCCTGGGCAGGATCCCGATTACACCGGCTACGATCTGGTGATGGCCGACAATATGCCACAGCCCACCGTTCCGGTCGCCGACAGGGGCTACGTGTCTGATAAAATTCGTGAAGACATCAAGTGCCTCAACGCCCTGCCCATAATACCGATGCGAAAGAACCGAAGGGTGCTCAAGTCTGTTGACATAACCATCTACACCCGGCGCAAGATAGGCGAGCGTTGCTTCAACAAGCTGAAAAAACAGCCGTCGGCTGGCAAACCGCTACGACAAAACCACCGAAAACTCTCTCGGCTTCGTCCACGTCGCCTGCATCAGGATATGGTTCCGCCATTTGTCAACATGACCTCGCGTGCCTGGCACGGCTTCGATATTGTGTTACATAATTATGCTTATGAGCCACCTGGGGTTGTTGCCAAAGTCGGTGTCTAAGCAGAATCATTACTTTGCGCTTGCACCCATTATTTTGCCGCTAGCCAGCATTGAGTCGAGTTTTTACCATTTAAAAACAAGGATCTAATGCGAAATATGAACGGATCCACCGCCCATCACCCCCATCGTTGACGCCCCCATTTTCCTTACGCATGGTCCGCAGAACCGCTCCGGAATCACCGGCGGCGCCATCCGGATCCCCGAAGTTCTGCCTTCACTTCGCGACAGCTCTTGGCCGCCCTCCTCTCTCTCACAGGCTGACGCCCGCCATATGACTACAGCGGGCGCAACAGGGGGTTACATCACGGTGGCTGAGGCGCCGGCGGTCACTCTTCTTTCGGGATCCGGTTTGCCGAGTGATCCTCGTACTGCTCTGTCTGCACGTGTTTGCCGTCATGCCCGCCCTTGCGCGGATCCTGCTGCTTATCGCGGTTGGACAAGACTTCGTTCGGCGGGATCCTGTCGATGTCGGACATGGTCATAGCGCCTGAGGCATCCCCTTTGCCCTGGACACCCTTGCCGAATTTTTTGTGCGATGCGTTTGCCATTATTGTTCTCCTTCCGAAGAGATAACGGGCGACAAGCTCACGGGGTTCATGACGATGCTGTGAGGGTGACGATCCGGGTCAGCCACCCCTCGCCCACTCGGGGCTGATCCACTTCTGGTATATGCGCGAGCTGTCCGACCGGAAGGCCGCGACGATCAGTCGTCCGCATCGGGGATGCGAGAGGCGAGCCGTCCTTCTCTGGTGCATGGAAGCGCGAAAGGACCCTGATGCCGGTCGGTGGCTATGTCGGAGGCTCTTATGATTGGACCAGCGACACGGGGTCCCAGGCAGCCGCATATCTTTCAGGGTGCAGGGAATGAGGATCTGCTGTGGTTTGCTGACCTAACCACGTTCTGGCGGGATCTGCTGACTATCATTATCATATCGCGGGCAGCAAATGACGCGGTGGAGCCAGCCCATAACAGGATGCCGGTTATCCTGAATGCTGGCGCTTCGTGCTGGAGATCTCAATTCAGGCTTGCATGGGCAGTTGACTTTCATTCCAGAGTTGCGATCTGCTTGGGATTCTGCAGATCGTTGAATTATTGCCTTTTTTCGTCATGGAGCAATCGCATGTGTCAAACCTGCTGTGCATCTCTTGCCGACACAGGACTAATGCACTTTTGCCATTGCGGCAGCCCCGATACCCTGGCCGCAATGCGCCGGATTGAGGCGGATATCTCGCGTCGTCAGATGCTCGGAGGGATGTCAGCGGTCGTCGGGATGTTCGCAGGTTTTGGCCTTGCCCCAAAGGAGGTGCGGGCGCAGACGCCTGGCGCGCCTCTTTTGCTGACCAATCTGAAATATTTCGACGGTACAAGGCTGAACCTTCACAGTGGCGTCGACATTCTGGTTGAGGGCGGCCGGATTGCTGCGCTGCCGGCGGCGGGCCAGGGCCCGGCAGAGGCTGAACGGATCGATTGCGGCGGGCGGACTGTCATTCCTGGTCTGATCGACAGCCATTGGCATACGACGCTTGCCTCGGTCAGCCAGCTGGCCGCGATGACCCAGGATATCGGCTTCCTGCATCTGATGGCGGGGAGAGAGGCGGGCGCGACGCTGATGCGCGGCTTTACCACGGTGCGCGATGTCGGCGGACCGGCCTTTGGCCTGCAGGCCGCGGTGGATCGCGGTGTGGTGACCGGCCCGCGCATTTTCCCCGCCGGGGCGATCATCAGCCAGACCTCGGGCCATGGCGATTTCCGCTTTCAGAACACGCTGCCGATGATGCCGGTCGACCAGCCCGATTACGCGACCAAAGCTGGCATGTCGGCGCTGGCTGACGGCGTCCCCGAGGTGCTGCGCCGCACCCGCGAGCAGCTGATGAAGGGCGCGAGCCAGATCAAGATCGCGGCGGGCGGCGGCGTCGCCTCACAATATGACCCGCTGGAATCGCTGCAGTTCACGCTGGAAGAGATGCGCGCCGCAGTCGATGCCGCGAGCGACTGGGGCACCTATGTCTGCGCCCATGTCTATACCTCGGCTGGCATCCAGCGCTGTATCAAAGCAGGCGTGAAATCGATCGAACATGGCCAGCTGGCGGATGAGGACACCGTCCGCATGATGGCGGATAATGGCACCTGGTGGTCGATCCAGCCGTTCCTCGCCGATGAAGATGCGAATAAATACACCGATCCCAAGGCCATCGCCGCGCAGAAAATGGTCGCTGAAGGCACGATGCGGGCCTTTGAATGGGCCGACAAGCACAAGGTCAACTGGGCGTTCGGCACAGATATCCTTTACGGCGGCGGCGAAACCCAGGCGAAGCAGCTGACCAAGCTGGCCCGCTTCATGTCGCCGCTGGCGGCGCTGCACCGGGCAACCGGGGCGGCGGGTGATCTTCTGGCACTGTCGGGGGCACGCGCGCCCTATGACGGACGGCTTGGCGTGATCGCCGAGGCAGTGCTGGCCGATCTTCTGGTGGTTGATGGCGATGCTGAAGCCGGGCTCGACTGGCTTTCTGACAGCAGCAATCTGAGGGTCATCCTCAAGGATGGCCGCCTGTTTAAAAATACCTTGTGAGGAGCATGACATGATCCGCAACCTGCTGGGGGCTATGGCCATTCTCGCCCTTGGATCAACCGCGGCTCTGGCCGAGGGCTGGTCACGCCAGGTCACCCCCTATGTCTGGGCCGCAGGGTTTGGCGGCGATGTCACCCCCTTTACGGGCGCACCGACGCTGTCCTTCAAAAAGGGTTTCTCCGACGTCATCGAAGATGTTGACGGTGCCTTTTTTCTTTCGGGCTATGCGCGGCGTGACCGCCTGGTGATCACGGGGGATCTGAGCTGGTCCTCAAGTTCGAAATCCGGCCATGTGCCGCCGGGTCTGCCGGCCGAGGGCAAGCTGACACAACGCTCTCTGACCCTGCTGGCAGGCTGGCGGGCGGTGCAGAATGAGGCCTTTACCCTAGACCTCCTGGGCGGTGCCCGGGCCTTCAGCATCAAAAGCAGCGTCACCGTTGCGGGCGGAATGATGCAGGCATCGCCGGGAAAGGATTTCGTCGATCCGATCCTCGCGGCCCGCGCCAATATCGCGCTGGCCCCGCAATGGTCTGCGGTGGTTTATGCCGATTTTGGTGGCTTCGGAGTTGGCTCGGAAAGCACCAGCCAGATTCTTGCGACGGTTAATTATGAGGTGAATGACAATCTCTGGCTGTCTTTCGGCTACCGGCAGCTGAATGTCGATTACCGCAGTGGCGGCACAGCGGTCGATGTGCGCATGGGCGGGCCGCTTTTCGGCGCGACCTGGCGATTCTGAGGAGAAACACATGATCAGATCCCTTACCCTCGCGCTTGCGCTCGCAGTCGCGGCAGCCCCGATTGCCGAGGCCTGCACCCGTGTTGTTTATCACGGGCCCGAAGGCCGCGTCCTGACCGCACGGTCCATGGACTGGAGCCTGCCGATGGTCTCGAATCTCTGGGTCTTTCCGCGCGGCATGACCCGCACCGGCGAGGCAGGTCCACGCTCGCTGGAATGGACCTCGAAATATGGCAGCCTGATTGTCTCAGGCTATGACATCTCGACCGTCGACGGCATGAACGAGGCGGGGCTGGTTGCCAATATGCTCTGGCTGGTGGCCTCGGACTATCCCGAGGATGATGGCCAGACACCGCAGATGTCGCTTTCGCTCTGGGCGCAGTATTTCATGGATAATTACGCAACCGTTGCCGAGGCAGTGAAGGATCTGGAGGCGCAGCCCTTTCATGTCCTGACCAGGGATGTGCCGATGCAGCCGGGACGGCTGACGACCGTGCATCTGTCTTTGTCGGATGCGAGCGGTGACAGTGCCATTCTGGAATGGCTCAATGGCGAACTGGTGATCCATCACGGGCCAGAATTCAACGTCATGACCAATGACCCGCCTTATGATGAGCAACTCGCGCTGGCCTCCTACTGGAAGGGTGTCAACCCGCGCGAGGTGCTGCCCGGCACCACCCGCGCCGCTGACCGTTTCGTGCGCGCCGGCACCTATATCGACATGGTCGTGCAATCGGATGACCCGCGCGAGGCTGCGGCAGCGGCCTTCAGCGTGATCCGCAATGCCTCGGTGCCTTATGGGATTTCGACGCCGGATGCGCCGAACCTTTCGACCACACGCTGGCGGGTGGTGGCGGATCAGAAGGACCGGCTGTTCTACGTCGAATCCGCGATCTCGCCCAATGTGTTCTGGGTTGATCTGAAGCAGCTGGATTTTGACAGTGACAGCGGTGTACGTCAGCTGGATCTGGGCGTGGATATGGGCAGCATCCGCTCGGGCGAGGTCTCGGCGGAATTTGTCGCTGCAGAGCCTTTCCGTTTCGAACCTGCCGAATGAGAGAGGTATCAGATGACCAGGACCCTGACCCGACTGCCGCTGATTTTGTTGCTTGCCGCAACACAGGCGGCCTGCGTCAGCGGCCCCAGGCCCGAAGAGCCGGTGAGAATTCTGCGAAGCACCACCGATGGAGTTGTGCTGCACGGGCTGATTGACGCCACGCGGAAGAGCCCGCCCGAGCGCTATGACATGCTGGCACAAAGCGAGTGTGCGCGTTCAGGGAGGCATGCTGTTCTGACCGGAATGGAACAGAAATCGACCTTTGGCTTTGATGTGACCTATCGCTGCATCGCAAAGACCTGACCCAACCTGGCTGCGCGGATCCGTTCAGAGCGTGCATCTGCCTCGAGTCGGAGGCAGATCGCGCAGCGCCCGAAAGTGGCCTGCCACAATGACCTGCACTTCGTTCCGCGCGAAAAGCCGTGATCGCGGCGCTGATCGCGGGGCTCAGGGTTCGTCCACTTCAAGCACATAGGTGCCTGGCTCGATCCGGTTCATCACCAGATCGGGGATATCGGCCGGCAATGCGGCGGCCTGCGGCGGGAAGACGCCCACCGCGCGCAGGGCCTTGCGCAGATCGATATTGCGACCGAGGTAATCAAGCGCCACTTTTGACGCCCCGGGTTTGCGCCCGCGGCGGGTTGGACCACCCGTCTGGATGCCCATCAGCCGGAGCAGCTGGTGACGATAGCTGGGATAGAGCGTGACCTGGGTCAGGGATTTAAAGTCGAGCGTCTCATATTCGATGACATGGATACGGTCGGCGAGATAGAGCAGGACACCGCTGTATTTGCTGAGCCCGACGACTTTCCCGGTCACCGGATCGCGCATGATCTCGATGTTCTTCCAGTAATAGCGGTCATTGCGCCGATAGACCGAGACGAGAGACTTCGTGATTAAGCCATTGTTGCCAAAAGAATAAAAATACCTGTAGTAATAGCCGACATATTTTTCGAGCGACTGGCTGTGACGGTAAAGCGCCTCGACATGCGCGCTGGCTTCACCCGGTTGCGGCTGGGGATCGGGTACGCGCCGCAACGAGATGATCTGCTCAAGCTGCGATGGCTCCATCAGGATCTCAGTCTCGGTTACCCCGAAGAAATCGCAGAGCCGGCGCATGTTGCGCCGCGAAGGCCGGCTTTGGCCGTTGAGATATTTGTTGAACTGCTGCCGGTTCATTTTCAACCGACGGCAAGCCTCCGCAACCGAATGGTGATAGCTGCAAAGCAGTGACAGGTTTCGCGGGAAATCGTCTTCCATGATTCTACATCACATTGAAGCGTAATTCGCGTCAAGTCGCGAAGGACAACAGACTGGAAAAGAGGAGGGTCTGATGCGAGTTTCCTTAAAAAATAATATCCAGGGAATGAGAATCATGAGTCGTTTCGGCTTTACACGGCGGGGCTTTCTCGCAACGGGCACTGCGTTTTCCGCGCTTGCCGGCATCGGACTGCCCATGCGGCATGCCATGGCTCAGGAGGCTGGCACTTCGACCCGCCCACTGCTGCGGGTACGCCAGGACGGGGATATCAAGATCCTTGATCCAGGCTATATGACCGGCGGGCTCGAGATCGAGGTGCAGAAGCAATGTCTGCCCTTCCTCGCGCAATATGTCACCAGAGACGGTGTGCTGGACTGGGAGCCGACCTACTATGTGACCCGGCTGGAGCTGCGTGACCCGACCCATATCGATTTTGAGCTGACCGAGGGACTGAACTGGTCTGGAGGCTATGGCCCGCTGCGCGCCTCGGATGTCAAATTCTCTTATGAGCGGATGAAAGATTCCGAATGGGGCGGCTACTTCGAGGTGCTCGACCATGTCGAGGTCACCGGCGAGCGTACCGGGACGATCGTTCTGAAGAACGCTTTCGCACCCTTCTTCCTTGTAACGCTCTGCCACGGACCGGGGGCCATTCTGTGCGAAAAGGCGATGGCGGATGTGGGGGGGCGCTTCACCACCGAATTCCCCGCCATCTGCGGCCCCTACCGGATCGAGAATATCCCCGGCCAGATGGTCAAATTCCTGCCAAATCCTGACTGGACCGGGCCGAAGCCTGCCTTTGATGAGGTGCAGTCTTACATCATCTCGCAGGTCAAGGCGACCGAACTGGCCTATGAGGCCGGCGAGCTGGATATCACGCAGATCGCTTCGGATGCCGTCGCGCGCTACCAGACATCTGTTCCGGAGAATTCGGCGCTGACCAAGGCCGGCGAGCTGAATTTCATGTGGCTGGGGATGAACACCGAACATCCGCTTCTGCAGGATATTCGCGTGCGCCGCGCGATCCAGCATGCGGTGGATTGCGACGCGATCATTGCGGCCGCCTATTCGAATGTCGCGAGCCGGTCCTATGGGGTGGTCTGCCCGGGGCTGATCGGCCATCGCAGCGAGACAAAGTTCTACACATTTGACGTCGCGGCAGCGCAGGCGCTGCTGGATGAAGCCGGTGTCAGCGCGTTGCAGCTCAGCCTCAGAGTGCTGAACCAGCAGCAGCCGATGCTTGCGGCTCAGATCATCCAGGCCAATCTGGCGATGATCGGGATCACGCTGGAAATCATCCCGATGGACAGCGGCAGCTTCTGGGAAATGGGCATGGAATCTGCCGGTGACACCTGGAAAGATCTGCAGCTGTGGATCATGCGGTTTGGCAGCGTTCCCGATCCCTATGAAGCGACGCAGTGGTTCGTCTCGTCTCAGGTCGGCGAATGGAACTGGGAACGCTGGACCAATCCGGAATATGACACCCTGGTCGAGAAGGGGATTGCCGAAACCGACCCGGCGATCCGCAATGACATCTATCTGCGGCTCCAGGATCTCATGGAAGAGACTGGTGCCTATGTCTGGCTCTGCCATGAGCCGCGCTATTACATCCACAAAACCGATGTTGCAGTGCGGATCTCCCCTTCGGGGCAGCAGGACTACCGGCTGTTTCAGCCTGCCTGAGCGGCGATGACAGCTGACTGTGGCCCCCGCCATTCCGGCGGGGGCAGGCGAATTCGACGGAACTCTGATGATTGCATATCTCATAAAGCGCGTCGGGTTGGCATTTGCCATTGTGACGACGGTTGTGATCACGCTCTTTGCCCTGCTGCGGCTGGTAAAGGGCAATCCGGTCACGATTGCGCTCGGGCCCCAGGCGACGCCCGAGGCCATTGCGCGCTATACTGCCAAAATGAATCTCGACCAGCCGGTCTGGGTGCAGTTCCTCACCTATGCGCGCAGCCTGTTTTCCGGCGATCTGGGCGAGGATATCTTTTCGGGCCGGGCTGTCTCGGCCATCATCGGCGAGCAGATCGGCTATACTTTGGCCCTGATGGCCGGTGCGATGGGCTGGGCCATTGTGATCGGCATTCCGCTGGGCTGTCTGGCTGCGGTGCGGCCGAACGGCTGGCTGGACCGGGTGACCGGCGTCCTTTCGGTCGGAACCATTGCAATCCCCTCCTTTCTGATGGCGATCTGGTCGCTGCTGATCCTTTCGGTTCAGCTGAACTGGCTGCCGGCGATGAGCGCGGGCCAGTCCGGCAATATCTCCAGCCAGCTGCGTCATCTTATTCTGCCCGCTTTCGCGGTCGGGGTGGGCTGGGTCGGCTATCTGGCGCGAATGGTGCGCGCGTCGATGCTGGAGGTGATGGGCGAGCCCTATATCCGTTCGGCCCGTGCCTTCGGCCTGCGGCCTTTGCGCATCGTTTTTGGCTATGCCCTGCCGGTGGCCGTTCTGCCCACGATCACCCTGATCGGCATGGGCTTCGGAGGCCTGGTGTCTTCCGCCGTTTTCGCCGAGGTGATTTTTGCCCGACCGGGCATTGGCAAACTGCTCTATGACGCCGTGCAGGCGCGAAACTTTCCGATCGTCCAGGGCACCGTGGTGGTGACCACCGCGCTTTACATCCTGGTCGTGCTTATCTCAGACCTTCTTATCAGCTGGATCGACCCCCGTGTCCGAAACTCGCTCTGATTCCGGCTTTGCTGCGGGGCGCGGTGCCCGCAATGAGCGCCGCCGCCAGATTGCCGCCTTTCTGTCAAACCGTCAGGCCATGATTGGGCTGGCGCTGGTGCTGCTGTTCTGCCTTTCCGCCCTGCTGGCGCCCCTGATTGCGCCCTATGATCCGAATGCGATGGATATTCCAGCCCGGCTGTCCGCCCCCGGCTGGCAGCATCTTGCCGGCACCGACCAGCTGGGACGCGATACGTTGTCGCGCATTCTTTATGGCGGCCGCATTGCTTTGCTGATCGCAACCGTCGGCGTGACGATCTCGCTGGTTCTGGGGCTGATGCTGGGCATGATGGCGGCCTTCGGACCGCGCTGGCTCGATCAGCTGCTGCTGTTGCTGTTCGACGCGATCCGCTCTTTCCCGACCATCATTCTGGGTCTTGCCATGGTGGCACTGACCGGGCCAAGCCTTGCGCTGGTGATGGCGATCGTCATCCTGACCTCGATCCCGCAATATGCCAGGGTGACGCGGACAGCCGCGCTGGCGCTGCGCGGCACCGATTTCGTGATGGCTGAACGCTCGCTGGGGGCATCGACGCTCCGGATCATGCTGCACCATATCCTGCCCAATATCATGGGGCCGCTTCTGATCCTTGCCGCCATGGATGTGCCGGCGGTGGTTGCGCTGGAGGCGGGGCTTTCCTTCCTCGGACTGGGGGTGCGGCCGCCGCTGGCCAGCTGGGGAACGCTGCTCAATGACGGCTATCTGGTGATCCGCGACTCGCCCTGGATGGTGCTGATGGCGGGCCTGCCGCTGGTGCTGACCACGCTTGGCTTCACATTCTTTGCCGAAGGCCTTCGGGATGCCTTCGATCCGCGCATGAACAAGGCACGCTGACGATGGAAAACCTGCTTGAGATCAGGGGGCTCTCGGTCGATTTCCAGACCAGCCAGGGCCGCATGAAGGCCCTGCGCAATATCAGCTTTGATCTGCGCAAGGGCCGCATCACCGGCATTGTCGGCGAAAGCGGCTCGGGAAAAAGCTCGGTCCTGTGGTCTGTCATGGGGTTGCTTGCGGCTAATGCCGAGATCACTGACGGCACGATCCGCTATGAGGGCCGTGACATTCTGCGCCTGTCCGAGCGCGCGCGCCGCGCGCTGCGCGGAGAGGAAATCTCGGTCGTCTTCCAGGACCCGATGACCTCGCAGGCACCCTTGCTGACCTATGGCACCCAGATGCGCGACCTGCTTTACCGGCGCCGCAGGATGAGCCGCAGCGCCAAGCGCAAGGCTGCTGTGGAAATGCTGGGAAAGGTGGGAATTCCGGATCCGGGATATCGGCTGGGCCGCTATCCGCATGAGTTTTCCGGTGGCATGCGGCAGCGGGCCGGCATCGCTATGGCGCTGCTCACCGGGCCAAATCTTTTGCTGGCGGATGAGCCGACCACCGCGCTTGATGTGACGATGGAGGCGCAGATCATCGAGCTTTTGCGCAATCTGCAGCAGGACAGCGAAACCACCATGGCGGTGGTCTCGCATAATCTGGGTCTGATTGCGCAGCTTTGCGACGATGTTGTGGTGATGTATGCGGGAGAAGTGGTCGAAACCGGCACCGTTTCGCAGATTTTCCATGCGCCGCAGCATCCCTATACACGCGCATTGCTGGAATGCGATCCGGCGCGGATCCCCGAACGGGTCAGCCGGCTGCCGATCATTCCGGGCGATCTGCCCGATCTGATTGCCTTGCCAACGGGCTGCATCTTTGCCCCCCGCTGCGGCCAGGCCGTCGCGGAATGTCGTGAGAGCGCGCCGCCGGAAGTGCGACGCGACGCGACCGCAATGGTGCGCTGCTGGCGCAGTGAACAACCGGCACCGGTACCGGCTGCTGTCATCACGTCACCGCCGCGCGCGCCGGTAGCAGCGCAGGACAGCGCAGCGCCGCTTCTGGAAGTGTCTGATCTGGGCGTTCGCTTCCAGATCGGCAGCCAGCTCGCCGCAAAACTTGCGCGGCGGGCCCCGCGCGGGCTGGATGCTGTGCTCGATGTCAGCCTGCGGCTTCGCGCGGGAGAGACGCTGGGCCTTGTCGGGGAAAGCGGCTCGGGCAAAAGCACGCTTGGCAGGGCCATTCTGAACCTGGTGCCCGTGACCTCGGGCAAGGTGTTGTTCGACGGCACCGAGGTGCAGAACATGCCCGAACGCACCTTCAAGCCCCTCCGCCGCAATATGGCGATGATGTTCCAGGACCCGAATGGCTCGCTCTCGCCGCGCAAAACCGTGCGCGCCCTGATCGCCGAGCCGTTCCAGATTCATGGTGAGGAAGGGCGCAGCCTTGACGCCGAGGTGGAACGCCTTGCCGATATGGTGCGGCTGCCAAGGGCATTGTTGTCGCGCCATCCGCATCAGCTGTCGGGCGGCCAGGCGAGGCGCGTCGGGGTGGCACGGGCGCTGGCACTGAGCCCGCGTCTTCTGCTGGCCGATGAACCGACCGCCGGGCTTGATGTCTCGGTGCAGGGTGAGGTGCTTAATCTGATGGCCGGGCTGCAGAGCAGCTATAACCTCGGTTACCTTATCATCACCCACAATCTGCCGGTGGTCCGCCATATCAGCGACCGCATCGCGATCATGTATCTTGGCCGTATCGTGGAAGAAGGGCCGACAGACGCGATTTTCCGCGACTGCCGCCATCCCTATACCGCGTCGCTGCTGAAGGGGATCGCGCAGCCCGATCCCGATCAGCGTCAGAGCGGCCTGGGTCTTGCGGGCGAGGTGCCCAGCCTGCTGAACCGGCCAAAGGGCTGTGATTTCGTGACCCGCTGCCCGCTGGCCCAGCCAATATGCCACCAGCTTAAGCCGGCCCATCAGGCCGAAGGCACTGACCGGGTTTTTGCCTGCCACTTCCCGCTTTCCGGCTGACCCCGGACAGCAGCAGAGACGACAAGGACGTTCCATGAGTTACGGTATCTATATCGGCCGCGCCCATACGGCCGACGGTCTTCCCTATCTGGCCGGCTATGGCGATGAGCCATCAAGCCACTGGCTGGAGATCATTCCTGCCGCCAGCCATGCGCCCGAGGCGACAATCACCGTTGGGGTGACGCCTGCTGCGCTGATGCCGGGCCTGCTTTCGGAGATTCCGCAGGCTGCCAGCACATTTCGCCATATGCGGGTCAGCTACAGCCATTATCTTGGCGTGCCCTGCCCGCTGACCAATGGCGGACTGAACGAATACGGGGTGGCCGTCCGCGATATCTGGTCAACCTCGTCCGAGCGGCTGATTGCCATGACGCCAAAGGATCAGACCGGACCAAATTACTCGGATCTGGCGCGCATCGTGCTGGAACGCGCCCGCACCGCCCGCGAAGGGGTGCAGATCATAGGGGATCTGATCGCCAGCCACGGCTATTCAACCTATGGCGGGAATTCGCATATCATCGCGGATGGCAATGAAGCCTGGGTGGTGATTGAATTTGCCGGCGGACGGCGTCTCTGGGTCGCCGAGCGGCTGGGGGACCACAGCATCCGTGTCTCCCGCCCGGGCTATATCGGGCAGATCCCGGCCGAGCCGGACGAAGATTTCCTGTTCCCGCAGCATTTCATCAGCACTGCCATAGATCTGGGCTGGTATGATCCGGCTGCAGGTGTCTTTGACGTCAATGCCGTCTATGGCGATGGCAAGGGTCGCTGGGAAGGTCAGGCCTGGATCGAGGCTGAGATGCAGTCCCGCGCCGCCCGCCCCGAAAAGCTGGGACTCGAGGATATCGTCTGGGCCATCGCGACCGAAAAGCTGACCGGGGATACTGCCGGTTATGGACAGATCGTGCCGCTGACGGAACCCGACTTCCCCGAGCAAAGGATGATGTGGCATGCCGCCATCGGCCCGGTTGCCGCCCCACTGACGCCGGTCTTCCTTGGCATGGATGAGGTGCCGCCGGCCTATCGCCAGCACCGCCATCTGACCGAAGGTGAAAGCGGCCGTTTCCTCGATCGCCGCAAGGAAGCGAAATCACCCGAGGTGGTGTCACGGATCCCGCAGGGGATCGAAAGCGCCGATGGTGCGGTCTATCAGTTCCGCAAGCTCATGCATCTGGCCTTTCAGGATGGCGAGGCCCTGCTGCCCGAAATCTACAGCCACTGGCGCGATCTTGAGGCGCTGATCCGGGCCGATCTGCCTGAGACGCTGCGGGCCTCGGGCCTGTTGAGCGCAGCGGGAGAACGCGGTCTCGCCTGCCGCCTGCTGTCGGACTTCAGCACGCGCTGGATGGAGCGCAGCCTTGACGACTGTGATGCGCTGGCCCGGGCCGCCTATGTGCGCCTCAGGGTGCGCGGCGGGCTGAATATGACAACAAGCCCGCTTTCCCCTGCGCAGATCTGGTAGGCAAAGACTGCTCCGGTCGTAAGACCGGGGCAGTGAACTGCTGCCGGTTTGGTGTACACTAAGATAAGATCGCGCCCAGGGAACCGGAATGCAGATATGACGAGACGGAAGTTCAGCCGCGAGTTCAAATGAAGGAGGCCACCATCTGGGACCCCAAGGCGATATCGACGAAGCCGCAGGCCACGGCGGCCGCCGATCCGCCGGAGGACCCTTCCTGCATGCGCGTCAGTCATGAGCGTTCCGGGTCGGGCCAGGTGAGAAGAAGGCGAATTCCGTGGTCACGTTCTTTCCCACTGTCACGGCGCCCGCTGCATTCAACTGAGCAACGGAAACGGCATCAGCGGCGGGTTCGGAACGCAGGCCTTCGGCTTCTGTTGATCGGGGGACAAAATGAAACCGCTCTTTCCGAAGGCTTCCGGTCCGTGATGCGGGACAAACTGAATGAGGGCCTCCTGCCCGGCACCATATGCCGGCGCAGGTTCATCCAGTGGTGGGTGGCGCCGGGCGCCTCGATGCAGGCGGCGGCGCTGGCCATGCCCCTTTGGTCATGGAGTGCGTCCCGACGCTGATAGGGCTGGCGGGGACATTGCCATTCTGACCGGCGGGCGAGGCCCGTTACAAAGTCACCCCTCCGCCAGATAATCGGTCAGGTTCTGATGCGCATAGAGCAGGCGGATGATCTCAATCCCCTGCCCGGCCTGCTGATAGATCACCAGATGGCTGCCGCTGGGATGGATCCGCACTGGCGGCGTAAACTCTGCCCGCTCACGCGCCATATCGGGAAAATCCGCCAGAAGGTCAAAGAGTGTGAACAGGGCATCCGCATAGCGATCTGCCCGGTCAGGCCCCGAGCTTTCGGCCCCGTAGCGCCAGATCGCAGCCAGATCGGCCCGTGCAGCCGGACGCAGCAGCCAGCCCGGTTCGCTCTGCATCTCAGCCGTCGCGCCCGGTCCGCATCGCAGTCTTGAAAGCGGCCCTGTCCAGGGCTTCGGCCGGGCCACTGCCCAGCCCCGCATCCACTGCCTCCTGCAAGCTCACCCGCGCCTCGATCCGCTGCCGGTCGCGCCGGATCAGGTCGCGGACATAATCGCTGGAATTGGCATAGCGCCCGGATTTCGCCTGATCTTCGACCCAGGCCTTCATTGGCTCGGGCAGCGAAATGTTCATCGTGCTCATCGGCGTTCTCCTTGCCCGCAAGGTATGGCAATCTTTGCCATCCGGCAACAGAGAATCCCGCGCAAACTTGCCCCGGCAACCATCTGCTGCCACCAGCCAGGGCAAATCGGAGGGTCGCTCTGGCAACCGGGCCAGCCACAATTCGGTTGCGCGGCGCGCTATGCCCGAACCGCAACTGCCGCAATCCGGGGCGTGATGGATGCCGGATACGGGGGGCGGAGCGTACTCAGTAAGAAGTTGACAACAACTGTCAATTTTCGGACTAGGGGATAAAGCAAGCCAGCGTCCGCAAGCCAAGCTTCCAATCAGACAGTTTCCAGCAGGACAGCATGGCCAGATCCAGACTTCTATTCGCGGCAACGCTTGCGCTCACCACTTCACCGCTTGCGCTCTTTGCCCAGACCACAGCAACCAACAACGACACAGCAGACACCAACCACCTGGGCGTGATTGTGCTTGATGCCGACGCGCCCGCAGTCACTGCGGGAACCGGGCCGAATTTCAGCCTCGATGCAGAGGGTATCGCGCGCACGCAGGCGAGCACCTTGCAGGATGCGTTGCGCGATGCGCCTTCGGTCACGACCACCCGCCGCGGCAATCTGCTGACCGGTGGCATTTCGATCCGCGGTTTCGGTGGCAACCACCATTATCCCGGCGACCCGGCGACAAAGATTGTGGTTGATGGTGTGGCTGACAATCCGGGCCGCTTTTATCAGGGCTCCTCGGGCGCGATCTCAGACCCCGCTTTGTTGCGCTCGATCGATGTGACCACCGGGCCGCTGGCCTCGCTGGAATATGGATCGGGGATTACCGGCGGTGCGGTCACCGCGCGCACCATCAACGGATCAGACCTGACCGGCGACCAGGACGGGTTCCGTATCCGCCAGATGCTCGGCGCCAACAGCAATGGCGATGGCTGGGTGACCTCATCCACGCTGGCCTGGCAGATGAACAGCTCGGTCGACTTCCTGCTGAACTATACCCGGCGCGGACAGGGTGCCCAGGAAGATCCCGATGGCAATGAGACCGCGCGCGGTTTCAACGTGCCGTCGATGCTGTTCAAGTCGCGGTTCCGGCTGGACGACGCCAATAGCATCACCCTCAGCTATACCCGCTATGAAAGCTCGGAAAGCAACGTCAACCTCTCGAACCTGCTGAATGATTTCGGGGGGCTTGGCCTTGCGAATATCGACCGCAAGGGGAATGTGGCCGCGCTGACCTGGAACTACAATCCTGCCGACAATGATCTGCTTGATCTTGAACTGACCTACTCGCATTCGGATCAGGATCACAATATCGAGGCGCTGACGCCCGGCTTTGCCCAGACCCAGGCCGGCCTGTTCAACACCAAAACCGACCGGGTCACGCTGACCAATACCGCGCGGTTTGACACCGGCGTCATCAGCCACAGCCTGCGCGCAGGTCTGGCATGGTCAAACGAAGATCGCACCCGGCTGAAAACCTCGCCCGCGAATGGCAAGGATCGGCGTCTCAGCCTCTTCGCCATCGACACGATGGATTTCGGCAATGAGCTGCTTGCAACCCTTGGTCTGCGTCTCGAAGATCAGAAGATCAGCGCCACGACCGCCCCGCGTGGGCCCTATGACAATCTGGCCCGCACGCTTGGCCTCGGGTTGGAAAAGGGCTTTGGCAACGGTCTGAAGGTCTTTGGCTCGTTCACCTATACCGAAGCGCTGCCGACCTATGACGTGCTGGCCACCTATGACGACAATCTGCAGCAGTCGCGCAACTGGGAAGGCGGCGTTCGCTATGAGGGCAGCGATCTCCTGGCGGCGGGCGATACGCTCACCGGCTCGATCACGCTTTACCGCAGCGAAATCTGGAATACGATGTATGCCCTTTCCGTTCCCGGCCGGCAGCTGACGCGTGAAGGTGTCGAGATCGCGGCGCATTACAACATGGCAAGCGGCACCTATCTGAACGGCACCGTGAACCTGACAAAGAATGAGCGTCTGATGGCAGGGGGCGTCTGGGATCTGGACGCTTACAGCCCGAGCGACACCCTCGCTCTGACGGTTGGCCATAAATTTGCGTCCGGGATTGATGTGTCCTGGCGCATGGAGGCGCAGAAGGGCATTGTTGTCGGCACCGCACATCATGGCGGTTTTGGCGTGCATGATCTCAAAGTCAGCTACACCGTGCCGCAGGGCAATCTTGAAGGCATGGTGATTGATTTCGGCGTCGAGAACGTCTTCGACCGCTCCTATCACTATGCCATGACGCCTCTGCAAGGCGCGACCGGCCCACGCCCCGGTGAGCCCTGGGTGAATGAAACCGGCCGGAACTTCCGCCTGAACCTCTCGAAAACCTTCTGAGCCAGGCTCAGTTGAAAGAAAAAGCCCCGGATGCGATGGCATCCGGGGCTTTTTTATCTGGTCTGGCAAGGATCAGTTCGCGCGGGTGATCCGGCGCAGGAAATCCCCTTTCGCATCCTCGGCGCCAAGCGACTTATTGACCGCAAAGACCGCGCCTTTGCCATCAATCGCGACATGGTTGGCATAGCTGCCGCCCTCAAGATGCGCGACAATCTCGCCGTCATTGTTCACAGCAGTCAGGCTGCCCGCCTCACGCGAAGAAACCCAGGCAAGCCCGCTGGTCGCATCATAGACAACATTCAATGCGCCTGCGCCGACAGTGATATCATGAAGCACGTCTCCGGTCTCGCGGTTCAGCACCAACAGATTGTTGCTGTCCTGCGCGGCCACAAACAGGCGACCGGTCGCCGGGTCGACATCAAGCCCGGTTGCATTCTTCGCCCCCGGAAGCGCGAAGACCTTCTTTACCTCGAGGCTGGCGGCGTCAATGACCGCCAGTTCATTGCTGACGCGGCTGACCACATAGACCTCGCCTTTCGCCGGATCGATGGCAAGGCTCATGACATAGAAGTCACCGCCGCGCTCAGCCGAACGGATGTCGATGACACCCAGCGGCGCAAAGCTTTCGCTGTCAAAGACATAGACATTGCTGGTGGCCGAAGACGAGACAAAGGCGCGTTTGCGCACGGGGTCGATGATGACATCGCGCGAATGGTAAACAGTGCCGGGGGCGAACTGATGCACCAGCGACAGGTCATCCTGCGCGTAGACCGCAATCGTATTGTCCGGCGTATTGGTCACCCAGATCCGGCCTGCAGCCTCGTCAAGGCCAAGCCCGAACACACCCGCAGGCGCCAGTTTGAACGGCCCCTTCGGAGCGCCCTCCTTTTCCGGCGGCTTCTGATCTTCGGGGAAATCCGCCGGCGTGACGCGGGCCAGCACCTCAAGAGTTTCCGGGTCGACACGCAACAGTTCAGAGGTCGCCGCATTGAAATCCGCCGCGGTCACAAAGAGCGCATCGCTGCGGGCGCTGTAGGCGGACTGATACAGTCCCTTCGCCGGTTGCACGGCCGTGACTGTCCAGTCCTTCTCGTTCAGATAGTCCAGTGGCTTTGAAATCTTGAGGTCGACCGTCGTCGTCATCGACGGATCTTCCAGCAGCGCCACCAGGGGATGCAGGCCAGTGGCCGCATCGGAGGGCAGCGTGAAGGTCAGGCTGGCATTCCCCTTTTCATCTGCTACCAGCGCCATATCGGACAGAACCTCTGTGCCGCGCTGCAAAACAAGTTTCTGCCCCGGCGCGAGCCCCGCGGCCGAGATACGGACTTCGCCCCCGGCATGAACCGGAATGCCGGGAACAGCACTTTCCGCCCGGATGCGGCCTTTGAAGTCTAAGGGGGTCGGAAAGCCCGCATCAGCAAGGACCAGCGATGGTGCACTGAATGTGGCGATGCAAAGCGTGGCGAGGAGGGTTCGTCTGAAACCGGAGCTGTACAAGTCTTGATCCTTTTCGCGAGACCCATCTCTTGGATGATACCGCAGTAAAAAAGTCAACTATTCTCGCCTGCGGATGTGCCCCCTGCCGCTGACCCTCCTGCCATCGGCCCCCTCCACCGGCCACAATCCGGGTAATCCGCTGTCACTCATTGCTGCTCAGGTCACCGGAGAGATCATTCGGGGATTGCGGGCCATCAAAGATCTCGCCTGCCACAGCAAAAGCGCGCCAACCTTCCGCCAGCGGAGCAGTAAACAAATCGGGGCTTTCTGATCAGCTCTCAAACATCATCCTGATATCGGGTTACGAAAGCCAATGGCTGCGACATGTCGGTTTCCGGCCTGGATGCCGATAGCTCGATCCGGCATGTGATGATTTCCCAGGCCTGACCAGGCGAGGACAGATCCGGATGAGGCAATCCCTTCCGGTTCAGAACGGGTCCCCGCGCGGCTTCCGTCAGGATCAGCTTGTCCAGCGTCAGATCCGAAACAGCACGCCTGAGCCGCTCATTCTCCTGCTGAAGGTGCTTCAGTTCTTTCAGCTGGTCTACGCCCATTCCGCCATATCGCTTGCGCCAGCGGTAATACGTCTGTTCGACAACGCCGATGCGCCTGATAGCGCCCAGACAGGGCAAACCTTTCCCCATCAGAACCCCAACCTGCCGCAACTTCGAGACAATCTCTTCCGCGTTATGTCGCTTGTTTGCCATTTTCGGTCCTCCGTTTCCTAAACGTAACGGCGGACCACTTCACCGGGGGAGGATTATGCACCGCATGGTGCCAAAATGCAGCCATTCGGGCAGCGTTCCCTTTAGCTGATCAGCAAGGCGGCGGCCAATCAGGCTCTGCCCTGGCCGGAGGGGCCGACCCGGCCCGCAGCACACGGGCCTCGGCCAGGGCCAGGGTGAGCTCGGCATGGGCCAGCATGAAGGTCGCTTTGCTTTCCCGGGCCGCGATCAGCGCATTGGCGACCGCGATCCTTTCCCGCTGCACCTGCCGGTCACCCTTGCCCTGATCAATCAGCGGCACCATCAGATTGAGCAAAAGTTCCAGCTGGGCCGGGCTGTCCGGCCCAAGCTGATTGGGCACGATGCCGGACAGCGCGATCCAGCGATCAATGCGGGCGGCGTCCAGCCCGTCTTTGGCAATCCGGTGCAAAACCGCGTTGCGCGCTTCCAGCGCGGAGCCTTCATAGCATTGCTCTGCCGTCCGGGCGCGCGAGGGCCCCGGGCGTAAAGTCGCGATCCTCTCGCAACAGAGAGGCATAGATCAGGGGAATAAGCTCGTCGGCAGCATCCATGGGCGGCGACAATCCCTTCTTCGATTGGCTCTGGTGGAAATGAAAATCACATCAAAAGGACGCCAGATGAAACTGACGCCAGATGAAACTAAAGACTATTTCTGCTGCATTTATACTGACCGCACTGGCGGGCTGTGTCGATGGTTTTGACGAGAATGGTGTGTCATCTCAGACAACCGAATTGACAGCTTCGATCAGCGCGCGCGTATAGGCATGGCGCGGCGCGTTCAGCACCTGGTCCTGTGGCCCCTTTTCGACGATCCTGCCGTCTTTGAGAACGACCAGGTCATCGGCCATCCCGGGCAGGATGCTCAGATCATGAGTGATCAGCAGAAAGGCCACCTGTTCCCGGTGCTGCAACTCTTGTAAAAGGCTCAGCACTTCTTTTTGCACCGTGGCATCCAGCGCGGAGGTCGGCTCGTCAAGTACGACGAGCTTTGGCGAGGAGGCGAAGGCGCGGGCAATCGCCACACGCTGCTTTTGTCCGCCCGAAAGCCCCGCCGGAAAGCGCGATGCCAGCTCGGGCGGCAACCTGACGAGATCAAACAGCTCTCGCATCCGCCCCCCGGGATCGGGAGAACCGGCCAGATGCGCTGCCCGTTTCAGGATATCCCCGACCCGATGCGCCGGGTTCAGCGTCGCATCGGGGGACTGGAAGACCATGCGCACAAGGTTGCGCTGTGCGAGGCTGCGGGCGTCCCCCGCTGCGGGAAGATCGCTTCCCGCCATCTCGATCCGGCCGTCTTGCAGATCATGTATGCCGCAAATCAGCTTGCCGATCGTCGACTTCCCAGAGCCGGATTCGCCGATCAGCCCCAGGCAGCGCCCCGGCGCGATGTCAAAGCTGATCTCTTGCAACACGGATGTGCTGGCGTTGCGGAAGCTGTGCCCAAGGCCGCTGATGCGCAAAAGCGGGGGGGTGGCAACCGCGGCCGTCTGCCTGCATGAAGCCGGAACCAGCGCACTGGCCAGAAGATGGCGGGTATAGTCATGCGCGGGGCTGCCGGTCAGGTGCAGGACGCTGCCGGTTTCGAGGATCTCGCCCCCGCGCATCACCGCAATCCGGTCGGCAAAGCCGCTGACGAGGCGAAGATCGTGGCTGATCAGCAGATAGGCGGTGCCGCGCCGCTGTTGCAGATCGGCCAGCAGCTCAAGGATCTCGCGCTGCACCGTGGCATCCAGTGCGGTGGTCGGCTCGTCGAGCACGATCAGGTCAGGCTCAGGCGCCAGCGCGATAGCGATGGCAACCCGCTGCTGCATGCCCCCCGAAAGCTGATGCGGGTAAAGCCCTGCCACCTGGCCGGGGTTGCGGATCTGCACCTCTCCCAGCAGTGCCAGAGCGCGCGCATGCGAGGCGGCGCGGGAGAGACCCAGCACATGGCGCGAAACCTCCGTCAGCTGCGCGCCAATGGTCATTGCGGGGTTCAGGGATGTGCCGGGATGCTGGCTGACCGCCGTGATCCGCCTGCCCCGCAACGCCCTGAGCGCGGATGGGCGCAGCGCCATCAGATCCTGCCCCATCAGGTGCAGGCCCCGCGCCTCGCGCCGCGCACCATGGGGCAGGTAGTCCAGCACCGCCAGAGCCGCCGTGCTTTTTCCACTGCCTGATTCCCCGACCAGCGCCAGCGTCTCTCCGGCGGCGAGGCTGAACGAAATGTCTTTCAGCGCAGCGACAAAGCCGGACACGGTCGGATAGCTGACCGAAAGCCCGCACACCTCCAACACTGGCCCCGTCTCCGGGCCCGGCGCAGTCCGGCCCTGGGCGGCAAATGATTCCACCGAAGCAGAAGAAATTTCCCTTTCCAGCACGGACACACGCATCGCTTTCCCTTTTCCTGCCGAGACAGAGAATAGACTACAAGTTCAGTCGTGATTAAAACCCAGACTGAGAAAATACTCAATCGAAAGCTTTGATCTTGTCCCGAAGACTTCTCCTTGCTGGCTTTTTCTACAATCCGCAGGGCAATCACCGGATTTCCTGGCGCCATGCCGATGCGCCATCAGCCGAGGTCTACGGGCTGGAATATTACGCCGGTCTCGCGCGTGAGGCCGAGGCCGCGAAGCTTGATTTCATCTTCGTGGCCGATCACCTCGCGGTCTGGACCGAGGCGAAATCCTCGCTCCACCATTACGCCAATACCCGGCTGGAGCCGATCACGCTTCTGACTGCGCTGTCGGCGCTGACTAATGAGATCGGCCTCGTCTCGACAGCTTCTTCCTCCTATTCCGAACCCTATAATCTTGCGCGGCAGTTCGCGTCCTGGGATCATATCAGCGGCGGGCGGGCGGCGATCAATATCGTGACCTCGGCCATGGTGAGCGAGGCCCAGAATTACGGCCACGCGGATGTGTTTCGCCACGCAGACCGCTATCGTCGCGCCGAAGAATTTGTGCGCGTTCTGCGTGATCTGTGGGACAGCTGGGAAGATGACGCCCAGTTATTCGATCGCGAAAGGGGCGAGATAGCCGATCCCGCAAAGGTGCATGAGTTGCGCCACGAGGGCGAATTCTTCCGGGTGCGCGGGCCGCTGAACGTGCCGCGCCCGCCGCAGGGCCATTTGCCGGTGTTTCAGGCCGGATCCTCTGAGGATGGCAAGAATTTCGTAGCGCAACATGTGGATGTGCAATTCGTCTCGCTGCGCACCATCGAAGAGGGACTGGCATATCGTGCCGATATCAACGCAAGGCTGGCTGCGCGGGGCCGCGCGCCGGAAAGCCTGAAGATCCTGCACGGTATCCAGCCGGTGGTTGCCGCCAGCCAGGAAGAGGCGCGTGAGAAATTCGCAGCGCTGCAGGCGCTTCAGCCCGACAGGTTGTCGATTGATCTTCTGTCCACCTGGTCGGGGCTGGATCTGAGTGGTGTCGATCCCCATGGCCCATTGCCCGACCTGCCCGCCGCCGACGGCTATAAAGGCGTCCAGACCACACTGGAGCGGGTGCGCCACCATGCGCAGAAAGGCCTGAGCGTGATCGAGATCGCACGGCTGATGTCCGCTGGTGGCGAGATGCACTTCGTTGGCGGCACTCCCGTCCAGATCGCCGATGAGATTGAGGCCTGGTTTTCCTCGGGCGCGGTAGACGGGTTCAATCTGATGTTCCCGCATCTGCCCGGTGACTGGACCGATTTCACCCGGCTCGTGGTACCCGAACTGCAACGCCGTGGCCTGTTTCAAACTGAATATGGGCCGGGCACCTTCCGCGACCGCCTTGGTCTCGCCCATGCCGAAAACCGTTTTCGCGCAACTGCGCGCTGACCCTCTTCACAAAGGTAGCCACAATGACCCGCAATACCCGCCTCCCTGCCCCGCTGCTCGCGCGCCTGCGTGACGCATTCGGTCGCGATACCCGCGCCGATCTTTGGAACGTCGCGCTGGACGAACATGCAAAGGGTTATCTCGACCGCCGCAACCTGCTGAAATACGCGGGCGCGCTCGGGATAGGGTCGGCCCTTGGCGTGACTGGCCTGCTCGGCAGCACTGTCCCGGCACGGGCCGAGGGCAAGCCCGGTGGTACCATTCGCGTGGGCCTTGGCCAGCCGACGGCGTCGTTCAACCCGGTCTTGCTGACCGACAGTTCCTCGATCGGGGTGCTGAGCCAGGTCGGCGAATATCTGATCCTGGATGACGCGGAAAACGGTCTCGTTCCGCAGCTGGCTTTGTCCTGGGAAGCAAATGAGGACCTTTCCGAATGGGTATTCAATTTGCGCCCGGGCGTGAAATTCCATGACGGGCGCGATGTGACCTCGGCCGATGTCATCGCGACGTTCGAGCGGCTGGCGGACCCGGAAAGCGGCTCTTCGGCACTCTCGGCCTTCCGGGGGCTCCTGTCCAAAGGGGCTACTTCGGCGAAGGATCCGCTGACGGTGGTGTTCCGCCCCGACGTGCCCAATGCAAATTTCCCCTATTACGTTTCTTCCAGCGTGGTGGCGACCATCATCCTGCCCGCCGATCATACCGGCGACTACGAGCAAAGCTTCATCGGCACCGGCCCGTTCCGCTTTGACAGCTATCAGCCGCAGCGGGGCATCAGCTTTGTCCGCAATGAAGAGTACTGGGGCGAGAAAGCGCTGCCTGACCGGGTCGAAATCCGCTTTTACGATGACCAGCAGGCGCAGTTCCTCGCGCTGAAATCGGGCGAGGTTGATGTTATCCCCGAGGTCAACAGCCTGACCTCGACCGTCGAGCAGGATCCGGCGCTCAGGGTGCTTGCGGTTGACAGCACCCGCAATGATACGATCCACCTGCGCACCGACAGTGCTGAATTCAAAGATGCCCGCATCCGCCGGGCCTTTGCCCTGGCCATCGACCGTGATGCGGTGGTGGATGGGCTTTACAAAGGCCGCGCGATCAAGGGAAACGATTCCATCTTCGCGCCGATCTATGCCTCCAGCGACCCCGGCGTGCCGCAAAGGAACCGCGATCTGGCCGAGGCAAGGCGGCTTTTGGGTGAGGCGGGTGTGCCCAATGGATTCAAGGTGACGCTGACCACGGAACGCGCCTATTCGATCCCGGAATATTCCGTCCTGCTGCAAAATCAGCTGAAAGAGGCGGGGATCGAGATCGAGCTGAACCTGATCCCGCAGGATGCCTATTATGGCAAGGCGGTATTCGGGGAATCGCCCTGGCTGGATTCGACGCTCGGCATCACCGATTATGGCCATCGCGGCACGCCGGATCTCATCCTGAACGCAACTCTGCGCAGTGACGGGGCGTGGAATTCGGCGCAGTTCAAAAGCGCCGAATATGACGCGCTGCTGGTCGATTACGCAAAAGCGCGCGATCTTGCGGCACAGCGCGAAGCGGCAGGTAAGATCCAGCGGCTCCTGCTGGAGGAAACTCCGACAATCATCACCTATTTCAATAAGTTCATCCGCTTCTCCAGCCGCCGTGTAGAGGGGGTGCGCTTTACGGCAATCTCGCATCTGCTGCTCGCGCGCGCCTGGGTGGCCTGACGGTACGGGGGCTCCGGCCCCCCACCGCTGGTGTTTTCGGTAAATGCTGCTTCGGACATTCCTGCTGCGCAGGCTGACCACGACCCTTGTGACCCTGTTCCTCGCAAGCCTGCTGGTTTTTGCGGCCTGCCAGCTTTTGCCTGGCGATATCGGTCGGGCTGTGCTGGGGCCTTTCGCCGCGCCCGAGGCTGTGGCGGCGCTGAATGCAAAGCTGGGCACCGATCAGCCGGCGCATCTGCAGTATCTGCGCTGGCTCGGCGGGGTGTTCAACGGGTCGCTCGGCGTCTCGCTTTCGCATGGCCAGCCGGTGGCGCCGAAGCTTTGGGCGGCGATGGCGCAATCGGCGCAATTGGCGCTGGTGGTGGTCGGGCTGCTGGTGCCGCTGGCCATGGCTGCGGGGATATGGGCGGGGCTGCGCAAAGGAAAGCTGGTTGACCGGGTGATCCTCCTGACCGGCATCTCGCTTGCAACAGTGCCGGATTTCGTCACCGCATTGCTTCTGGTGATCCTGTTCAGCGTCTGGCTTGGCTGGCTGCCGGTCTCCGGCCCGCCCGATGGCGCGGGCGCGGCCGAGACGCTGCGCCATCTGATCCTGCCCGCGCTGCCCCTGGTGATCAACCTCTTCGGCTATATCGCCCGCATCGTTCGCGCCGGCGTGATCCGTGCCAGCGAGGCCGATTTCACCCGAACCGCGATCCTGAAGGGCCTGCCATTCCGCATCGTGCTTTTGTGCCATATCCTGCCCAATGCACTGGCGCCGACGGTTGCGGTTCTGGCAACGCAGATCTCGAACCTGCTTGGCGGGATCGTGGTGATCGAGGCGCTTTTCAACATCCAGGGGCTGGGCGCATTGGTGGCACAGGCGGCTAAGGGCCGCGATTATCCGACTTTGCAGGCGGGCGTGCTGACCATGGTCGTGATTTATGCCGTGGTCACATTGCTTGGGGATCTGCTGCAACTGATCCTTGATCCGCGTCAGCGCGAAAGGCCCGGCGGATGACAAACTCCCGCGCCTCGCGCGCCCCTTTGATCATCGGCCTCGTGATCCTCGCGTTCTGGCTGTTTTGCGCGTTCTTTGCCGGCGTGATCGCGCCGCAGGATGCCTATGCCGACAATATCCTGCGCACGATGGAGCCCCCCTCGGCTGAGTTCTGGTTCGGCACCGATATGCTGGGCCGCGATGTGTTCTCGCGCGTGTTGACCGGCGCGCGCCCGATCCTGACCACCGCGCCGCCCGCAACTCTGGCCGGAGTGGCACTCGGGGTGATCCTCGGGCTGGTCCTTGGCTATCTCGGGGGCTGGGCCGATGTGGTGTTCAGCCGGATCCTTGATACACTACTCGCGATGCCGCTGATCGTGACCGCCATGCTGGTTCTGACCACGCTGGGCGGCTCGCCGCTGACGGTGACGCTGGTGATCATCGTGATCTATACGCCACTTGTCGCGCGCACCATTCGAGCCGCGGTCCGCGTCGAGGCGGCCAAAGACTATGCGATCTCCGCTCGGATCTGCGGCGAATCCGCCTTTGGCGTGATGTTTCGCGAGATATTGCCCAATATCCGCCAGGTTGTGCTGATCGAGGCGATGACGCGTCTTGGTTATGCGTTTTTCACCATTTCGACGCTGAGCTTTCTGGGCCTCGGCCTGCAACCCCCCTCAACCGACTGGGGGCTTGCGGTGGCCGAATCCTATGGGCTCCTGACGGCAGGCATCTGGTGGGTGGCGACCTTCCCCGCCCTCGCGATTGTGTCGCTGGTGATCTCCACCAACCTCATCGCCGAAGGGCTTGGCGCATTCGATGACTGAGAGGCCTCATGACCACATTGCCTGATCTGCCGCGCGAAGGCCTGGTGCCGCCGCGGATCGAATGGCCAACATGGGGCTTGCTGGCTTTGTGCTATGGGCTTTGGCTCTGGGCCGGGTTCTGGCTTTATCCGCTTTCCCCCTGGCTGGCGCTGATTGTCATCGGGGTCACTGTCGCATTGCATTCCTCTTTGCAGCATGAGGTGCTGCATGGCCATCCGACCAGAAATGTGCGGCTCAACGAGGCGCTGGTCTGGCTGCCGATCGGCATCTTCTACCCCTATCGCAGTTATAAGCTGACCCATCTGCAGCATCATAATGACGAGCGCCTGACCGACCCGCATGATGATCCCGAAAGCTATTACATCGCGCTGTTCGACTGGCTCGGGATGCCGCGCATCCTTCGGGCGGCGCGGATCGCGAATAATACGCTGATCGGGCGGGTGGTGATCGGCCCCTGGTTTGCGGTGACCGGCTTTACCCTGGCCGAGATGCACCGTGTCGCGGCAGGGGATTCCAGGACCCGGAACGCCTGGGCGCATCATCTTGCAGGCCTCGTGCCGGTGCTGGCCTTCATCCAGTTCGGCATGGGGATCCCGGTCTGGCTTTATGTGCTGGTCCCGGGCTGGATCGGGCTGGGCCTTCTGGCAATCCGCACCTATTGCGAACATCAATGGGCCGAAGATCCGAACGGCCGCACAATCATCGTCGAGCGCTCCATTCTGGCGCCGCTGTTTCTTTATAACAACCTGCATTTTGTGCATCACAAGTTGCCGCGTGTGCCTTGGTATCGGCTGCCCGCCACCTATCGCGCAGCGCGCGGCGACTGGGCGCGGCTGAATGGGGGCTATGTGTTTCCCAGCTATTTCAGCATCCTGCGGCGCTTCGCCTGGAAAGTGAAAGAGCCGGTTCCGCATCCGCGCTGGCGTCGAAACCGGGACGGGGAAGGGGACGCGCCATGAGCCTTGTGGTCTCTTTCGGCATGTATGACTGGCCCGAGGCCCGGGCGGCGAGTGACGCGGCATGGGCGGACATCCGGCCCGGCTTGCTTGTCGCTGGCCTTGCGGCCCCGGCCCGGCTTGTCCGTCGCAACCGCGATTTGCCACCTGTGCCTGGCGGGATCCGGGGCCCCGGGGGGGCGGTTGCCGGCCCCTGATCCGGCGCAGCTTGCCCCCGATGATCTGGATTTCACGGCGGTCTGGCACCATCCGGCGCTGCTCCTGGCCGAGATCTGCCATGGGGTGACGGATCACAATTCCTTCCCGGGGCGCGAACGTGTGGGTCAGCTGGATTACGACGGGATCTACGGCTGCAGCGGTGCCGCGTATTCCAGTGCCCTGGTAATCCTCCCCTTGGTTAATGGGATGCGGCAGTAGAGTTTTCTCGTGAGCCGTGAGCCGTGAGCCGTGAGCCGTGAGCCGTGAGCTGAGGAGATTCGAATGAGAAAGAGCCGTTTCACGGAACCGCAGATCATGGCTGTGCAGCGCCAGGCCGAGAGCGGTGTGGCCGTGCCTGAACTTTGCCGTGAGCATGGGATCAGCACGGCAAGCTTCTACAAGTGGCGTTCCAAGTATGGCGGCTTCATCGGGCGCTGTTGCAAAAGTCAGCTTCTGAGCGAGCAGCGCCCTTTCCCCGGTGTCTCATACCACGCGTTCGATTTCGGCGGTGCCGAGCGCATTGAAGCGGTTCGTGAGTGCGATGAAGATGTGGATTTCGGCGGTTTGACGGTCGGCGTCGCGTGATGCGATGCGCTCGCCGAAAGCTTTCAAGCATCTCATCCTCGCCTCGACCCGACTTCGAGCGTGATATCTGGTCCGGCGCTTCCAGATGGTTCGACCCAGGCGTTGGGTCGCGCGGAGGATCTCGTTGCGAGCGGCGGCGGCGGGGCAGTCCTCCCGCTATCGTCGCCCGTTCTTGCGGATGGGTGTGACTGCGCTCCCGCCGCGCTCCAGGATCGCGGTGTGACAGCGGCGGGTGTCGAAGGCTCCGTCTCTGGTCACGGTGCCGATCTGCTCATCGGGCGGGATCTGGTCCAGCAGGTGTAGCAGAACGGGCCTGTCACTGCTGTCGCGTGAGGCGAACTCCACGGCGCGGATGTCGCCGGTGGCCGTATCCATCGCCAGATGGACCTTGCGAAATTGGCGTCGGCGTTGTGTGCCATGCTTGCGCACCAACCATTCTCCGTCGCCCAGAAACTTGAACCCTGTGCTGTCGACAAGCAGGTTCAGAGGGCCAGGCGCACGGCGGTTCGCTATCTGCACCGTGATCCGCTTTTGCCCGCGGCTCAGGGTGGAAAAGTACGGCACCGGTCAGTCGAGGTCGGCCATCGACAGAATGCTCGCCACCATCCCCGTCATTTGCCGTAGTCGCAGCCCAAACAGGACCTTTATTACCATGAGGCAGAACTGAATCGCCGCATCGCTGAAGACCGGAGGGCAGCCAGCGCGACCGGCCTGGAGCGCGCGCCCGATCATATACTTGTCCAGCCAGATCAGCGGAGAGCCACGTCGCTTCAATGCAGCGTTTTATGACTTCCAGTTCGTCGTGCGACAGCGGGCGGGTTCAGGCCTGGTCATCCCAGCCTCCCAAACCCATGGATTCGCCGTGCGAATCCTGCTCGTTGGGGACTCTGCAACAACGCCGGATGACCCGCGCAAGCTGCGCGGATCAGGTCTGAACAGAAGCCCCGGCAGGGTAGCGACCAGGCTTAGCTCTGCCTCGCTCCTGCCCCGACGACCTTTCCTTTTCCTCGATCCGCCTGATATCCCATTACCGGGCAATACAGGGGCTGTGGTGCCGCGCCAGAGCAGCGCTCAATAGGCCTGACGGTAAAGGGCCAGCGCGGCCTCCTCGTCCACGGTGACCGGATTATTCTGCAGCAAACGTGTCTGCAGCATCGCGTCCCTGGCAAGCATTGGCAGGCTGTCTTCCGGCACACTGACATCGCGCAGGCGGCGCGGTGCGCCGGAGCGGTCCATCAGATCCTCCATAAAGTCGACAAAGGCGGCGGCACGGGCCTGCACGCCCTCCCCGGACGGGCCGGACACCACATCCGCCAGCTCGGCATAAAGCGGCGCGGCGGTGGCCATGTTGTAACGCAGCACCGGTCCCAGCATCAGCGCATTGGTCAGGCCATGCGGCAGGTGGAAGTGACCGCCCAGCGGATAGGCCAGGGCATGGACCGCGCCCACGGGGCTGTTGGAAAAGGCCTGGCCGGCGAAATTCGCGCCGATCAGCATCCCCTCGCGCGCGGCGCGGTCATCGCCATTCTGGCAGGCATTGACCAGATGAGTGGCCAGAAGCCGCAGCGCTTCGCGCGCGAAGATGTCAGAGAGAAGGTTCTTCCTGTGTCGGCTGGTATAGGCCTCAATCGCATGGACCATCGCGTCGATGCCGGTCGCGGCGGTCTGCACCGGCGGCAGGCCCGTGGTCAGCGCGGCATCCAGCAGCACCCGGTCGGCATAAAGCTGTTGCGAGACGATGCCCATTTTGGTCGTCTCGCCGGTGGTGAGGATGGTGATATTCGTCACTTCCGACCCGGTCCCGGCGGTGGTGGGCACCTGCACCAGCGGCAGGCGCTGGCCGGTCACTTTCCCGATACCGTAAAGCTCGGACAGGGGCTGTTCGCTGACCAGCATAACCGCCACCAGCTTTGCGATATCCATCGAAGAGCCGCCGCCCAACCCCATCACGATATCCGCGCCCGCAGCCCGTCCCTGCGCGACACAGGCCATCAGCACCGCCTCGGGCGGATCGGCGACCACATCGTCGAACACCGAAACCGTGAAGCCATGCGACAAAAGCGAGGCCTTCGCCGCATCAAGCAGCCCGCCATCATGCAGGAATTTATCCGTTACGATCAGCAGTTTGCGCGCGGGGAACCAGTCCTGCAGCAATTCACCCATTCGGGCCGCACCGCCCCATTCCACCAGCGTCGAGCCGGGGGTATCAAATGAAAAGGCTTTGATCAGATCCGTCATCTTTCGTTCCTTCCCTTGAGGAAAGCGGAAGGGGGCATCTGGCCCCCGGGGCAGTCAGCTCAGAACGCGCTGCAGAGATATTTCAGCTCGAGATAATCCTCGATCCCGTATTTCGAGCCCTCGCGGCCAAGGCCGGATTGTTTGACCCCGCCAAAGGGCGCGACCTCGTTCGAGATCAGGCCAGTATTGTGGCCGACCATGCCATATTCCAGCGCTTCGGAGACGCGGATGACCCGGCCATGGTCTCGGGTGAAGAAATAGGCGGCAAGGCCGAAGATGGTGTCATTGGCCATGGCGATGGCGTCTTCTTCAGTGTCAAAGACAAAGACCGGGGCCATCGGGCCGAAGGTCTCTTCGCGGGCGACCGCCATGTCCGGCGTCACGCCGGTCAGCAGGGCCGGTTGCAGATAAAGCCCGCCGAGACGCTGGCCGCCGGTGACGAGTTCCGCGCCCTTTTCCACCGCGTCGCGGATATGGCTTTCGACCTTATCGATGGCTTTTGCCTCGATCATCGGGCCGACATCGGTGTCTGGCAGCATCCCGTCGCCCACCTTCAGGCCCGCAATCCGTTCGGACAGCCGCGCGACAAAGGCATCATGGATGCCGCGCTGCACCAGAAGACGGTTCGCACAAACGCAGGTCTGACCGGCATTGCGGAACTTGGATACCATCGCCCCTTCCACCGCCGCGTCCAGATCGGCGTCATCGAACACGATGAACGGGGCATTGCCGCCCAGTTCGAGGCTCAGTTTTTTTATGGTCGGTGCGCATTGCGCCATCAAAAGCCGCCCCACCTCGGTCGAGCCGGTGAAGGAAAGCTTGCGCACGACTTCGCTGTCGGTCAGCACTTTGCCGATTTTCGCGGCCGAGCCGGTGACGATCTGAAACACGCCCGCAGGCACCCCGGCGCGCTGTGCCAGCTCACCAAGCGCCAGCGCCGAAAGCGGTGTCAGATCGGCAGGGCGCAGGATCATCGCGCAGCCCGCCGCCAGGGCGGGAGCCGCCTTGCGGGTGATCATTGCCGCCGGGAAGTTCCAGGGCGTGATGGCCGCCGTCACACCGATGGGCTGGCGCAGCACGGTGATGCGCTGATTTGCCTTCGGCGCCGGGATCGTATCACCGTAGACGCGCTTCGCCTCTTCAGCGAACCATTCGACAAAACTGGCGGCATAGGCGATCTCGCCTTTGGCTTCGGCCAGCGGCTTACCCTGTTCGGCGGTCATGATGCGGCCCAGATCATCCTGGTGCTGCATCATCAGCTCGAACCAGCGGCGCAGGATCCTGCTGCGCTCGGCCGCCGGGCGGGCCGCCCAGAGCTTCTGCGCGGCTTCGGCGGCGGCGATCACCGCGGGGATTTCGGCCGGGTCCATCTGCGGCACCTGACCGACCTCGCTGCCATCGGCAGGGTTTGTCACCACAGTCATCGCGGCAGAGGCCGCACCGACCCATTCCCCATTGATCAGACAGGCGGATTTCAACAGGCTGGGGTCTTGCAGAACTGGCATTTTGCGTCCTTCGGGCAAACAGGGGGGCAGCAACGGGCAGCCATTAGCCCGTTGCGAAAGTGGTCAGGATCGGGTGGTAAGCCGGCTGAGGTCAGTCCGGCGGATCGTGCGGCGGGCCCTGGCCATGTGTCTCTGCGGTGATCCCGGCAATGACACGCTCGGCCGCAGCTTCGATAGAGATGCGGCCATCCATCGCGGCCTTTTGCAGATAGCGGTGGGTCTGGGCCATTTCGATATTGCGGACCCTGCAAAGCAGGGTCTTGGCGATATCGACAACGGAAAGCGCGGCCTGGCGCTGTTCGGCGGCTGCGATCCGTTCCAGGTTCTTCCGGCGGCGTTTCCAGATGTCACGGCTGATCATCAGATTGGTCAGAAGGCCAAAGGGTTTTACCGGGCGCTCGATCACCGCAGCCGCCCGCAATTCCAGCACCAGTTGCAGCGTCGAGGGATCCTCATAGCCGACAAGCACAATGATCGGCGGGCTCAGATCGGTCAGGCTGGTGATCAGAACCCGGACATCGGCGCGCGCATCGGAATCGACAGTGACAATTGCCACGTCAATATCATCGGGCAGCCGCGCAGGGATCGGCCAGTCAAGACGCGGCAGGCAGCCAATGCGGATCAGGTGGGTCATCAGCGCCTCGGCCTCGCGTCCGGGCGGCAGCAGCACCAGAACCCTGGTGCCTTTCAGATCGCTGATCTTTGGCTGGCCGCTGGGCTTAGGCATGGCTGATCAGATCACCCCCGAAGCTGTGCTCGACCATATAGGGTTCGGGCTTTACCGGGGCTGTGGCATCTTCGATCACCTCAAAGGCATTTTGGGCATTAACCCTGCCGATCCGCGGCCAGAGCCAGCAGTGATGGGTCGCAGCATCGATACGCACCTCCCCTTCGGGCGCAGAAAAACGCACATCTGCCAGCCGGGCCAGCACCGCATCCAGCGCAGGCAGCTCCGCCTGCCGCGCCGCCTGTGCGAAGAGGTGAACCTGGAAATACGCGGCTTCTGCCCCGGAGGTCAGCGCAATATCCCCGCCAAAACGGGCCTGCATCCCGGCGCGGAAGACCTGGCTTTCCGGGTTTTGCAAAGTGGAAAACCAGGGCGCCGCAGCAAGGAAGCCTTCGGACAGCTCTGCGTCCATCTGTGCCAGATCCGCTTCGTTGGTCGCGAGGCTGGCGATCACTGCTCCCCCTGCCCGGCTGCGGGTTCCGGCAAAAGCCCGGTGCAGCCGGATCGTGTCGCTGCCGACCACGGTCGAGTAGATCACATCGGGGCGCAGGGCCTCAATCTTTGCGATCACATCCGACAGGTCGTCATCCGGAGCGCCAAAGGGCAGGTAAACCTCGCCCACCACCTGGCCCTCGGCCTGCTCAAAGAGATCGCGCATGATGCGGTTGGATTCATGGGCAAAGACGTAGTTATTGCCAATGAAGAACACCCGCCTGCCATGATGGCGCAGCAGATGCCGCGCCAGCGGGACCGAGTTCTGGTTAGGTGCGGCACCGGTATAGATGCAATTCCGCGAGAATTCGAACCCTTCATAAAGCGTCGGGTAGAACAGCAGCGCCTCGCGGCTTTCAACGACAGGCAGCACGGCCTTGCGCGAATGGGACATATGGGTGCCGAACAGCACCCGCACGCCATGGTCATCGGCCAGCTTTTCCGCCGCGAGACAATAATCATCCGGATGCGGCCCGACCGGCAGCCGGCAGGGCTCCAGCGGCAGGCCGTTGATGCCGCCCGCCGCATTCACCTCGTCAATCGCCAGCAAGGTCGCACAGGCCTGGCTGTGTTCGACCGCCGAAGTCTGGCTCGTCTCTGAGAAGAGCAGTCCGACGGGCCAGCTTTCCCGCCGCGTATTGAGAAGTTGCATCACAGCGTCTTCCAGTCGAAGGCCGCTTCCCAGGCCGCCGCCGCGCGGTAAAGCAGCGCCTCGGCGTGATCGCGCCCGACCAGCATCATTCCGACCGGCAGGCCTTCGGCCCGACCGCAGGGCAGACTGATCGCGGGCAGGCCGGTGGCATTGAACGGGGCGGTATTTGCGTTCATCTCCAGCGCGCGTCCGACCCATTCCGCCGGACCGCATCCCGGTTCGGGCAGTTTCGGGGCCTTGAGAGGAACGGTCGGCATCAAAAGCATGTCGTAATCCGCAAGCACCGCCAGATAGGCCGCCTTGAGACGGCGGACCAGGTTCTGTGCCTTGCCATATGTCTGCCCCCGATACTGACCCCGGAAGTAATGCGCCGCAAGCAGAACCGATTTCACATCATAGGGAAAATCCGCCGCATGATCGCGCCAGTCGCTTTGCGCCCGCATCAGGCTGGTGACGTAAAGCCCCTTCCAGTTGGAGCCGTAATTCAGCCCTTCCATCTGGGCGACCGTGCCTTCGGTGGCAATCGGTGTCCAGATCGCATGGCCCTTGCGGTGCAGCGGGATTGAGACTTCGTCGACGGTGGCGCCCAGCTTGGCAAGGCGTTCTGCCCCCGCCCTGACCGTCCTGTCGATATCGGGTTCGGAATTCGGCCAGCCAAAGCCCTCGGGGATAACTGCGACACGCAGGCCTTTGGCCCCCGCCGCAAGCCCTTCGCTGTAATCCGTGGCGGCAGGCAGTGCCTGCTGGCGCGGATCAAGCCCGTCCGCCCCGGCAATCGCGGTCAGAACCCGCGCATTGGTCGCGACATCTCCCGACATCACGCCCGCATGGTCCAGCGTCATCTCGACCGGCATCACCCCGGTATAGGGCACCAGCCCATGCGTCGGTTTCATGCCGACAAAACCGGCATAGGCCGCCGGGATCCGCACGGATCCGCCCTGATCGGTGCCGATAGCGGCATCGACCAGGCCCGCAGCCACCAGCGCCGAACAGCCCGAGGAAGACCCGCCCGCCGAGCGCGTCTCGTCATGGGGGTTGCGCACCGGGCCCTGCGCGCCGGTATGGCTGCTGCCCGAGACGCAGAAATATTCACATTGCGCCTTGCCCTCGATCACCGCGCCGGCATCCAGCAGCCGGGTGACAAGCGTCGCGTCCACATCCGGCACATAGCCGCGCAGGGTCGAGGCGCCATTCATCATCGGCACGCCCGCCAGCATGACATTGTCTTTCAGCGCCATGCGCAGCCCCGAAAGCGGGCCGCCCTGCCGCCCCTCGACCCGGGTTTTCACATACCAGGCGTTATAGGGGTTCTCTTCCGGCGTGGGGTAATGGCCGGGGGTTCGCGGATAACGCAGTTCGGGCAGTTCCGGGGTCAGCGCATCGACGATCGCGTAATCTTCGGCCACGGCCTCCATCAGGGTGGTGACGGTGGTCAGCTCGTCTTCGCTCAGCCCGAGGCCCAGATCCTGATCTGCGGCCAGCATATCGTCGAAATTGGGTTTGCGGATGGTCACGTCTCAGCCCTCGATCCCGATAAATGCCCTGGCTTCCTCTTCCGATCCGGCGGCTTTCGGGTCGATGGTCTTCGACACGCTGCCCTTGTCGACCGCCAGAACGCGGTCACAGATCGACCAGAGGAAATCGATGTCCTGTTCGACCAGAATGATCGACAGGTCCTTTTCTTTGCGCAGACGGATCAGCACATCGATGATCTCGTCGCAGATATTGGGCTGGATGCCCTCGGTCGGCTCATCCAGCAGGATCAGATCCGGCTCGCCGCAAAGGCAGCGGCCAAGCGCCAGAAGCTGCTGCTCGCCGCCCGAAAGCATGCCCGCAGGGCGTTCCAGCAGCGGCGCGAGGCGCGGCAGCAGGTCGAGCACCTCGGCGATCCTCTCGCGGGCGGCGCGGAATTTCTTCACACAGCCCATGCGCAGGTTTTCCTCAACGCTGAGCAGTTTGAAAAGTTGTTTTCCCTGCGGCACATAGCCGATCCCGGCGCGGGCACGCGTCTGCACCGGCTTGCCCGTGAGCCTATGCCCCCCCTTGCGGATCTCGCCCGCCCAGTTCGGCAATTCGCCCATGATGGCGCGCAAAAGCGTGGTTTTGCCCATGCCGTTGCGACCGAGAAGCCCGATACATTCACCACGGGCGAGCGTCAGATCGACCCCCCGCAGCACCGGCACACGGCCATAGCCCGATTTCAGACCGCTTACCTCAAGCATCGGCACTCTCCTTGCGGCCAAGATAGGCGGCCCGCACCTGCGGATCCTTTGAGATCTCGGTGAAACTGCCCTCGGCGATCACTGCGCCGCGCTCGAATACGGTGACGCGCTCGCCGATCAGGCGGATGAAATCCATGTCATGTTCGACCACGATCACTGCGCTGTGCTGCGTGATGTCGCGGATGATTTCGACGGTTTTCAGGCTCTCGCTATGGGTCATGCCCGCCGCCGGTTCATCAAGCAGCGCGACGGCGGGTTTCATCGCCAGCATCTGGCCCAGTTCGACCCATTGGCGCTGACCATGCGCCAGTTCGGCACAGGCTCTATGGCGCAGATCGCCAAGGCCGATATGGTCCAGTACATCGGTCACAACCCGGGCAACCGCCTTGCCCCGCACCCGCCGACGCGCCGCCATGTCGATGTTTTCCTGAACGCTCAGCCCCTCGAAAAGGCTGGGCACCTGGGTTTTGATGCCGATCCCGAGCCGGGCGATCTGCCAGGGTTTCAGCCCCGCCAGCGGCTTCTCCCTGAACGTCACCGCGCCGCGTGTCGGCGCATACTGGCCCGAGAGCAGCCGGAAGAAGGTGGTCTTGCCCGCACCATTCGGCCCGATCAGGCAGCGCAGCTCGCCCTGGCGCAGCTCGAAATCCACCGCCCTGACCGCGTCGACACCGCCAAAGCTGATGCCAAGGCCCCGGGCCTGAAGAATGATCTCGCCGCTCATGCGCTCTGCTCCGTTTCGGCTTTGGGCTTGCGGCGGAACAGGCCCGTGATCAGCGGCACGATCCCCTGCGGCACCAGGAGGACGAAGAAGGTCAGCACAAGGCCCAGCACCAGATTGACCTGCACAACCTGCTGGGTGCCCAGTTTCGTCGTGGCCCATTGCAGCGCGATACAACCCAGGATCGGCCCGATCAGCGTGCCGCGCCCGCCCACGATCACCCAGATGATGATCTGCGCCGATTGCACGAGGCTGAAGATGGTCGGGCTGACAAAAGCGCCCCAATTGGCGAAGAGACAGCCCCCAAGCCCCGCCAGCGCCCCGCCGAGGGTAAAGGTGATCAGCTTCGATTGCGCCACATTATAGCCCAGCAGCTCGGCCCGGACCTCGTTCTCGCGCACGGCGATGGCGGTCTTGCCGGGCGTCGTCTTCAGGTAGAGCGCGATGGCGACGATCGCCGCGACGATCACGATGACCGTCAGGCGGAAGATCTCGGCCGGATCCAGCGGCATCCCACCCGGCCAGGCCAGCGTCGGCATGCCGGTCATGCCGTTGAAGCCCCCCAGCAGCGCCGATCCGATGCGGTATTGCGGCCCCGAGGTAGAGTTGATCAGGTTGAAGAGGATCAGCGTCACCGCCAGTGTGATGACCCCGATGTAGATGTCATTGATGCGGCCATAGAACATGAAATAGCCAAGCACCGCCGCGAAAGCCGCGGGCACTGCCACGGCAATGGCCAGCGCAGCTATGCCTGGGCCGAAATTAATCGCCCCCACTGCCCAGGCATAGGCGCCCAGGCCGAAAAAGGCGGCCTGGCCGAGGCACATGATCCCGCCTTTGCCCCAGACAAAGGCAAGGCTCAGTGCCAGCACCGCCATGATGAGATAGGCGGTGAATTCATAGATGGTGAAGAGCTCCAGCCAGCCCGGGGCCAGAAGCCCAAGCACCAGAGCCGCGAAAAGCAACGTGGGTTGCAGGATGCGGGTCATCAGATCGACCTCCTGAAGAAGCGGCCGGTGATGCCCTGCGGCAGGATGCGGATCAGCACGATGGCAGTAAGCAAAAGCGCGACCTCACCGATCACCGGGGTGAAGACATAGGTGAAGATCTGCCCCACCGACCCAAAGAGGACCGAGGCCGAGAGGTTGCCGGCGATCACCGCCGCCCCGCCCGAAATCACCGTGATGAACGACTTTGCGATGTAAGAAGCACCGATGGTCGGGATCACCCCGGTCAGCGGCGCAAGGGCGGCCCCGCCAAGTCCCGCAAGCGCGGCCCCCAGGCCGAAGGTCAGCGCATAGATCCGGCGCGGCTTGCCGCCAAGGGCTGCAACCATTTCGGCATTTTGCGTAGTAGCCCGCGCCTGCAGGCCAAAGGTTGTCAGTTTGAACAGGCAAAACAGCCCGGCGAACACCGCCAGCGCCAGCGCGATCAGAAAGATCACATAGCCGCTGACGGAGTAGTCGCCGATGCTGACGCTTGGAAGCGGCGTCGGAATCCCCGTGGTCGTATTGCCCACCAGCATGGTCATGCCACCGATCAGCGCAAGGCTGATCCCCCAGGTTGCCAGCATGGTATCAATCATCCGCCCGTAAAGGTGTCGGATGACCAGCCATTCCAGCGCCAGGCCGACCATTCCCACCACAAGGGGGGCCAGGATCAGCGCGCTGATCCAGAAGTTCAGACCGGCATGGTTGGTGCCATAGATTGCCACATAGCCGCCGAGCATAAGAAACTCGCCATGGGCCATGTTGATGACCTTCATCATCCCGAAAACCACTGCCAGACCGATGCTGATCAGCACCAGAATGGCAATGGATCCCAGGATTTCGATCACGAGGACGGACGCGAAATCCATGCTTTTTCCTTAGAAATCGATGACGTATTGCTGGTTGTCATCCGGGTTTGCGATCAGGTCGCAGACTAGGGCGGTGTCAGCGGGAGGCTGCTGCTCAAACGTCTCGACCGGGATCAGGCCACCGTTCTCGACCCGCGCGATATGCACATCCATCGTGGTGTGATGGGTTTTCGGATCGATGGTGACGCGCCCGCTGGGGGCATCCAGCGAAATGCCAGTCTCCAGCGCCTCGATCACCGAAAGCCGGTCGGTGGTTCCCGCCTTTTCAACGCCCGCCGCCCAGAGACGGAAGCCCTGATAGGCGCCCATGCCCAGCTCGGTGATATAGGGGTAATCCGCGCCGAATTTCGCGTGGAAATCAGCGACGAACTGCTGGTTCAGCGGATTGTCCAGCTCCTGCAGATAGTTCTGGCAGACCATGATACCATCGGATTCCGCAGGCGTCAGGATCACATGCTCATTGCCGCCCGCGAAGGTGGTCGAGGACATCGGGATCTTGCCCAGCATCCCCGCCGCCTTCCACTGGCGATAGAAGGAGATATGCGCGCCGCCGACCAGTGCCGACCAGACATAATCGGGTTTTGCCGCCTGGATCTTCGAGATCGAGGTCTTGAAATCGGTCACATCCATCGGGAAGAACTCGACGCCCAGCACCTCGCCACCGTGATCGGCGGTGTATTTCTTGACCCAATCGGCGATGATCTGGCCATAATTGTAATCGGCGGCGACGATGTAGACCTTGCCGCCATTGTTCTTGACCGAATAGTCGACCAGCTTTTCAACGGTCTGACCCGGGGTCACGCCGGTTGCGAACATGTTGCGGTCGCAGACGCCGCCCTCATACTGGTTGGCGTAAAAGTAAAGCGTGTTGAACTGCCGCATGATCGGGCGCACCACTTCGCGCGAGGCCGAGGTGATACCGGCAAAGACCACCGCCGGTTTATCAGACAGCGCCGCCTGACGGGCGAACTGCGCGTAAAGCTGCATATTCGACTGCGGATCATAGATGCTGAGTTTCACCTCACGCCCCAGCAGCCCGCCCTTTGCATTCTGCTCATCTACGGCAAAGCGCAGCGCGTCAACGATGGGCTGGCCGTAGGATTCGAGCCCCCCCGACTGGTCGTAAAGGGCGGATACCGTAATCGGCCCTTCCTGCGCAAAGGCACGGGCCGAGGTGAGGCTGAGGGCAGTTGCAGCGCCAAAGGCGCCCAACGCCTGACGGCGGTTCATGGACATGGAAGCTCCGGTGTTGGGGGAAGGGCCGGCAACAGGCCAGGTGCTGCGCAAGCAACAGACAGCAACGCAAATGGTGCCAGACGTCCTGATCAGTGTAGTAGTTTTGATTTTGAAGCCAGATCTGCGGACCCGTTTGTCCTGATCCTGGCTCGATACTGAACGGTGCAACGCAGTTGTCGCAGCAGAATCAGGATTCCGCCTCGCTCGCTGCGCATGCTAGTTATCTTGCTGTCCGCTGTAAAGATACCGACAGAAAATTTCCTCCGCCAGGGTATTGCCGTGCCGATAGCTGCACCATCGGGCCAGTTGCAGTGCGAAGGTTTGGGCAAACTCGGCTGGGGTCTGCCCATATGTATCTGCCGGCTCTTGTTCACAATCGATAGTTCAGCACGACTTCGGAAGCCACTCACAAGTACCCTGCTCGATCAGGAAGCAGCGGATCTCGTTGACCGGCGCTGTGCGGCGCGAGACGAGCCGCGCATGAGCGCGGTGCAGCACCTGCTGGTCGAACTGATCCCGGGTCTTCTCTGAAACCCCGCGCGGATTGGGGCGTAGCGCTGCTTCGGCATTGGTCTCGGCATCTGAACTTTGTAGGGGTGTCTTACCTTCTGCACAAAACAGATATCCACGAAATCTCGTCTAAGTGATTGTAAGAAAACGGGGAATGAAGGTTTCCGGAAGAAAACACTTTTGCACAGCCATGTTGGAAGGCACGAAATTCGGCAGTTTTGCATAACATCCAGCCATCACAAGCATAACACTGGCAGATCAGGTGGATATCATCGCCTATCAACCGGATAACACTGCAAAACTTGCCTTTATGATGTTTGGCGAGATGAACGAACCGAGTGCTGTCAGTCACCGAAAACCATGAAGGCGACGCGAGTTCGCTACACCCCGGAACGGTGGGTGCAACTTAGTCTTTTTACTTCCATTTCAATATATTAGATGCTTTTCTGCTCCGCAGTTCTGGTCCGGTGGGTGGCGCGTCGCTTGGTGCAGATCAACGACCACAACTCCGATGGTATCAACTGACTTGAGTTCGCTGCGACGGACTTATCGTACCCAATTGATAAAATTGGCATATTGAGCGAAATGGATGGCGAAGATTAACTGATAAACTCCGACGATACCTAATAGGCCATTATTCGGTAGCGTGGCACCAGGCCTGACTACCAAGTCAGATTTCTGACGTACCCTGTTCTGCTTGCGTCTTTGCTTTGCGCGATGACGATCTCCTAGAGTGTCGGTTGGCGAAGCCTCTCTTCTGCAACCGGCCAGCAGCCTCTGCCAGCACATCATCGGTTGGGCGATGCTGACGCTCGACTGCTACTAAGCGCACGCTTGGCGCGATTTGTTCGCGTATCGCCTCGAGCGCTGTCACGATCCTGTCGAGTGCCAAGAACAACACGCCAGAAATCGCTGGAGCAAGAGCGGTTAGGGCTATGGTCAGGTTCTCCATGATGGCTGCCGCCAAAACGAAGATTGCGGCTAAGGCGAAGGCTGCTCCTGCCACCAAGCGCAGTAAAGGCATGTAACCCCCTTAGAATTTGCTGACGGCCGCGTAAACCCGCCCAACTACGCGCAACTGCTGCAATGATGCGATGTCCAGCGTCTCGGTTTCATAAGCCCGGTTGTCCGAAATAAGGTCAATTCTCCCGTCCAAACGGCGCCTGACGCGCTTGACCAGAAGGTCACTTTCTACAGCAATTACATATATATAACCGTTCTGAACTTCAGTCTTGGAAGTGTCGACGAGCATCGGGGACCCGTTCATGATGGTTGGCTCCATGCTGTCCCCTTGGGCCGGCAGAATAACAGCCGTAGACGCTTGAATACCTAGATCGATTAGCCAATGCCGCTCGAATGCAACGCGAGTCGTCAGGACTTCGCTCAGCACGGATCTGCCGCCACTGGAATGCCCCCACTGAGTGGTCCGGTTTGAATGTTAGTGCATTGTCGGCCTGTGGTCCATTTGCACGAAGGTCT
>NZ_JBZEGG010000030.1:0-76119 GCF_058313095.1 Pseudogemmobacter sp. TB195
ATCACCATCGCAAATGCAATCCTGAAAACAGGAGAGGTATGGCGTCAACAGCTCAATCAATAGACACAATTGCTAGCCTCACGCCCTCGGCTTCAGCACGACCTTTGTCCATTCATTCTGGTTGCCGTGGAAGTTCCGGTAACCCTCGGCGGCGTCTTCGAGGGACAGCCGGTGAGAAATCAGGAAGGTGGTGTCGATCTGGCCTTCGAGGATGCGTTGCATCAGCTGGTGGGTGTAGGCCTGCACATGGGTCTGGCCGGTCCGGATTTGCAGGCCCTTTTCCATCAGCGCGCCAAGCGGAAATTTATCCGCCATCCCGCCATAGACGCCGGGTATCGACACCCGGCCACCCTTTCGCACCGCCATCAGGGCCATCCGCAGCGCATGTGCCCTGTCGGCTCCGACGCCGACCTTCTGCTTGAGGGTGTCGAGCAGGTTGTCCGGCGAGAACCCATGGCTTTCCATGCCAACAGCGTCGATAACGGCGTCGGGGCCGATCCCGCCGGTCATCTCCATAAGCGCTTCCAGCACATGGGTTTGGGTGTAGTCGATTGCCTTGGCACCAAGGCCTTGCGCCAGCTGCAGCCGATGGGGGTGGTGGTCGATCGCGATCACCTGCGCGGCACCCATCAGCAGGACTGACTGCACGGCGAAGAGACCGACCGGACCGCAGCCCCATACGGCAACTGTATCACCGGGCTCGATCTGCGCATTCTCTGCCGCCATCCATCCTGTGGGCAGGATATCTGAAAGGAACAGCACATCCTCGTCAGGCACGCCTTCGGGCACAACAATAGGCCCAATATCGGAGAAGGGCACCCGAACATACTCCGCCTGTCCGCCCGGATAGCCCCCAGTCAAATGGGAATAGCCGAACAGACCACTGACCGCGTGACCGTAGGCGAGTTCCGAGGCTTCCTGTGTTTCCACCGGGTTGGAGTTGTCACAGGCGGAAAACAGCGCCTTGTCACAGAAGAAGCACTTGCCGCAGGAGATTGTGAACGGCACCACCACCCGATCCCCCTTTTTAAGGGTGGATGCCTGGCCGGTCTCAACCACACGCCCCATGAACTCGTGGCCAAGAATATCGCCCGCCTTCAGGCCCGGGATCACAGCGTCATAGAGATGGAGATCCGAGCCACAGATGGCCGTCGAGGTCACCTCGATGATTGCGTCCCTAGGGTTCACGATCTGCGGATCGGGCACTGTGTCGATGCGGACATCATGTTTCCCATGCCAGGTCAAAGCGCGCATCAGGCCACCCTCCGGTTCTCTGCCGTGGCGATTTCGCCGGTTTCGATCAACATCTTCAGACGTTTGAGTGCCAAGCGTCCCAGAAGGATCGGGTCCAGCCCCCGAAGCCGTGCATAGAGGCTGCCGAGTGTTCCCCAGCGGGGTTTCCAGGCGAGCAGCAACTGTACTTCGGTGCCGCGCGATGCGGGGCTGTCGCGCAGGAGGAGCTTGATTTCCAGGTCGGTATCCGCAGTGTCCACGCTTCGCCACGAGAGCACTTCGGGTGCACCGTGCTTCAAGTTCAAGGTCTCGATGCCCTCAGCGTCCCCGTCCACATGCCATGCAAGATTGCCATTCGGCAGGGCACGGGCTTCCAGCTTTCCCCCGAAGATCAGATTGAGCGTCGGCAGATCATGCAGCTGTCTGAGAACATCATCCGGCGTTGCGTTGATCGTGACGGTGCGTCCGCCGACCTTGAACCCGCCAAAGTCCTCGTGTTTGGCTGTCCGGCCCGGTGCATCATCATCGGGCGTCTGATCATGGTTCATACCAGTGCCTCCTCCGCATAAAGCTGGCGCATAAAATTGGCACCGAAAGCCTCGCTTCCGGTGCCATTTGTGTCAGACTTTTTGCGCTGCCGCATTTACCGCGGTTTCCGCGAGACCCGTGAGCAACTCGTCGGTCTCGCTTTCCTCGGCAAGCGTCTGCTCCAGCAATGCGACCGCGTCTTTCAGGCCGAGCTCCTTTGACCAGGTGCGCAGAGTGCCATATCGGGTAATCTCATAGTGCTCGACCGCCTGGGCCGCAGCCAGCAAACCGGCATCCAATGCAGGGCTGCCCTTATAGTCCTGGAGGATCTCTTCACCCTCTTCGAGGATACCCTCGATGGCGGCGCAGGTCTTGCCACGCGGATTCTTCCCGATGATTTCGAAGACCTGCTGCAGTCGTTCCACATGCACTTCGGTCTGTTCGCGGTGGTGCTGAAACGCCTCTTTCAGCTTCGGGTCCTGCGCACCGCGGGCCATCTTCGGAAGAGCGGAGAGGATCTTTCGCTCGGCATAATAGATGTCCCGCAGAGTATCGTGGAATAGGGTGTCGAGGGTTTTATCAGCCATGGTACAGTCTCCTTTCATGCCCACTGAACCGCAAACGGGTCGAGTTGTTCCCAAGGTTGCCGGCAGGCCTGAGATCTTCTGAATCGGCGATACTCCAGCAGTGCTGCAGGAAAACGGCGATTTTTTCTCAGACATTGCGTCCGCCGCAAAACGACAGGGCAGTCACATTGCCCGCTTCATTCGTACGCGGCTCTCCGGTCGCGCAACGACCGAGCCTTTCCGCTATCGTCATCAACGTGATCTGGCGAACATTGGCAAACGCGCGGCGGTGGTAAAATTCGGGAAGCTTCGCCTGCAAGGCGCACGTGCCTGGTAGATCTGGGGTATCGCGCATATCTTCCTCCTGATTGGCACCCAGAGCCGGGCGGCGGTCACATGGAACTGGCTCTGGACCTATCCTGCAGGGCCAGAACAGCGGCCGCCTGATCGCTCACCCGAACCCGGAGACGACCCTGCCATTGACTGAGCCTGGAGCGGGCGCTTCTTACGGCATCAGGTACCGATCCGGTGCCTGACCGGCGGGATCGGTTGCTGTAGTCAAGTGACAGTCACGCAGGAGTGCGGTCAACGCCTCGCTCTTCGTATCCGCTGGGCAGGAACATCGTATTGCTCTGCAGGTTGCACTTAACGCACGTCTGCAGAGGAGACAGCCAGATGGTGGAAAAGAAGATCCCCGCGAAGGAAAATGCAGCATCGTTTAAAGATCCGAAGGGCCCTTCGGACCCGGGGGTGAAGGTTGACGCTGGTGAAGAACATCACCTGAAACAGGCGGCGGCGTCGCTGAATGAGCCTGATGAGACGGACGCTACGGGCCAGGGGCAACGCGAAGACCAGCCCTTGCGGCATGTCAATGACACGACGCAGCAGGAAGAGAATGCAGGTGAGGCTGCGAATGTGCCTGATGATTATATCAGGGTAGCCGGGCGCAAGGAAATGCAGATGCCACCCAAAAAATGGGACAAGGTGGATGAAGAGAGCGACGAGTCCTTCCCGGCCAGCGATCCTCCCGGAAACTACTGATCCCTTGACCTACGTCGCGCCTGGACGTCCCCGGCCGGTGGTTCAATTCGTGGTCTTGGGTTCCTCAGCGGCTTTAACGGCTGAGATAATAGCCCAGGACGGCAGCAAGAAGGATCGCAGCTCCGAGGAGGAGCTTAACGCCGCCGTTTCCAGTCCAGCCGTCCAGCTCCGGTCGTTGCGTCGGTTGCTCTTTTACCTCATGTCTGCGTGCCATTGCGATCTGTTCCGATGTCGGCGGATGGCCGGCAGCTTCGTCATCAGTTCCGAGAGGCGCTGCTGCGGGATCCGGAAACGACACTTTGTCTCCAGCCTGACCGTGGTCGATCTCATCGCGAAGTTTGGCGGAGGTTACAGGTTCTTTCATGGCTCGTTCTCCTTCGTCTCTCGACTCGAACCCATGGCGGCACGACATGTTCCTAACTTGCAGGTCTCCCGGAACGATCCGCCGCATCACCGGTTATGCCCAGAAGCCCCGAACTTGAGGTAATGTCCCATGGCCCCACGCGCGAATTGGAAAGGCACGCTGAAGATTGCCAAGCTGGCCTGCCCGGTGGCGCTTTACACGGCGGCCTCCACTTCTGACCGGATCGCCTTCCACACGATCAATCGCGCCACCGGCAACCGGGTGCGGCGGGAATTTGTCGATGCCGAAACTGGCGAGCCCGTTGATCGGGACGATCAGGTCAAGGGCTACGAGGTCTCGGACGGAGAGCATGTGCTGCTTGACCCCGAAGACATCGCAGCCGCGGTTCCCGACAGCGACAAGGTGCTGGCGATCGAAGCCTTTCTGCCATGTGGAGAGGTGGATGATGTCTATTTCGACAAGCCGTATTATCTGGCGCCCGCTGATCATTCGGGCATGGAAGCGTTCGGTCTGATCCGTGACGGTCTGGCGGCAAAGAAGGTCGCCGCCATCGCGCGTACGGTGTTGTTCCGGCGGATGCGGACGGTGCTGATCCGCGCCGATGGGAAAGGGCTGGTCGCGACCACGCTGAACTTTGATTATGAAGTCCGCTCAGTAGAGGCAGCCTTCAAGGATGTTCCTGCCCCCCGAGTTGCGGGCGAGATGCTGGATCTGGCCCGCCACATCATTCAGACCAAGTTGGGCAAGTTCGACCCTGCCGCGTTTGACGACCGCTATGAAGCCGCGCTGGAGGAGCTGGTCAAGGCCAGGATGGAGGGCCGCAAGATCAAACCGCGCGCAATCGAAGCGCGCGGCAAAGTGGTGGATCTGATGGAAGCGCTGCGCGAAAGCGCTAAACTGGAGGGCAAGCCCGGCCCCGCCCGAAAACCGCGCGCCAGGTCGCCTGCAAAGCCCGCGGCAAAGCGCAAGGCGGGTTAAGTCATGGCGCTGGAGCACTATCGCCAAAAGCGTGACTTCACCGCCACCTCTGAACCAAAGGGCAGGAAGGGACGTAAAGGCGGCGACAATTTTGTCATCCAGAAACACGCGGCCCGCCGCCTGCACTATGATTTACGGCTGGAAATGGACGGCGTGCTGCGCAGCTGGGCGGTGACGCGCGGCCCCAGTCTGGTGGCAGGGGAAAAGCGGCTGGCAGTGCATGTCGAGGATCACCCGCTGGCTTATGGCTCGTTCGAAGGCACCATTCCGAAAGGCGAATATGGCGGTGGCACCGTGCTGCTGTGGGACCGCGGCACGTGGGCCCCCATTGGTGATGCAGCCAAAGGCTATGCCAAGGGTCATCTGGAATTCGAACTGTCGGGCGAGAAGTTGCAGGGCCGCTGGCATCTGATCCGGATGCAGGGCAAGCCGGGCGAAAAGCGCGAGAACTGGCTGCTGATCAAGGCGGATGATGAGGTCGCCCGACTGGGCGATGCACCCGACATCCTGGAAGAGCTGCCACTGTCGGTCAAAACCGGTCGCGACCTCTCCGAAATCGCAGGCGATGTGTCAGGCCAGTCTGTGAAAGACGGGACACCCCGGAAGGCCCGCGCAAAGGCCAAATCCGCAGAACTCGACGAAACCGAAACTGGGCTGCCCAATCCCGCGACGATCAGGGCCGCAAAGAAAGAACCTCTGCCGGATTTCATTCCGCCGATGCTGGCGACGCTTGCCCCCGCTGCGCCGAAGGGGGATCGTTGGCTGCATGAGATCAAGTTCGATGGCTATCGACTGCAAGCCTGGATTGACGCCGGGCAAGTCAAACTTCTGACCCGCAGCGGGCTGGACTGGACCGACCGCTTCGGCAAACAGGTGCCGACGGCCTTGCGCGACCTTCCCGTCGGCACCGCATTGATTGACGGCGAGATGGTGGTCGAAAGCGGCAATGGCGCCTCGGATTTTTCCGCCCTTCAGGCAGATCTGAGCGAGGGGCGCGAGGACCGATTTCTGTTCTACGGCTTTGACCTTCTGCATCTGGATGGTCACGATCTCCGCGGGCTGCCGCTGGTGCAGCGTAAAGAGATGCTGGAGCACCTTCTGGCCACATCAGGCGGCCCGTTGCGCTACAGCAGCCACTTCGAGGAAAGCGGTGCCACGGTTTTGCGACATGCCTGCCGCCTGAGTCTTGAAGGGATCGTGTCCAAACTGCGCGACTCGCCTTACCGGCAGGGACGCGGCAAGGCCTGGATCAAATCCAAATGCTCGGCCCGGCAGGAATTCGTCATCGGCGGCTATATGCCCTCGACCGCGTCGCCAAACGCCATCGGCTCGCTGGTCCTCGGTGTGTATGAGGGGAATGATCTGAGCCATGTCGGCCGAGTGGGCACCGGGTTCTCGGCCCGTATCGCGCAGGATCTTTTCCGGCGGCTGGAGAGGATCCGCAGCGATGACAGTCCCTTTGCGGCCCCGTTGACGGCGGAACAGGCGCGGCACGTGCGCTACCTGCGGCCCGAACTGGTGGCCGAGGTCGAATTCCGCGCCTGGACGGCGGACGGCCATCTGCGCCACGCGTCGTTTCGCGGGTTGCGGGAGGACAAGCCCGCCAGTGAGATCCGCCGGGAGGCTGCACCTGCCGTGGCGAAACCGGCGAAAGCCGCGCCGCGCCCGAATGTCAAACTGACGCATCCCGACCGCATCTATTGGCCCGATGAAGGCATCACCAAAGAGGGTCTGGCGGACTACTACAGTCACGTCTGGCGGCAGGTCGCGCCTTTTGCGGTCAATCGCCCCCTGGCGCTCTTGCGGTGTCCCGAAGGGATCACCGGGCAGAGCTTCTTTCAGAAACACGCATGGAAGGGGCTTAACAGTAATATCCGGCTGGTCGAAGACCCGAAGGATCCGGGTGATCCGCTGATCAGCATCGACAGTCTGGATGGGCTGATCGGCCTGGTGCAATCGGCGGCGCTGGAGATCCACCCCTGGGGAGCTTCGCTTGAGGATTGGGAGCGTCCCGACATGATCACCATGGATCTGGACCCGGGCGAGGGTGTGGAGTGGCCGCGTGTGATCGCCGCAGCACATGAGGTGCGCCAGCGGCTGGCGGACGTGGGGCTGACCGCCTTTGTTAAGACTTCGGGCGGCAAGGGGTTGCATGTCGTGGCGCCCCTTAAACCCCATGCCACATGGCCCGAGGTGAAGGCGTTCACCAAGGGTGTGGCTCTGGCGATGGCCTCCGATGCCCCTGGCGACTATGTGGCGACCGTTGCGAAGGCCAAGCGCAAGGGGCGCATCCTGATCGACTATCTGCGCAACCAGCGGGGGGCAACGGCGGTAGCGGCCTATTCTACCCGCGCCCGGCCCGGTGCGGCGGTCTCGACCCCGTTGGATTGGGAAGAGCTTGGAGCCGAGATCGGCCCGACGCATTTCACCCTGACCAATCTGCCTGCCCGACTGGCCGCGATGACACGTGATCCGTGGGAGGGGTTTCGCAAGGCCGCCGCGCCGCTGAAACTTAAGGCGCGATAGCTATTTTCCCTTCTTCTCGGCGGCAAGGCTGCGTTTCAGCGCATCCATGATGCTGACGACATTGTCCTTGGCCGCAGGTTCAGCCTTCGCCTTGGGCACACGCTTGCGGCCCCTTTTCTTCGCGGCGATCAGATCAAGTAGCCGCGCCTGGACAGGGTCGGACGCCATGTCAGGCGACCAGGGTTTTTTGCGCTCATCTATCAGATGCTTGACCAGCGTCATCAGTTTGGGATCGGGCTTCTTGTCCTCGACCTTGCCGAAATATTCCGCCGCACCGCGCACCTCATCGCCATAGCGCAGGGTCCAGACCACGATGCCATTGCCGCGCGGCTCCAGCATCACAGCGCGTTCGCGGCGATAAAGGACCAGCCTTGCGATGCCGACCGTTCCGGTATCGGCCATGGCGGCGCGGATGACGGAAAACGCCTCCTCGCCCACCCGATCCGCCGGCGAGAGGTAGTGCGGCGTATCATACCAGATCCATCCGATGGTATCGGCAGGGACAAACATGTCGATGTCGATGGTGCGTGTGCTTTCCAGCGCGACCTGATCGATCTCGTCATCCTCAAGGATGACGTAATCGTCTTCACCCCGGGCATAGCCCTTGACCTCATCCTCGTCGCGCACTGGCTTGCCGCTGACACTGTCGACATACCGGCTGACCACACGGTTGCCGGTTTTGGAATTCATCGTGTGAAAGCGCACCTTTTCGGCCTCGCTGGTCGCTGGGGCCATGGTCACCGGGCAATTGACCAGCGAGAGTTTCAGATAGCCTTTCCAGAACGGCCGGGGTGCCATGCGTCACTCCTCAGCAGTCGTTCTCTTTGTCGACCCGGCCGGGATGGTCGCGGTCCTCGCACATGGCTGTGTCAGGGTTGCGCCCGCGCGGGATCGAGGGTTCGTCGGTCCCCTGTGCGATTGCATGGTTGCGCACTTCCTCCGGGGTGACGCGCTTCTGTTCGGGCGTCAGTTCATCTCCGCCAGGGACAGCAGCTTCAGCCTGCTCGGCCGGGCTGGTTGCTTCCCAAGCCTGACTGGTCAAATCGGCGTCAGGGCTTTGCCCCAGTGATTTCTGCTTCGGATGAGTGGCGGGGTCTTCGGTTTTACGGTTCATCGTACCTCTCCGATTGATGGATATCCAACCATTCAACACGCGCCTTGTTCCCCGTGGTTCTCCCCCGCCCCCGCTATCGATGTGGGAAGTGGCGCTGACGGGACAATGAGCTCACGGTCCCGCTGGCTCGTGTCGCGCGGTCTGTCTGCGAAACTGGAGCGGGCATTTGCAGGGTCGGGATTCCGAGCTCCGCCAGCAACGCCACGCATGTTCTGGATCTTTGATCACTCAGCGGACGGTCAGCTATCCTTGCGCTGAAATCTGCCCGCTCTCCTTCAGCGACAGCAAGGGCCGCAGCCCGTTCCAGGATCAGACCGACAATGTTGAACCCTCGCGCTTCGAGATGCGCCGCCATTGGAATAGCGACTTCAAGCCGGTCCTCAATGATCACCACATTTCTGGTCATGGGATCGCTCACTGCCTCCACTTAGGCGCAGGTGTGGCGCGGACCCAACTGTCTCCGCCACAGTTCGGGCAGGGCGCGTGGGGGTCAGCAACCATCCCGCAGTGCTCGCAACAGGCAGTAGCGCCCCGGTCAGGCACATCGCCTTTAACTTCCTCCCTCGGCGGCATGATCGAGAGGCCAGGCTGCGGGTTTTCTGCCGGAAACATCGATAACTTGCCGGAAGGCTCGAGATACACAACGCGGAGGGAGGCAAGGTTCTCAACGCCTTTAAGGCGCAGCATTTCCATCAGCTCAAGTGATCCGAGCTGGCGGGCGCTCAGGCCATCACAAAGAATAACGCCATTGCGCAGGATCGCCACAGGTTGTCCTTCAATGATGCGTTTCGCGAGGCGGTACCGCCGGATTGCATAATCGACAGCTTTGTCCAGCACCACGAGGACGGCAATGACCAGCATGGCATGGGCGAGCGGCACCTCGGGGTAGAACATCGCATCTCCGACGGCGGCGCCGAGTGCGATGACAAGCAGGAATTCGACGACCGAGAGTTGCGAGATGCTGCGCCCGCCAATCCAGCGCAGCAGCGCCATGGTCCAGATCCAGATGACCAGGATGCGAAAGACGATTTCCAGGTAGAAGAGCGGCGGATCTTCACCAAGGAACAGGCGAACCCAGTCAAAGGGAGTTATCGCTTGCATGTGGCGGATTTCCTTCCCCGAGCACTGCGGTGAGAGATTCAGTGCGAGGTCAACTGGCTGGCCGTGCAGACATCTGGTCAGTCAGCAGTCCCAGCCCACCAACAACGGTCAAGAGGGCAGTGAGGTTCCTGTACTGCCAGAGTCGGAGGGACATTGGCCGTTCGCTGAAGAAGCGTTCTCATTTCCCATGATCCGGCTGTGCCAATTCAGTCCGATACGCAGCGACATAAGCCAATGCGACCAAGGCACCGCCGATCAGATTGCCCATCGTTGCAGCGAGAAGATTGGCGAATATCCCGATGACGGTGACGTCATAGCCCGCATGGTCGCCCTTTATGAAAAGGGCATATGGCAGCAGATACATATTCGCGACCGAATGCTCGAGCCCGGCGGCGACGAAAGCTGCAATGGGCAGGAGCAGGGCTGCGAGTTTCTCAGTCACAGTCTGACCGCCATAGGCCATCCAGACCGCAAGGCAGACGAGCATGTTTGCCAGAATGCCGCTGGCGAGCGTGACGCCAAAGGATTTGTCGAGCTTGGTCAGGGCGAGATCCAGCGCCGCCCTGCCGACCGCTCCATCGCCGCCCGCATGGACGTCGGCGAGGGCGATCAGCCCGGCAAGAGTCACCGAGCCAACAAAGTTCGCGATATAAACGATGCAAAGCGCGAGCAATGCCCGAGATGCCGCCAGCTGGCCGAGGGCAACCGGCCCTACCATCAGGGTATTGCCCGTGAAGAGTTCGGCACCTGCGACCAGAACCAGCACAAGGCCGAGCGCAAAGACCAGACCTGCAAGGGCCTGCGCCACACCGAAGGGCAGGTCATCGCCTTGTGCAAGCGCAATCGTGGCAAACAGCCCGCCCAGCCCGATGTAGATGCCTGCAAGGACGCCAAGCACAACCATAGGACGTAAGGACAGATTGGCCTTGTCGGTCACAGCGTCGAAGACTGCCTTCGTCAGGACGGGCGGTTCCGGCAGCGTAGTATCAGACATGTGCCTGGGCCTCCGAACTGACCCGCACCGGAACCGATTTAGCGGCCGGTGTCTTGCTCTCCTGTGCATATTGCCACAGCGGGATCAGCGCGTTGCATTCGGGGTAATAGGCGGCAATGGTGCCTTCAGGGATATCATAGTCGATGACCTGCAACCCGCCGACACTCCGCGACACACCATCTTCCGCCGCAGTGGTCAGCCTTGCCACGCCGTCCTTTGCAATCTGGAAACGCATCCGGTCGTTCGGGTTCATCATCACGATCATGCGCGAGCCGTGTATGCCGCGCAGCCGATCGGCATTTCCGTAGATGGTGGTGTTGAACTGGTCGTTCGACCGCAACGTGATAAGGCGCAACACACCGGGATCATCGTCGGTATCAAAGCTGGCATGCAGGGCCGAAGGCGTCTTGAAGTTCGCTTTACCGGTGTCGGTCTCCCAGATGCGTTCACGAGCCGGAACAGGGCGCGGGAAGCCGCCGGGCAGGTCGAGGCGGTCGTTGAAATCGTGGAAGGCGTCGGGAAAGATCGCTGCGATCTCGTTCCGGACCAGCCCGTAGTTGGCGACCCAGAGATCCCATGGCACCAAAGGGTTCTCTGGCAATGTGGCTTTGGCAATTTCGGCCACGATCTTGGGCTCAGACAGCAGTTGGGGGCTGGCCGGGCGGTATTTTCCGCGCGATGCGTGAATGCAGGTGGTCGAATCTTCCATCGTGACGATCTGTGGCCCAGACGCCTGTTCATCGATTTCCGAGCGCACGAGGGTCGGCAGCAGATAAGTCGTGCGCGCGATTATCAGATGGCTGCGGTTGAGCTTGGTGGCGATCTGCACAGACAGATCGAGATCGCGCCATTTGCGCTCCATCAGCTCGCGCTCGGGGATGGCCCGGACAAAGTTGCCGCCCAGCCCGATGAAAGCGCGGACCCTGCCGGCGACGATACCCTCGCAGGCCTCGACGGTGTTCATGCCGTCTTCGCGCGGCGGTGTGAACCCATAGCGCTCTGCCATCGCGTCGAGCGGCACCAGCGCGGTCTTTTCGGCAATGCCCACCGTGCGTTGGCCCTGCACATTCGAATGCCCGCGCACAGGGCAGATACCTGCGCCGGGCCGGCCCATATTGCCGCGCATCAGCAGCAGGTTGACCAGCATCTGCACAGAGTCGACGCCCAGCTTGTGCTGTGTCAGGCCCATACCATAGATGGCGATGACCGATTTTGCCTCTGCATATGTCCGTGCTGCCGCCTCGAGAGCCTCGCGCGGCAATCCGCAGGCGGCTTCGATCTCGGGCCAGGTGGTGGCGCGCACCATGGTCTCAAATGTCGCGAACCCGTCGGTATGGGCGTCGATGAACTTGTCATCAAGCACGCGCGGCTCGCCCGCAGCCTTTGCGGCATCGTCCCAGGCGAAGAGTGCCTTGGCCATGCCGGTCATCACCGCGATATCGCTGCCCGCGCGCGGTTGGTAGTATTGCGTTGCGATCTGCGTGGCCTTGTTGGTCAGCATCTGTCCCGGCCGCTGCGGATTGACGAAGGCTTCCCAGCCTCGTTCGCGTAATGGATTGAACACCACGATGGGCACGTCACGTTCGCGCACCTCCTGCAACGTGTGCAGCAGTCGTGGCGAGTTGGTGCCGACATTCTGGCCGAAGGACAGAATGCAATCCGTGTCCTGAAAATGCTCGAGCAGTACAGTGCCAACGGGGGTTCCGATGCTCTGCGGCAGCGCCACGGAGGTGGTTTCATGGCACATGTTGGAACTGTCGGGCAGGTTGTTGTTGCCATATAGACGGGCCAGCAGCTGATACATGAACGACGTCTCCAGCGAAGCCCGGCCCGAGGCGTAAAACACCGCATCCTTTGGCGCATAAGCGCGAAGATGTGCGCCGATATCGGCAAAGGCTTCGGCCCACGGCACCTCGACATAGGTATCGCTTGCGGCATCGTAACGCATGGGTTGGGTCAGCCGTCCCTCGTTCTCGAGGTCGTAGTCTGACCAGGTGAGCAGCTCAGTGACTGGATGACGGGCAAAGAATTCTGGCGTCGTGCGCCGGGCGGTGAGATCCCAGAAAGTGGCCTTAGCACCATTCTCGCAGAATTCCGCCAGATGGGGTTCCCCGGGTTTAGCCCATGCGCAGCTTGTGCACATATAGCCCCCGATTTTGTTGTGATCGCGCATCAACCCGACACTGGTTTGAACGGCGCGCTGTTTGACGGAGTGCTTGACCAGTGACTTGACCGATCCCCAGCCCCCCGTAGGTTGACGGTAGGCTTCGTGGTTGGCGCGATCAGACATAGCTCTCTCCTTGCTGCTATGTCTATGAATTGTCTCCGGTGCCAGTTGTTCCCACTTGCCACACGATCGTTATTCTATGGGAAGGGTCTCATCGGATCCGGGTCCATGCATCGGGTGAAACAATGATGGTTGCCCAGATCATTCCTCCTGACGCAGGCGGTTCAATACCCGGACAGGTGATCATACTGAGGGCTTTATCTTAGCGCCGGAATGATCCGCCTAAGACCCTTCGACGCGCAAATTTCGAGCCCTGGTAGCTGCACATTGAATAAACCAACCGTGACAGAACCCAGGAGATCGCGCCTGACGGAGGTGTGGTCAGAAGGCGTCCGCGTGATCGTCAGGTGACGCTAAGGAACGGCCTGTGACGTGAGGCCACGTGTCTCATTATGGCCTCCTCCTGGTTTGCGGTTGAATCAGCTATCGCGTGCCATGTTCTGCTGAGGAACATATCGCTGTCCTGTCCGGGAACATCATCAAAACCAAACGGTTTCAGATAGTCCCAATCCGGGGAGATGGGTGTGATCTGAGAGGAAGCTGTGGATACCAAGAGTTTTCAGCTCTGCAGACCCGAATAAGCAACTGACGAAAATCACGCAGGAGGAGTCCATGGCGAGCAATCTGCGATTGAGAACGATATGCATTGATTGCTGTACTGATGATCTGACCCAGGCCGTATCCTTCTGGGCTGATCTCCTCGGACTGCAATCTGAAGGGCCTGAAGCGGGAGCTGATGGTGACCCGGCGCGATATGCCGCCCTTAGGGGGACGGTAGGCCATCCCAGGTTCTTGCTCCAGAAGGTGGACCATGCTCCGCGCGTACATCTGGACTTCGATTCCGACGATCCAGTTGGGGAAGAGGCGCGGATCGTCGCATTGGGTGGAAAAGTGGTAAGCCGACAGAAGGACTGGACCGTCATGGAAGCGCCGACGGGCCACAGGTTCTGTATAATGGCATCGGGCGATTGACTGAGGAGATCGCATGACGTCTGCGCGGAGAAACGGCCATCGCAGCTGGGAATGGTCCACCTGCAGAATATATGTTGGAGGTGCCAGACCTTCGCGCAGTTTGGCGACACGGGACTGCCCGACCAGCGCTATTCGGATTCTGCAAAACAGCCGACTCAATGACACCTACACCGCCATTCGACCCTGATCTGGACGCTTGTGCCTTGGCACGTGCTCTGATCGGAGCTGCGCTGCTGGTGCGTGGTGTCGGTGGTGTCGTGATTGAGACCGAGGCCTATGCAGCCGATGATCCTGCATCTCACAGTTTCCGCGGGCTGACTGCCCGGAACCGCGCGATGTTCGGTCCCCCGGGGCATGCCTATGTTTATGTCTCATACGGGATGCATCTTTGCCTGAACGTGGTGGGACGCCCGGGCGAGGCCGTTCTGATCCGCGCGCTGCGTCCTGAATGGGGATCGGACGTGATGCGGCAACGGCGCCCGAACGGACTGTTATGCGCGGGTCCGGGTCGGCTGTGCCAGGCACTGGACATACGGATTGAAGACAATGGCAGGCCTTTTGACGGCAATGATCTGGTCCTGAATCCGGCATTAACGCCTATCGCAGGTATAGTGAGTGGCCCCCGCATCGGAATTTCACGTGCAGTGGACCTGCCCTGGCGCTTTGGATTGGCAGGGGAGAGGGGACTGAGCAGAAAATTCTAGACCTCAGTTTCCCTTAGAGACGTCGTGGGGCGACGGCGCTTTGTCGGTGCGCAACGGCCTCTATCACATTGACCGGGGACGGCATGAATGCGGCACATGCCTTCCGCATCTACCGAGGCGCGAGATGTGAGCCGCGCATCCTCTTATGGAAAGGCTGGCACATCGAACCGTCCTCAAAGCTCGCGCCAATTCGTCAACAGAGCATCGGTATCGATCACCTCGATCTGCGTATCGAAGCGGCTGGAATAGAGGTCCATGAGCTCATCATGTGTCCGGTCAGACGAACTGCACAACGCATCCTTGATCAGGATCAGTCTGAAACCCCGGTCAATAGCACCAAGCGCCGTCGCCAGGACACAAATGTCCGTCTCGCCTCCGGTCAGGAAGATCGTATCCACCTGTCCACGAGACAAAAGCTGATCCAGCGCGGCGGTCTCCCAGGGGGAATAGACCATCTTATCAATGACCTTTGCCGGCGGCGCATAAGGTGACAGGTCAGGCAGCAGGTCCACAGCCTCATTCCCGATGCGATCCAGGGTAACGCACTCCCATTTATGGTAGTAACGCCGCCAGGTACCCTTTGCATATTCGGCTCGGGCAGGGGGGAGAAACCGCGTAAAGATGGTGCGCGAAGGGTTGTGGCCGCAAATCGCAGCCACATTCGGCAAGATCCGCTCTAGCCACGGTACGGCCCAAGGGTATCCCGGGCCGAACAGACGCTGCATATCAACGCAGATATGCACGCAATCCGGCCCTAGAGGCCCATATCGTAAGCCCTCTCCCATTGCGCGTCAGGGTTTGAGGACACGCTCGCGCGCCCATAGTCGCAGCGCACGGCAGGCGGCTACGAAATCTGCGCTGCTGCCGGGTTCCAGAGGGATCAGCCCTTCATCCGCCGCGGCGTCGATACCGACTGCCTCCAACAATCCTGCGGCCCCGGGCGTATAGGCGATGAACTTGCGATGCGCGAAGGCATCGCTGACAAAATCGCGGGCCGCCACATCGCCTGCCAGCCGGTCTGCACCCTCTGGCGTCAGGATCAGCGCAACGGCGTCGAACAGCACCGATGGCCCTCCATCGATCATGTGCATCGCCGGGGTCAGGCTACCATCTTTTGCTCGGGCGCCACCCACCTTGGGGGCAACAATCTCCAGCGTGGCGCCTTCATCCGCCAGCGCGGCGGCCAGATCGGCGACTAGAGCCGCGTCGATCCCGTCGCAGATCAGCGCTCCCACCTTGCGACCCGCAAAGCTGGCGGGCGGGTTGCTGATAATGCTGAGCGCGGGAGACGGATCCAGATCACGCGGCGGCGTCGCGGCATCGGCGGGGTCGGGCAGGGTTTCGATCCCCAGCTTGTCGGCGACCATCTCGGCCAGCGGGCCGTCGATGTTCAGCAGATGCGAAACCATACGCTCGCGGATCACCGGAATTTCGCATTTCGACAGCTCGAAGATCAGTGCATTGGCAATGTGTTTTTGTTCGATCGCTGTCTGGCTGAGATAGAATTGCCGGGCCTGACTGTAGTGATCGGCGAAGCTTTCCGGGCGCAGACGCTGTTTCGGACCTTCCGGCGGGGTGGCGTGACTGCGGTGGCCGCGTGTCGGATCTTCGCGCGGGCCGCTGCCATGCGAGTTCGGCTGATAGTTCACCCGACCGACCGGATTGCGCATTGCCATATGCCCGTCCTGTTGGAAATGCGCGAAGGGGCATTTCGGCGCGTTAATCGGGATATGGGTGAAGTTCGGGCTACCAAGACGTTTCAGCTGTGTGTCGAGATAGCTGAAATTGCGGCCTTGCAGCAGCGGATCGTCGGAAAAGTCGATCCCCGGCGGCACGTTCTGCGTCATGAAGGCGACCTGTTCAGTCTCGGCGAAGAAGTTATCGGGCATCCGATCCAGCACCAGCCGCCCCACCGGAACAGGTTTGATCACCTCTTCGGGAATGAGTTTGGTCGGGTCCAGCACATCGAAATCAAAACTGTCAGCGAAATCCTGATCGAAGATCTGCAGACACAGCTCCCATTCCGGGAAATCTCCGGCCTGAAGGGCATTCCATAGATCGCGACGATGGAAATCGGGATCGGCGCCGTTGATCTTGACCGCCTCGTTCCACATCACCGATTGCAGCCCCAGCTTGGGCTTCCAGATGAATTTTACGAAGGTAGATTTGTCATCCGCATCCAGAAGTCGGAAAGTGTGGACGCCAAACCCTTCCATGAAGCGGAACGAGCGCGGGATCGCGCGATCTGACATCACCCACATGATCATATGCATGGATTCCGGGGTAAGGCTGATGAAATCCCAGAAATTGTCATGCGCCGACTGCGCCTGCGGAAAGGCACGGTCAGGCTCGGGCTTCACCGCATGGATGACATCTGGGAACTTGATGGCATCCTGAATGAAGAAGACCGGGATGTTGTTACCGACGAGGTCCCAGTTGCCTTCCTTCGTGTAGAACTTCACCGCGAAACCGCGCACATCGCGGGCCAGATCGAAACTGCCCTTTGAGCCGGCGACGGTGGAGAAGCGAACAAAAACAGGGGTGATCTCACCCGCCCGCTGAAAGATGTCGGCGCGGGTAAAGTGCGCAAGCGATTCATAGGTCTCAAAGAAGCCATGCGCGCCGTAGCCCCGGGCGTGAACCACGCGCTCGGGAATCCGCTCATGATCGAAGTGGAACATCTTCTCGCGGAAGTGGAAGTCCTCGATCAGCGCCGGGCCGCGTGCGCCGATCTTCAGGGAATTTTGGTCGTCCGCGACAGGCCCGCCTTGCGCAGTGGTCAGCGTTTCGAACCCGGCATCGGCGATCTGGTGCAATTCGCCACCACTCCCCCGGGTAAGGGTCTGGTCATGTATCCTGGCGTTTTTGGATTTCGGCATCTTCGTCTCCATGGCTGGCATTTGGCGTGCTGGTCGTCCCGGACCCGCCGGGCTGTTTGGTGTTGCCACTGGGCCGGGCATCCGGGTCGATACGGTGCCTGCCTGCGGGGTCGATCTGTTGCTGGCGCTGGTCGATGACATTCGGTGAAGGACGGCGCAGCGCCTCGGGAGAAACCTCCCCGGCGCCGCTTTCCTCGGAAGGGCGCTCCTTCTGCGGAACGGACTTTGGGTTTTTGGTCATGACGGGCCCTGGCGATGATGTCCCCAGTCGAACCGCCGCCTGCGCGAAATGTTCCGGTGCCGGGCCCAGTCCGCTTTGGCGGGTTCTGACCTCGTCTCGATAAAAACAGGGCGCACAGGAACATTGTCGCTGATGTCCTGTTCAACCCCCGCATGCCGAAGTCATCGCATGTGCAACTCAGAAACATGGCAGCGCCGACTGGTCACTGCCGCAGGTTTTTCCGACGCCTCGCCACGGTGCGTCGCGCCCGGAATATGCCAGAACCCCTGAAAGTGGAGGAAGAAATGCCTAGAAACAATGATATGCCCGAACGTGACTCGCGCGGCCGGTTCGTCAGCGATGACGATAATCGCGGCGGTGGTCGTTCCGGGAGCAATGATCGTGACCGCGATTCCCGCGGCCGCTTCATGAGTGACGACGATGATCGCGGCCGGTCAGGCCGGTCGGGCAGCTATGCCAGCGACGACCGTGATCGCGACTCGCGTGGTCGATTTGTCAGTGACGACGATGACCGTGGTCGGTCTGGGCGCAGGTCGGGTGGCTATGATGATCGCGGCGATCAGGACCGGGATTCACGCGGCCGGTTTACCAGTGACGATGACCGGGGCCGTGGCGGCCGGTCGATGAGCCGCCATGACGATGATGACCGTCGCTATTCCCGCAGCCGGGATGACGACTATGGCCGCGATCATGGTCAGGGTGGCTGGTTCGGCGACCGGGAAGGTCATTCGGAGGCATCGCGGCGGGGCTGGGAAGGCCGGCGCGATGATGATCGCGGCTCCTCCAGCCGGGCGTCCGGTCGTTACGATGATGACGACCGCCGCTACTCCCGCAGCCGGGATGACGACTATGGCCGCGATCACGGTCAGGGTGGCTGGTTCGGGGACCGGGAAGGTCACTCCGAGGCCTCGCGCCGTGGCTGGGACAACCGTCGGGACGACGACAGCCGTGGCTCCTATAGCCGTTCGTCAAGCCGTTATGACGATGACGACCGCCGCTCGTCGCGCGGCCGGGACAGTGACTCTGGTCGCGATCACGGTCAGGGCGGCTGGTTCGGGGACAGCGAAGGCCATTCCGAAGCGTCGCGCCGTGGCTGGGAAAATCGCCGCCGCTGATACCGGCATCGGCAGGGGGGCTTCGTGCCCCCCTGTTTCTTGGCTTCACGCTGATCCCGATGAAAAGGACAAGCAAAATGGAAGAAATTCGCAGAAATTATACTACATGGCTGCGCGATGCGCATGCCATGGAAGAGCAGGCGTTGACGATGATGCGGGGCATGCTGTCGCGTCTCGAGAATTACCCCGACCTCAGCGCCAGGATCGAGCGGCACATCGGTGAAACAGAGCGTCAGGCCGTTGCCTTGCGGGATTTGCTGAACAGCAGCGCCGAAGGCACTTCGATGCTGAAGGATGCGATGGGCAAAATGGCGGCGACCGGTCAGGCGCTGAGCGGGATATTCGCCAGCGACGAGGTCGTTAAGGGCAGCATGGCAAGCTACACCTTCGAGCATATGGAGATCATCGCCTACAAGGTGCTGATCGCCGCCGCCACCCAATTGGGGGACACCACCGCAGTCGCCATTTTCGAGCAAATCCTCGCCGAAGAACAGGACATGGCGGACTGGCTGTTTGACCACATGGACGAGACCGCGCGCATCTTCCTGTCCCGCGACGAGTTGGATCTCCAGGCCGGTCGCTGAATATGGCCCCGAAACCCGCAACAGTCCTGCGGGCGCTGCGCCGAAAGGATGTGCTTGATCAGGTTGCGGCCTTGCCCTGGCGCAAGGGCGAAAGCGGGGTCGAAATCCTGCTGATCACCTCGCGCCGGACAAAGAGGCTGATCATTCCGAAGGGCTGGCCCATGCGCCGTCACACCGGCCCCGAAGTCGCCGCCATCGAGGCGATGGAGGAGGCGGGGGTTGCGGGTCGGATCAAGGCCCGTCCGCTGGGGCACTACAGCTATTCGAAGGTGTTTGACGATTGTGCGCTGCCGGTGCGTGTCGCGGTCTTTCCCCTGCGGGTGAAAGAGGAGTTTTCCGAATGGAGAGAGGCCGATGACCGCAGACGAATATGGCTGAGCCGCTCAGAGGCCTGTGCGGTCGTGACGGATGCGGGGCTCGCGCGGCTGTTCTCCCGGATCTGACGAAACCAACCGTGTCGCCGCGGTCCGGCGACTGAATGAAGGAGGAGAAGACAATGAAGAATTTGCTTTTGACCACGATGCTCGTGTCGGCCTTTGCAGCCACATCTCTCATCGCGCAAACCACCGATCCGGCGGTGCCGGGCGACGGCGTCATGATGCCGGAAATCACTGCGCCGGAAGGCTTCGTGCGGCAGGACATCTCCCTGACCGCCGAAGATTTGTTGGGTGCGACGATCTATGACGCCACTGGCGATTCCATCGGGGATGTGCATGATCTGGTGCTGGACATCGGTGCATCAGGCGGCAGTACACCCGAAGGCGTTGGGGGCATTCTCCCTGATAGCAGCACAGATACCGATACAATGACCGGGACCGGCATGTCGCCCGACAGCAGCGGCGGCACGACTGGCGCGATGCCGGAAGGGTCGGCCACAGACGGCGCCATGGATGGCAGCGCTGCGCCGGATGCAGGCACCATGGGCACGACAGGAACTCCGTCTGGCGATGCGGGCACTGGAGAAAATGATGGCGCCAACACCGGGACGGCTGTCGAAGGGTCAACCAGCACCGATCCGATGATGTCGTCCGATGGCGCCAGCGGAACCGGCACGCCTGAGACCACGGCGCCCTCGGGCAACGCGGACACCGGAGCCACCGGAGATACGGCGGATGGTGCAGCAACCGATGGCACCGGAACTGACCCTGACGCAACTGCGACGGGCGCCACAGCGCCGACCGTCGGCAATGATACCCCGACCCCGGGCGTGACGGCCGGTGACGGCCAAGCGACCCATGCCGTGCTGGACATTGGCGGCTTCCTTGGCATGGGCGAGCATCGCATCGCCGTGCCGATCACCGATCTGGCGATTTATCGCAGCGACAGCGAAACCCGGGTCTACCTGCCCTGGACCCGCGAACAGCTGGAAGCGCTGCCGGCCTATGACGAAAACGACCCGACCACCCTGGGTCGCTCGAACATGCCGATGGCCAACTGACCGGACCGGGACGCGGCCCCGACCGGGGTCGCGTCCCTCACCAAATGGGAGCAGCACCATGCGAGTTCGCCCACCACTTTGCGTTTGTGCGATCCTGGCCGTCGCCAGCCCGCTCTGGGCTCAGCTGGAGGGGGAGGTCGGCCTTTATTCCGACGTCACCATCAACGGCTCGATCCTGGAGCCCAGCCCCATCGACATGCCGGACAGCGAAGGCCTTGCCGCCCTGCTGGACCTGCCTGAGGGGGCTCAAATCCAGGTCTTCGCCCGCGACCTGATCAATCCGCGCATGCTGGCCGTCTCGGAGGACGGTCACCTCTATGCCACCCGCCGCAGCGTCGGCGATGTGCTGCTGCTGCGGGATGAGGACGCGGATGGCGTCGCCGAGGCACCGGTCACGGTGGCCAGCCGACGTGGGATGCACGGCATCGCCTTTGACGGCGGCAGGGTCTATCTCGCCACGGTCAACGATGTCTATGTGGCCGATGTAGCTGCGGATGGCACCTTTGGACCGCTGACCCGGATCATCAACGACCTGCCCGATGGCGGGCAGCATCCGAACCGCACCTTGGGCATGGGGCCGGACGGGATGCTTTACATTTCGGCAGGATCTACCTGCAACGCCTGTGCCGAGACCAACCCGGAAAGCGCCACGATCCTGCGCGCGAAACCTGATGGAACCAGCCGCACCATCTTTGCCAAGGGGTTGCGCAATACCATCGGCTTCGACTGGCAACCCGGATCGGGCCAGCTGTGGGGCATGGATCACGGAATCGACTGGCTGGGCGACGAAGCGCAGGTCGAGGAACTGAACCAGATCCGGCAAGGGCACGGCTATGGCTGGCCCTATGTCTACGGCATGGGCGAGTTCAACCCGCAGGACAATCCCCCCAACGGGATCAGCCTTGAGGCCTGGGCGGAGATGTCCACCGATCCCGTGCTCGGCTACACTGCCCATGCGGCGCCGATGCAGCTGGCCTTCTATGATGGCGCGATGTTCCCCGAATGGCATGGCGACGCCTTTGTTGCCATGCGCGGCTCCTGGAACCGCCGCCCGCCTGCGGGCTATGAGGTGGTCCGCATCGACTTCGAGCGGGGCCAGCCGGTGGCGATCGAGCCCTTTCTGACCGGCTTTCTGGTGCAGGACGGGGAAATCTGGGGCTATCGGGGCCGCCTTGCAGGCGTGGCCGTGGCCCCGGATGGCGCCATTTTCGTGTCGGACGATGACCAGGGCGTAATCTATCGAATCTCGGCCACGGGCGCGGCGGAACCAGAGGCGGAGAGACGCGCAGAGATGCCAAACCTGATCCTGCCCCCGACCCCCGGCCCCATCGCACTTGACCTGTTCGAGGCGGGAGGCACGGTCCAGATCACCTCCTCCTTCGGGAATGCAGAGCCCATCCCCGAGCAACATTCGGCAGATGGAGACAACGCCTCGCCCCGCTGTCTTGGCAGGGCGCGCCAGAGGGGACGAAGTCCTTCGTGATCATTGCGGATGATCCCGACGCGGCCGCGCCGAAACCCTTCAACCACTGGCTGCTCTACGACCTTCCCGCCGATGTGACCACCTTGCGGGAGGGCCTGCCGACCGAGCCGCTGCTCCTGGAACCGAAGGGCGCGAAGCAGGGCACGAATGACACCGGCGCCACCGGCTACTTCGGCCCCAAACCGCCGGTGGACGACCCGCCGCGCAGCTATCACTTCCAGATCTTCGCGCTGGACGTCGGCAGCCTCGGCCTGAAGCCCGGCGCCACCCGGTCCGAGATCCTGTCTGCGATGCGGGGTCATGTCCTCTCCAAGGGCGAGATCACCGGCCAGTTCGAACGCTGACCCATCGAAGGGAGAGAATGATGTTAATCCGACTGTCCGCCCTCGCGCTTGGTCTGTCCATTGGTCCTACGCTGGCCGAATGCGATGCCATGGCCGGGCCGGGCTTCTTAAAGAGGCGGACGGCCTGATCGAAGATGCCGTAGGCCTTGCGCTGGACGTGGTGCTGATCGGTGCGGCCCAGGCCGTCAAGCATTACTAGCTCGCCCGTGACGGTACGCTGCGAGAATGGGAGAGTTCTTGGCATGAAGTGGCCCACGGTCTGCTCGGCTCCATCCTCGACGAGGAAAAGGCGGGCAATGCGAAGCTCACTGCACTGGCCGTCACGGCGGTCAATGAGGCGGGCGAGAAGCGCAAGTGATCGCGAAACTGGCGACCCCGCGATCTGGGGCCGCCAGTTCGGATCAGCGCCTGATGGCGCCGGATCCGGGGTCCACACTGACGGGGCTGCACTGCCCCGGGGCTGCGGGATACTGCTCATCAGCACGCAAGATTGGTCCGCTTCACTTCTCCCAATTGGCCGGATCAGATCAGTCCGCTTTCTGGCATTCCTTTGACGGGTCGCGGCCCGAGTGCCGCCAACTTTCAGGAGACATGCATTGACGGATCCCACTTCCGCCACCGCTCCGGCCCCAATCGAAAGCGCCAGGGCCGATATCGAAATCCGCAGCGTCGTGCTGGCGGATGCCGCGTCCTGGCGCGAACTCTACAAAGGCTATGCCGCTTTCTACAAAGTCCCGATGACGGAGGACATTCTCGACCGCACCTGGGCCTGGCTGGTTGATCCTGCCCACCCGCTTGAAGGGCTGGTGGCCGTCGTTGCGGGCAAGCCGGTCGGCTTCGCGCATTTCTGGCCGCAGCCGCGCCCGCTCTTGGGCCGGAATGCGGGATTTCTCGATGATCTCTATGTCGATCCGTCACTGCGGGGGCGGGGTGTCGGTCGCCTGCTGATCGGGGCATTGAGCCAGATCGCCCACAACCGGGGCTGGCCGATGCTGTCCTGGATGACGGCGCAGGACAATGCGACGGCGCGGGGGCTCTATGATGATGTGGCCAATGCCGCGAATTGGGTCACTTACGAGAAGCCGATCTGACATGGCGGCGGACCGGGTCAGACATCGTCCAGCCCGGGCCAGAAGGCTCCCGCCGATTTTGGGCGGGGGCCGAAGATGGCCTGACCCACCCTGACCACATCGGCGCCTTCCTCGATGGCGATCTCGAAATCGCTGGTCATGCCCATCGAAAGCCGTGTGATCCCGGGGTGGCGCGCCTGTGCCGCGTCACGCAAGCCACGCAGTAGCGCAAAGCAGCGCCGGACCCGGACCTGATCGGCGGTGAGGATTGCGAGGGTCATCAGGCCCAGCGGTCTGAGGCGCGGGAAGTCTGCCAACTGGTCGATGAAGGCGGGCAATGCCTCTGGGGGAAGCCCGTATTTACTGTCCTCACCAGAGGTGTTGACCTGGATGAAAACGTCGAGATCACGGCCCAGGGCCTCAAGCCTGCGGTTCAGTTCGGCCGCCAGCCGCAGACCGTCGAGGGCGTGAAACTCTGACGCGAACCGCACCAGATACTTGACCTTGTTCGTTTGCAGATGCCCGATGATGCTCCAGCGGATCGGCAGATCGAAGAGGGCGGCCTGTTTGTCGCGCGCCTCCTGCAGCTTGTTCTCGCCGAAATCCCGGATTCCGGCGGCAAAGGCATGGCGCAGAACTGAGGCGGGCACGGTCTTGGTCACCGGCAAGAGCCTTACCTCGCCGGGGGTGCGACCCGCGCGGGCGCAGGCGGCTGCGATCCTGTCCTGGACCAGCGCCAGGTTCTGCGCGAAGCGCTGCGCCGGGGCGCTGCCGAAGCGTTCGATATCTGCATCCGAGAGCAGGTCTGCCGGAGAAGGAACAAGGGACATGGCCGAACTTTTAACGATTGTGCGGCGCGAGGATAAGCACTGACAGGTCGCACCGATCCTGCCATTTTTACACAAATGACCAGACCATTCAGGGGCGGCGTCCCTCGTCTGTCAGATAGCGCAACACAGTCGCAAGAATGCGAATGCCCTTTTCCAGCTCGGCTGGTGTAAAGGCGGCAAACCCCATCAGGAAGCCTGGCCGAGGCCGCACGGTTGTATGCAGGGCAGAGAGCCCGGTCAGGCCGAGCCCCGCTCGGGCCGCGGCGGCGATCACCCGGTCCTCGGGCAGATCGCAGGTCAGAAGGCAGGGCATTTGCAAGCCGCCGGTGGGAACCTGCGCTGCGACCAGCCCGCTCAGATGTGTCTCAATCAGCCGGGCAAGGATCCGCATCCGTTCCGCATAGATATTGCGCATAAGCCGGATATGTGCACTGAAATGCCCGCCTTCGATGAAGCGCGCCAGCACCAGTTGCGGGATCGAGGCGGGGTGGCCGTCTTGCTGGGTGCGCGCGATGGTGAAGGGGGTCACGAGGTCCGGCGGCAGGATCAGATAGCCGATCCTGAGACCCGGAAAGAGCGATTTGGTGAAGGTGCCGATATAGATCGTGCGCTCATGCGGAACGAGACCCTGGACGCAGGCGGTGGGCCGTCCGGCATAATGGAACTCGCTGTCGTAATCATCCTCGATGATCCAGCCGCCTTGCCGCGCGGCCCAGTCGATCAGCGCGAGGCGCCGCTCAAGTGACAGCGTTGCCCCGGTCGGGAACTGGTGCGAGGGCGTGAGCGAAACCACCCGCGCCTTGTCCGGACTGGCAAACATCTGACGGACAATGAGCCCCTCGCGGTCAAGGGGGACGGGCACCGGCACCGCGCCTGCTGCCGCAAAGGCCTGACGCGCGCCGTGATAGCCGGGGTCTTCGACAAAGATCCGTTCGCCCGGGTCCAGCAGAAGATTTGCCGTCAGTGCCATCGCCTGTTGCGAGCTGGTCAGGATCAGCACACGATCCGCCGTGGCCCGCGCGCCGCGTTCGAGATTGACGTAATCGGCAATAGCCTGCCGCAACGGGGCGGCACCTTGCGGATCGGTCATCGACAGCGCAGCGGTGCCGTGATCTTTCAGAACCTGACGCTCCAGCCGTTCCCAGATGCGGATCGGGAAGTTGCGGGTTTCGGGCAGGCCCTGCTGAAACAGCCGGACCGGGCCGCCCGCATGCGTGCCGCCCTGTGCGACCATCGCCGCGCCACGGGTGCTGAGGCCCGCTCTGATCGCGCCGGTTTCCCGGGCTGGGGGGCGTACCTTCGGAGCCACGGGCAGCAGATCGCTGATCGGTGCGACGAAGCTGCCGCTGCCCACCCGGCGAATGACGAAGCCTTCGGCATGAAGCTGACCATAGGCCGTCTCGACCGTATCGCGCGACACCCCGAGCGAGGCCGCGAGGCCGCGTGTGGCGGGCAGGGGCTTGCCCGCCGCCAGCGCCCCGTCGAGGATCAACTGCCGGATGGCGCGCTGGATGCGGCTGTGCAGCGGCAGTCCCGCGTGATCGGGGCGGATCAGCCAGGCTTTGACGGTTTCGAGCTGGGTATGACGAAACAATTGGTCTGCCCTGGTTCTATAATGATGTGATCATTCCGTACCGCTTTTTTGGGCGCAGCCACAGGGCTGTCGAGGTGGTGTGACTTGCGACGTGCAGAAACGGCGCGATCTGTGTGCCAATGGTCTGCCCTTTGGGCCAGAATTGGCGGGATCGGACCACCCAGTCTGCAGCTAGGCCCGGATAAACACGCTCCGAAGGACTGCCTGCATCATGACTACCCTGGTTTCACCCCGCCCCAAAGACCTGTTGCCCCCGGTGATGGCCGGGCTGATCTCGGTCATCGTGAACTATGGCGGCACCTTCGTTCTGGTCTTTCAGGCGGCGCAGCTTGCCGGGCTTGATGCAGCCCAGACCGCATCCCGGGTCTGGGCGGTCTCGGTCGGGGTTGGCGTGAGTGGTCTCTTCCTCAGCTGGCGCTACCGGATGCCGATCATCACCGCATGGTCGACGCCGGGGGCGGCCTTTCTGGTCATGTCGCTCGGCACCGTCAGCTACCCCGAGGCCATCGGCGCCTATTTCCTCTCGGCGCTGGCTTTTGTCGTGCTTGGGCTTTCGGGGTTTTTCGATCGGCTGATCCGCCTCATCCCGCCCGCCATCGCCGCTGCCCTTCTGGCCGGGATCCTGCTGCAGTTCGGGATCGGTGCCTTTGGCGCCGCCAGTGTCGATCCGGCCCTCGTGATCCTGCTGTTCGTCAGCTATCTTGTCCTGAAACGGCTCACCGCGCGCTATGCGATCATCGGCATTCTGGTGGTCGGGCTGGTCTGGCTGCTGGTGCGCGGCGAGGTCGATCTGTCGGGGCTGCGTCTGGAGCTGGCTGTTCCGGTCTTTACGATGCCGGTGTTCACGCTGAATGCGGCGCTCAGCCTTGCGCTGCCGCTCTTCCTGATCACGCTTACCGGCCAGTACATGCCGGGCATGCTGGTTCTGCGCAATGACGGCTACCGGGTAAGCGCCAATCCAATCGTGACGGTGACAGGCCTCGGCTCGGCTCTGATGGCACCGTTTGGCGCACATGCGTTCAATGTGGCAGCGATCACCGCAGCCATCGTGACCGGCCCCGAGGCGCATGAGGATCCGGGCAGACGCTGGATCGGGGGGATTGCTGCCGGGCTGTTCTATACGCTGATCGGAGTTTTCGGCGTCACTTTGGCGGGGGTGTTCATGGCCTTTCCGGCTGGGTTCATCGCCACTCTGGCGGGGCTCGCCTTGCTGGGCACCATCGGTGGCAGCCTCACAACCGCCGTGTCCGACCCTGCCACCCGCGAACCGGCGCTGATCACCTTCCTTGCCTCGGCCGCGAACATTCAGCTCTTCGGGATTGGCGGGGCTTTCTGGGGGCTGGTGGTTGGGCTGCTCGCCTGGGGGGTGTTGTCACTCCGGCGGCGCGGGAATGATTGAATGGACCGGGTCATAGCCGGGCCTGACGCGCGGATTGCCCGCTCCCCGGCAGGGGAGGGCGCAGCCGGCACCATTGCGGTGCTGCGCTCGGTTGCCATAAATATCCGGCTCCGCGAGTGGCTCTTCTGCGTATCTCCGCCGAACCTGCTGCCCTTTAGCGGAAACAGGGGGGCGAACACCTATCGCCCGATCCCGGGACTTGACCGGGGCTGTTGCAGACGATTGACCTGAACAGCGGGTCCATCGACAAAATGCCATAAAGGTGGGCGGGATGACTGTTGGCACCCTGCACCCTTCGCAAGGTGTTTAACATAAATCTCAAGCTTGTGCCCGACGATCTCGAACCCATGCTCATCCGCGATCTTCTGCTGGAGCCGTTCGATCTCTTCGCAGGTGAACTCGATCACCTCGTCGGTTTCGACATTCACGAAGTGATCGTGGTGCTCAGAACCGCCGGCCTCGTAGCGGGCGCGACCGTCAGCAAAACTGTGGCGCTCGATCAAACCGTGTTCCGTGAGCACGTTCATGGTGCGATACACTGTCGCGATATTGATGCCCGGCTCGACCTCGGTGACCGCCGGTGCAGATCTTCCGCATCCGGATGGTCTGGTGAGGCCGCAAGCACCCGAAGGATGGTACGCAGCGGCCCGGTCAGGCGCATACCCTTTTCCATGCATAGCGCGACCAGTTTCTTCTCGAGGTCTTCGGTCATGCGTCCATCATATTGATTTGTCGGACCCGTCGATCTGGTTCTTGGATCGAGGCGGGTCGCGAGACCATATCAATCGTGGCTGATGGCGTCACCCCTGGACCGCAAGGCCAGCAAGGCACGCGTGATGCCTCGCAGGCGGTGTGCAGCCTCAGATCTTTCCGACGAGATCAAGCGCCGGGATAAGTGTTTTGCCTCCGACCTTCCACTTCGCAGAACAGACTTCCCCGGAATGCTCGCGCACATATTGCGTAGCTTCGATCTTGCGGATCACGTCCGAAGCGTCGCGTCCGATGCCTTTTGCGGTGATCTCCATCGCCTGGATCACCCCGTCGGGGTCGATGATGAAGGTGGCGCGGTCGGCCAGACCCTGCTCCTCGCGCTTGGCGCCGCAGTTGCGGGTGATGATGCCCACCGGATCGCCGATCATCGTGTAGCGGATCTTGCCGATGGCTTCGGAGGCATCATGCCAGGCCTTGTGGGTGAAATGTGTATCGGTCGAGACCGAGAACAGCTCAACGCCGAGCTTTTGCAAGGTGCAGAGGTAAGACATCGCAGGGTGGGTAGGCACCCACACGCCGACCCTCCCGCCCATTGCGCCGATACTCCGCCGCGACGAAATTCCAGAGTCGGATTATCGCTGCGGCTCAGACAGCAAGGGCAGCAATGCAGGATTGATATAGAAGTTCTCGCGCCCGATCTTCACCTCTTCGAGCAGCCCTTCAGCAACCATTGCTTTGAGGTAGACTGCGGCTGTCTGCCGTTTGGCGACGCCGGAATCGACCAGATCGCTGATCCGGCAATAGGGGTTCACAAAGATCAGCTCGACCAGTTCCCGTGAATAGATCTTCGGCTGGCTCTGGCGAAGCTGTGCCGCCGTCTGTTCCAGAAGGTCGCGGATCGCCCTGATACGGCCCGTTGTCCACTCCGCCGTCGCGCGGACGGCCTCGAGCATGAACAGTAGCCACTGCTCCCAGGCACCCTGGGTGGTGACCTCCAGAAGGTACCGATAGTATTGGACCTTGTTCTGGATGATGTGACGGCTGAGGTACAGCACCGGGATATCCAGAAGCCCCTTGTCGACCAGATAGAGCAGGTTCAGCACTCGCCCGGTACGACCATTACCGTCGATGAAGGGATGGATCGCCTCGAACTGATAGTGCATCACGGCCAAGCGGATCAGCGGGTCGATCTCTCTGGCCTCGTGGATGTAGCTTTCCCAGTTGGCGAGCGTGGTGCGCAGCAGGTCTTCGCCCTCGGGCGGGGTGTAGATTGCGGTGCCGGAGGTGTCGTTCATCAGGGCGGTGCCGGGTGTATTACGGATGTCGAGCGCAACCCCCTTGATCGTGCGCCCGCTCTCGACTGCGATGGCTGTCGAGAGCGGGCGCTGCTTGAGTATGCCGAACCCCCGGTGCAAGGCAGTGCGATAGCGTAATGCCTCCTTGGTCGCAGGGTCGGCCTGTCCGCCGATATCATTGGCAAAGCGGAACAGGCGGTCGGTGGTCGTAACGATGTTCTCGATCTCCGAACTCGCCTGCGCTTCAAGCAGCGGGATCGAGTTGATGAGTACGGCCTGATTGGGGATGATTTGGCCGGACACCCGCAGTTCCGCCAATGCTGCAAGCGCCTCGATACAAGCTTTCAGAACTGCTCTTGTCTCGATGTCCTGTTTTGGTGGAAGCGCGGGGAGGTCATTGAAGGGACGGTCGGGGCGGAAGGTCATGTCGATCACCTGAGATCTGATCGACATACAAAGCTGATGTGTCGACGCTATCGACAGGTTAAATATACATGTCGATTAGACGTTCTTATATCGACACATTGGGGATTTTGCAGGTTGGGAGATCATGTCCGGCCCCCAACTCGCCCAAGTATCGACGCCTGGTGCTTTCGGATCAAGAGCCCCTTCAGTTCACCCGCAGGTTCCGGCGGGCGGTTTCGCGGGCCAAGATTTCGCGCGCCGGATGCTCGGCTATCGGGACCGAAAGGTCCGTCGAGATCTCACCCGCCGCGATCAGTGCATGATAGCGGTTGCAGCAGACCCTCAGGAATGAGGTGAAATTGCCGAGGTCGTGATCGGCATCCATTGCCTCATGCCAGAGTCGGGTAATGAGTTGCGCGACGGTCATCCCGTCGCGCGCACCGATCTCGGTCAGGGTGTCCCAGAAATGGTTCTCGATCCGGATCGATGTGGCGACCCCGTCGATGCGTAAGCTATGCGTACGGCTTTGCCATTGCTCGGCATCGGCCTTGATGAAGAGTTCGCACATCGCAGGGACTCCCTTCCCGTTGATGTCAGAGGATCGCCATGAACTGTTTCAGCCAGGCGGGATGCGCGGGCCAGGCCGGCGCTGTCACCAGATTGCCATCGGTCACGGCCTCTGTCACCGCAATATCCGCGAAAGTGCCACCCGAGGCGGTGACCTCATAGGCGCAGGCCGGATAGGCAGAGCAGGTGCGGCCCTTGAGTACCCCGGCGGCGGCCAGCAGCTGCGCGCCGTGGCAGATTGCGGCGACGGGTTTGTTCGCCTCGAAGAAATGCCGGACCTTGGCCAGAACCTCCGGGTTCAGCCGCAGATATTCCGGTGCCCGGCCACCGGGTACCACCAGCGCGTCATAGCTGGCGGCATCCACGCCATCGAAATCGGCGTTCAGCGCGAAATTGTGGCCCGGTTTTTCGGAATAGGTCTGGTCGCCCTCGAAATCATGGATCGCGGTCTTGACTGTATCGCCCGCCTTCTTGCCGGGGCAGACGGCATCGACGCTGTGGTCGCAGGCCAGCAGCGTCTGGAACGGGACCATGGTCTCATAGTCTTCAGTGAAATCGCCGGTAATCATCAGGATCTTCGCCATCTCGCATCCTCCCTTGGCTCGCGGTGCAGAAAGGATAGGGCAGGGGGCGACGGGGCGGGTGTTAACGGAATACTACAGCCGCCCGCCACAGATGCGGGGGGGCGCTACTGAGGTGTCAGCCTTTTCGCGGGGCGAAAGACGCGCGATACTGCGACTGACGCTCCAACATCCAGCCCGGATACTCGGGCGGCAGTTTCGTTGCGCTGTCGAGTGCGGCCAGATCCTCGCTCGACAATGAAACCCCGGTCGAGCGGACATTGTCCTGCAACTGCTCGATCCGCTTGGCGCCGACGATCACGCTGGTCACCACCGGCTGGTGCAATAGCCAGGCGAGGGCCACCTGGGCCACCGTGCAGCCTTTGGCCGATGCGATCTCGGGTATCACCTCAATGGCGGCATCGCCGGGCGCCATATCGACGGGTGGGAAGTTCTCGAGATCCGCAATACGAACACCACGGGCAAGCGGTCCTCAAGTTCTTTGCTATGGACGACGCAGAGCGTGCTGACGGAATGCAGACATGATCGGGCTTAAAGGGATTGCCTTATGGTATGCGCTTCAGATGGTTCACTGATCAAGTTCTGCGCGACTGATGCGGATGGCCATCGTCGGCACTGGTCTGACCAGGACGAGGTCCGAATCGCCGAGGAGAGGCTGCGCTGCTTCCGGACGCGTAAGGCGACTGCCCGCAGGTATGGGATTTCGAGTAGCTGCTTTTGATCTGCTGGTGGGAGTATGCAGGCGGGACGCTCGGTTCGCTGGAGGCTGGCGGCGGTTTCGCCCCTTCGCATCTGGCGAGGCTGCTGCCCGTGCTGGATCCAAGGTGATCGCCTTTCCGGCGAGCGGGTCTGAATCGCGGGCGGGGTGACAGATATGCGCTGAGGGATGAACAGCCGCGCGCCGAGAGTTCAGTTGGTTGACGCCCGTCTCTGCGGTATGTGCCCTGCTCATCTCACTGAGCGAGAGTCTTGCAATAATCGGATGCAGGAGAGGGTACTGTGAATACAATGCCGCAATTTTGCGGAGCCGCTGCGTAGGTCCGGCAGGCAACACCAAACATGAGCATCTGATGTATTGACTCACAGCTCAGAATTTGACCGCCGGCAGCAGCTCCAGCTCATGCACGGTATGTCTGGTCTCAAGCATGATGGCCCCGTTTTCCTCGCGACCGATAAGCATGTCCCCGGCGACCAGCTCAATGGTCTTTCCATCGAGACACAGGATACCCCCCAGATCCACGAAAATCGTCGCGTCCTCTCCGGTCCCGAATACATCGCTCACGCAGCCTACGGGTTCGTTTCGGGATGCAAAGACGTGCTTTCCAATCAGCAAGGCGCGGGTGATCTCGGCAGGCTGCAAAGGGGTCATCATTCCTTATCCTCTACTCTGTCGGGCAGGCCATCATGTGTCGTGGAGGCGAGTTCTTCCAGCTCTGCCTCGGTCATAGTGTCGAACATTTCTTTTGACGCTCCGACAAGATCTTTGCGCTCCGTCTCACCCCGTTTCGCCGATAGCGCCGCGCCGGCTGCCTTTTGTTGGGCCTTCGATTTAGCGGGCATTTCTTTTTCCTTTCCTTCAGCTGTCTTCATCTGTGCTGGCACCATCGCCATTTGCAGCGATGCGTCGTGAAACCCGTCGCAACACCCACAGCGCGAGGATTGCCAGGACCGTTGCCATAATGGCGAGAGGCAGGAGGCCGCTGCCACTGGCGAGGCCAATTGCTCCGGCCATCCACATTCCGGCGCCCGTGGTCAGCCCGGTTACCCTGCCGCCAGAGGTGATGATTGACCCTGCGGCAAGGAAGGCCACACCGGCAGTTACTGCCTCGATCAGGCGAAGAGGGTCGGTCTGAAGCTGTGTGGCACCCCTGAACTCCTGTGCCATGATTTCGGCAGCGATCACCGTGAAGAGGCAGGCCGCTATAGAGACGATCATATGGGTCCGCAGCCCTGCAGCACTGGCATGGAGCTCTCGCTCGAACCCAATGGCAGCGCCGAGCAGGGCGGCAAAACCAAACGCAGCAAGGCAGCTTCGGCGCTGACTGCCATGAATGGGTCGCGGAACTCGGAGCTCACGAGAGCAAGAATGTTCTCGATCATCTGTCTTCACCTGATGCGAACGGGTGTCGGCGGAATGGGCCATTGGCTCCCAGAACCTTTAAGGCCTTCTCCCGGTTCCCAAGTCTGGCTGGAGCAGGCGGAAACCGACCGGCTGATCTGCCAGGTTACGGCATCTGGCTGCCGACGGGTCATCTTTCCAGCATTGCGGCGGAACAAGGGGCGCAGTGGTCAGTTTGTCTCACTGAAGGTGCCGCTTCGCATGTCAACCGGGCGTAATGGTATGATGAATGTGATGGTTTTCCCGGTTTCCCGTCACGGCCAACGCAATGGCAGTCGAGCTTCTGTCCCATTTGCTGCGGCATCTTCACCGCCCCTCGGTGCCGGAAGACGACAGCAGGGGAAAACGCGACATCAACAGGAGAGACCTTATGGACCACAGCAAACATATTCCACTGACCCAGCAGGAGTTGACGGAAGCCGTCCTGACCTCTGCGCCGATCTATGGAGCCGATGACCGCAAGGTGGGCACCATCTCGCATGTGCATGGCAGCGGCCCGACGACTCAGGTGGTCGTTGATGTCGGTGGCTTTCTTGGGATCGGTTCCAAGCCGGTGCTGCTCAGCACTGACCAGCTGAACCTGATGCGGGACGAGAATGGCGAAGTTCATGGCAAAACCGCTTGGACCAAAGAACAGCTCAAGGAACTGCCCGAGCATCGCCATTGATGGCGAAACGACGGAACCCCGGGTACGTCTCACGCGTCGAACGTCGGAATTACCGGTAAAAGGCGTTTGCTCCGGCAGGCGCCTTAGCTTCGGAAAAGGTCCTGCCCGGATGGAGCCATGGTCCAGGCATTGACCTCATCCCACATCAGGGTCCCGTCCAGGGTGGCCTTAAACCGGATATGGCTCACGGTGGGAAAGGGAGGCTTCCACCTGTCTTTTCTCAGCACAGGCGTCTCAAAGAAGCGCCCCGCCGAGCCATTGAGCCATCCATACCAACGCCCCAAGACAAAGGCCCGCCAGAAGAAGCAGCGCTCCATCCCTCGTCAGAACAGCCGCTGCCACGAGGGCAATGAAGCCGGATGCAACGGTTCCGGTGCCAGGCACCAGTTCCATGAATGGCATGACGAGGGTGAGGCCGAGGATCAGAAAAAGCCATAGGTAGAGGCAAGGCTTTTCGGTGAGGAAGGTCAGCCGTGGTTGCAGGATGTGGTCTATGACGGCAATGGGCTTGCGCAGCCATGAAACCGCTGACCTGAGGCGCTCGCCGGTGATGGCGCGCTCCGAAATGAAGTCCGGCAACCAGAGGTGACGCCGCCCGGCAATCATCTGCGTCACGAGCAGGAATTCCAGCAGTGCAACCACGGTTGTCACGCCGGGCACGATGCTGGCCGGAGAGACCGCGATCAGTGCGAAAACCAGCATGAGGGTTGCGAAGGAGCGCGTGCCCGCGGCCTCGACCACCCTGCCGACGCTCACAGACTCCGCCTCGGCCACCGTATCGAGCTGGTCCAGAACTGCGCTCAGAACATCATCGTTTTCTGACATAGCCTGGCCGGTCCCCTTCCTGTTCAAGTGAGGGGAAACCCGTTCACGACAAGACTGTTCCGAAATTCCCGGAACAATCTGCACTATCCCCGGTTCAGGGTTCCCAGAGCATCCCGGATGCCGCTTCCAGCCCAGTTCACAGCCAGGGAAACGACATGACCGCCCCACCGAAAGGTTCACCGCCAAACCGTATCGCCAATGATCCGACCAGCTACCCGCTCAGTCATCCGGGACGCCGCCAGTTTCTGAGGGTTTCCGCCGCCAGTCTTGCTGCAGCAGGGCTCTGGCCACCGAATGCGGCAGACGCGCAAACCCTGCCGCCCCTCGCTGAACACCCTCGGGTCTTTTTCTATGAAGCCGAATGGGAGTTCGTCCTTGCAGCTGTGGGGCGCCTTATCCCCTCTGACGGTGCCGGACCGGGCGCGATCGAGGCGCGGGTTCCGGTCTTTATCGACCGCGAACTTGCGGGAGAATTTGGCACCGCCACGGATTGGTATATGGATGGACCGCATCAGCCAGATGCGCCGCCTGAACTCGGCTGGCAGTCACCGCTGTCGCCAGCCGAAATCTACCGTGCCGGCATTCCGCTCTTCGACGAATGGTGTGTCAGCAGCCACGGCGCGGGTTTCGCTGATCTCACCGCAGAGGCGCAGGACGAAGCTCTTGCAGCGCTTGAAGACGGCGATGTGCCGCTGCCGCCGGAACTGCGCGATTTTTTCGACATCCTGCTCGCCAATACCAAAGAGGGCTATCTCTCCGACCCCATCCATGGCGGCAATCACGGTATGGCGGCCTGGGTGCATATCGGCTTTCCCGGTGCGCGCGCGCATTACAGGGAATGGGTGGGGCGGCACAATATCCCCTATCCGCTCGGCCCGGTGTCGATCTCGGGCGAGAGGGCCTGAGCGATGGCAAGGCAGGACCCGAAAAAAGATGTGGTGATCGTTGGTCTCGGCTGGACCGGGCGATCATGGGTATGGAACTGGCCCAGGAGGGGCTGGAGATCCTGGCGTTGGAACGCGGCCCCGACCGCCGCACCGTGCCGGAAATGAAATACCCCGATATGATCGATGAGTTGTCCCAGGGCGAGCGGCACAAGCTGACGCAGCGCCCCTCGCAATCGACCATCACCATCCGCCGCGATCTGAACGAGACAGCGCTTCCGATGCGCAAATGGGGCTCGTTCCTCCTCGGCAATGGCGTCGGCGGTTCGGGCGTGCATTGGCACGGTCAGAACTGGCGGCCGCAGCAGGTCGAAATGGAGCTTCGTAGCTATATCGCCGACCGCTGGGGTGAAGAGATCATCCCCGAAGATATGACCATCGGCGACTACCCCGTCAGCTATGATGAGCTGGAGCCGTTTTTTGATCGTTTCGAATATGTCGCCGGGATCTCCGGCACGGCGGGCAATCTCAATGGTGAGATCCGCGAGGGCGGCAATCCATTCGAGGGCTGGCGGTCACGCGACTACCCTATGCCCGCTTTGCCTGTCACTTGCAACGGAGTGAAATTCGCCGAGGCCGCAAAGGCGATAGGCTATCATCCTTTCCCGCGCCCGGGCGGCAATGCCTCCACCTCCTATGTCAACGAATACGGAATGCAGATGGGGGCCTGCAATTTTTGCGGCTTTTGCGAACGCTATGGCTGCTACCAATACTCAAAATCCTCGCCGCAGACGACAATCCTCGCGGCGCTCTTCCGCAAGCCGAATTTCAGCTACCGCACCGGGGCCGAGGTCTTGCGGGTCGAGGTGTCCCAGGATGGGCGTACCGCAACTGGTGTGACGTATTTCGACGAGCAAGCCGGGGAAGAGGTGTTCCAGCCCGCCGATATCGTCATTCTCGCCGCCTATCAGATCGAGAATGTCCGGCTGATGCTGCTCTCGGGCATTGGACAGCCTTACGACCCGGCCACGGGTGAGGGGGTGACGGGGAAGAATTACGGTTATCAGATCACCGGCTCAACCTCGCTGTTCTTCAAAGACGAGCATTTCAACCCCTTTGTCGGCTCGGGCATCAATGGCATGTGCATTGATGATTTCGGCATGAACGCGATTGATTTCGGGGCGGAAGGCTTCATCGGTGGCGCTTACATCTCATCGGCGCAGACCAATGGCCAGCCGATCCGCTCAATGCCACTGCCCGAGGATACGCCGGAATGGGGGGGCGGTTGGAAATCGGCCATCGCTGAATGGTATGGGCATGAGATGAGCATCTCGCATCATGCCTCGGTGATGTCTTACCGCGGGCATTATTGCGATCTGGACCCGACCTATAAGGATCGCCATGGCCGCCCCCTGATGCGGATCACCTTTGACTGGCACCCGAATGAGCTGCGGCTGAATGCCTTTTTGCAGGAGAAGATTGAGGCGCTGGCGCGCTCGATGCGGCCCGATCTGATAAAATCCAGCTACAAGGATTTCGATAGTCGTTATGACGTGCGACCCTATCAGACCACGCATAACAGCGGCGGCGCGATTATGTCTGAGACACCCGAGGGTGGTCCGCTGAACCGCTATCTCCAGGCCTGGGACAAGCACAATGTCTTTGTGACCGGGGCGGGGACTTTCGTGCAGAACACTCAATACAACCCGACCGGCCTCGTCGGCGGGCTTGCCTATTGGGCGGCGGATGCGATCCGGCGGCAATATCTGCGCAATCCCGGCCCTCTGGTGTGAGGGGGGCGCAGAGATGAAAACCTTCCTTCGCCTCTTCGTTGCCCTCGCAGTGGCCGGCGTGCTTGTTATCGCAGCGATCATGTGGATCCCTGTCAGCCGCTCACCCGCCTCCGAGGCTTTGCCGGACGATTGGACGCCCGAACCGGGGGAGGGCGAATACGCCATGCGGGCGGGCGATTGCATGGCCTGCCATACGATTGAGGATGGTGCGGATTTCGCAGGCGGGCGGCCGATCCACAGTCCGCTTGGCACGATCTACACTGCGAACATCACCCCGGATCCTGAAACCGGGATTGGCGGCTGGACGCTCGATCAGTTCCGGGGCGCGCTCCTCGATGGGCTGAGCGCCGATAGCAGCCATCTCTATCCGGCCATGCCCTATCAGAATTACAGGCTTCTGAGTGAGCGCGATATCCGCGCGCTTTACCGCTATTTTGTGGAAGAGGTGGAGCCGGTCCGCAACGACGTGCCCGAGCCAGAGCTGCCATTCCCCTTCAACCAGCGTTGGGGCATCCGCGCGCTGAACTGGCTGATCCTGAACCATGCGAGTGGATTCACCGGCATAATGGGCGTGCCGGAGCTGGACCGTGGCCAGTATCTGGTCGAAGGACCTGGTCATTGCGCGGCCTGCCACAGCCCTCGCACCGTCTATATGGGGCAGGACGGGATCACGGCGGATGAGCCCGCCTTCCTGACTGGCGGGCATATCGATGGCCAGGAAGTCCCCGCCTTGCGCGGTCCGGGAAGCGTGATCCGTGAGTGGCCGATTGGCGAGCTGACAGCCTTCCTTGCCACCGGGCGTAATTTCGCCTCTGCCGCGAACGGCGAGATGGGCCTCGTGGTTGAGCATTCCCTGCAGTATCTGACGGACGAGGATATCATCGCCATGGCGCGCTTTCTGAAGGCGCTGGACGGCCAGCCGCATGACCCGCCCGAGATGGCAGTGCCTCAGGGGCAGCTTTCCTTACCGGTCCCTGAGGCAGATACGCGTGGCGAGGCCACAGCGCTGATGCTCACCGAAGCCACCCCCGATATGCCTCTCGGCGCGAGGGTCTTCCTGGACAATTGCGCCCATTGCCATTTCGTCACCGGGCGCGGCTCGCCGAAAATCTTCCCCGCCCTTCAGGGCAATACGCTGGTGCTGTCCGATGAGATCACCCCTCTGGTCTCGATCATCCTCTGGGGTGCCACGGTGGAGGGAACGGCGCAGCGCCCGATGCCATTGGTGATGCAGGGCTATGATGCGCGGCTGAGTGATGACGACATCGCCGCCCTGGCCAGCTTTCTCAGACAGGCCTGGGGGAATGACGCTGATCCGGTTTCTGCCGCCGACGTCGCCGATATTCGCGCAAATGAGCGACCTGTCGCGCGCGAGGAAACCACTAGGGCATTTGACTGATCTGACGGGAACATCCCCCGCTGCGGCTGGTTCCTTTCCTGAACTATGGAGGAAAGCCAATGAAAGCAGCGACACTCGCCCTTCTGTCGGCGGCTCTTATGCTGCCGCTCAGCACATATGCCCAGGAGGCAGCCCCGGCAGCGGAGACGCCGCAGGGAACCAGAGTTACCTTCGTAAATACGGAGGGAAGAGAGACCGGCACCGCCACCCTGACCGAGACCAGGGAGGGTGTTCTGATCGATCTGGAGCTTGGCGCTTTACCAGCCAACGCATGGCTCGGATTTCACATCCATGAGACGGGCAATTGCGATCCGCATACCGCGCATGAATCGGCCGGCGGGCATTTCAATCCGACCGATGTGGAACATGGGGTGCTTTCGGCAACCGGCCCCCATGCCGGCGACATGCCGAACATTCGTACCGATGCTGACGGCTTCGCCCGGGTGCAGGTCCTCAATCCGAATGTAACGCTCGGCGGGGGCGATAATTCGGTCACGGGTCGCGCTTTGATGGTGCATGCCGGTGCCGATGACCACCGCAGCCAGCCAACCGGAAATGCGGGAGACCGCCTGGCCTGTGCGGTTATCAGATAGGGCGGGTTCCGCACAGGAACAAACAGCACCCCCGATGGTTCACCAGCAGCGCGCAGATGCAATCCGCGCAGACCGATCACCCTCCGGTCAGGGACCGGAAAACGAGGAGGAATAAGGAATGGCCAATCGGCGTTATGATGAAAGCCAGAACGATCAGCGCAACCGGACCCGCTATGAACGAGATGGCGGCGGTCGTCAGGATGAACACACAACAGCCTGGCGACCGCGCGACTACGACCAGCCCCGCGCACGGGAGGACGATGCCGAACAGCGCTTTCGCGCAGGATCCCGCTGGGATCAGAACCGGCGTGACTTTGAGCGGGCGCCCGGACGCGCTCATGACGATTACAGTGGCGAGGATTATGGGCGTCGGGATTACGGGCAACAGGACCGTGGCAATGCCTACGGATTTGCGCGCCACGAGCGCAGCTACGATGACGAATCCCGCAATCGCGCGGATGACAGCTGGCGGGATCGCGGAGAACAGGGCGGTTTCCGTGAAAGCACGGGTTATCCACCCTATGTTGCGGGCTATCCACCCCGCAGCTACGATCCGGGCATGTATTCGGCGTTCCAGGGCCAGGGCCGGGATGAACCCGGAGCCAGGGGATTTCGCGGTCATGGGCCGAAAGACTACAAGCGCAGCGACGACAGGATCCGCGAAGATGTCTGTGACCGCCTCGCCGATGCCGATTCAGTGGATGCCAGGGGCATCTCTGTCGAGGTAGGGAGTGGTGAGGTGACGCTCAACGGGCATGTATCCTCACGGCAGGCGAAACGTGCCGCTGAAGACGCGATTGAGCATTGTTCGGGGGTTCACCATATCCAGAACAATCTCCGGATCCGCGAAAGCGGGGATGAGGCCGCGTCGGATAACATTCCTTTGGCGGATACCGGTAAATCCCGCAGCAAAGGTGCCTGAGGGCCGACCTGGTGCGAGGAAAAAGTGAGAAAGGTATGGCGGCCCGCAGAAAGTCGGGCCGCTGAATTACGAGAAATCCAGCCTGTCGATGTTCTCCGCTCATTCTGTCAGCCCGGCAGTAGCAAATGACCCGGCCTGTCCCATGCCAGAGCACGGAACAGGCCGGGGAGGGGCGGGATTTCATGGCCTTATCAGCGGATACGGCACTGAACTCACTTGCCTGAAACTATGGGGCTGTCAGTTCTTCCGGCGTATTGGGCACTGGTGGGCTTTCGCGAGTGGTGGGAGGGTTCGCTGTGCTCCCGGTTTCACCAGGCTGGGCCCCTGGTTCAATCACTTCGGCAGGAATGGTCGATTGCGCGGGTTCGTTTACGGTCCCGGCATCAAGGCCGGCAGGGGGCTGCGGATCACTTTCCACGACCTCTTCTCCGATCCAGTAGACAATGATGATGACGCCAAACAGCGTGGCGGCGGCAATGCCCAGCAGAGGTGCCCAGTGCCGCTTTCGCTGCTTGTCGAGATTGGTGTTTGGCGCTGACATGGTGCTCTCCTTTCTGTACAGATCACTGCTTACAAACAGCAGCAGGGCGAGGATGTTCCCGCATATCGCCCCTGTCTCTGTCAGCTGAAGTGAGAGGGCCTGCTATCCGGCCGTCCTGGTTCTGGCGCGTTTGCTGCAATCCTGTGACCGAACAAGAGGTGCCCCGGCAGAAAGGAACAACTCTTCTATCCGGAAGTTATAACTTTCCGGAGGCATACCAGCCCGCAGGTTTCTCACCCCGCACAGGCAGATCCGGCGCAGCTGGCAGCCGAAATGGTCAGCGCGCGATCATCCGGGACTACAGAATGAGCCGGGAGCCATGCTGTGGATGCCGGTGCGGCCACCGCTGCCGCCGAAAACAGCTGAAAGGAAAGCTCATGCCCCAGACTCTGACAGCCATTCTGTTCGTGATCATCGGGATTGCCCTTGCGGTGCCCGGAGTTCTTCTGATCTTCCTCGGCGGTAGCCCGGCTTATCTGTTGATCGGACTTGGTGTGATTGTCACCGCAGCGCTTTTGTGGCGCCGCTCTGTCCTGGCACTGCCGTTCTATGGGATGGTCGTTGCGGCTGTCATGGTCTGGTCGCTCTGGGAGGTCGGGCCGGACTGGTATCAGCTGGCGCCGCGCGGCTGGCTTTTGGTGCTGATGGCGATCTGGCTGCTCTGCCTGGAGATTCTTCGGGGCGAGCGGTCCGGACTGCGGGGAACGACGCTGCTTGGGTCGGTTGTTGTCGCCTCGGGTCTGGTGGCAGTCTGGTCACTCATGCATGATCCGAAGGATATGGCAGGCGCGCTGCGCGAGGATACCGTCAATCCTGCGCCGGCGACGGGGGCAGACTTCACTGAGGCGGACTGGCAGGTTTACGGGCGGGGCAGTTACGGTCAGCGCTATTCGCCGCTTGATCAGATCACCCCTGAAAACATCGGAGATCTGATCGAGGTCTGGCGCTATCAGACGGGCGATGTCCGGCTGCCAGAGGATGTGACCGAGACTACCTATCAGGTCACGCCGCTGAAGGTGGAGGATCGGCTGTTTCTCTGCACGCCCCACAATCTGGCCATAGCGGTGGATGCCGCGACGGGGCAGGAAATATGGCGTTATGATGCCCGTTCCGGGATGGAGCCTGATCGACAGCACCAGACCTGTCGTGGCGTGACCTGGTGGGAAGATGAAACGCTCACTGCCGGAACCGCTTGTGCCACCCGGGTCTATATGCCGACCGCCGATGCCCGTCTTATCGCGCTGGATGCGCAAACCGGGCAGCTTTGCGAAAGCTTTGGCCAGGGGGGTGAGATATCGCTGTTGCCAGGAATGCCTTATCAGCCTGCGGGCTATTATTACTCCACCTCGCCGCCGGTTGCGGTGGACGGAAAGCTGATCATTGGCGGTGCGGTCAATGACAACTTTTCGGTCAGGTCGCCTTCCGGCGTGATCCGCGCCTATGATATCCGCACAGGTGCGCTGATCTGGAACTGGGACAGCGGTAATCCGGGTGATACTGCTCCCATAGATATCGCCGGAGGCGCGACCTATTCCGCCAATTCTCCCAACAGCTGGTCGATCTTTTCATATGATGAGGCGCTTGGCCTCGTCTATATCCCGCTTGGAAACCAGGTCCCCGATCAGCTAGGGGCAGGGCGCAGCGCGGCAGTCGAGGCCCATTCTTCTTCGGTCGTGGCACTGGATATTGCGACGGGTCAACGGGCCTGGGTCTTCCAGACCGTCCATCACGACCTCTGGGATATGGATGTGCCCGCGCAACCGGTACTGATTGATCTCGATCTTTCTGTTGGGCGGGTGCCTGCGCTCGTGCAGCCGACCAAACAGGGTGATATCTATGTACTGGACCGCCGTAACGGACAGCCGCTGCTGCCGGTTCGTCAGCGGGCGGCACCCGCCGGCGCGATCCCTGGTGAATGGACAGCGCCGACACAACCGGTCTCGGCGCTTTCCTTTGAGCCGCCGATGCTGCGCGAGGCTGATATGTGGGGGGTGTCGATCTTCGATCAGCTCGCCTGCCGGATCCGGTTCCACCAGCTGAACTATGAGGGGCGCTATACACCGCCCTCCATGGAGGGAAGCATTGTCCATCCGGGGAACTTTGGCGTGTTTAACTGGGGCTCCATCGCGGTCGACCCGGTGCGCCAGGTGATGTTCGGGATGCCGACCTATCTGCCCTTCACTGTGGAGCTCGTTCCCGCGACGGACATCCCGCCGAAAGGCGAAGATGAAAAGGCCTCTGAACAGGGGCTCAATCGCAATGATGGTGCGGATTACGGGGTCTTCATGGGGCCGTTTCTGGGGCCGCTCGGGGTGCCATGTTCGGCACCGCCCTGGGGTTATGTGGCCGGTGCTGACCTGCGAAGCGGCGAAATCACCTGGATGCACCGGAACGGCACAGTTCGGGATATGACGCCGTTGCCGCTGCCGTTCAGGACCGGGGTGCCGGGCATCGGCGGGCCAATCATTACCGGCGGTGGGATCGCTTTCCTTGGCGCCACCGTCGATGATTATCTGCGTGGCTATGACCTGACGACGGGGGCAGAGATCTGGCGTGCGAGGCTGCCTGCAGGCGGCCAGGCCACGCCGATGACTTATGCCATCGATGGCCGCCAGTATGTTGTCATCGTCGCCGGGGGGCATGGTTCTGTCGGCACAAAGGCCGGGGACTATGTCATTGCCTATGCGCTTTCCGGCAATCCCCCGCCATTGGGGGGAGAGGCTCGCAAAGGGCAGGAACAATCTGGCGCAGCATCGGTTTCACATGCAGACGATGACCAATCTGCACAGGAGTGAGACCGATGAAAGCGAAGACACTGGACGATCTGTTCCTCGACCTGCTGAAAGACGTCTACTACGCCGAGCGTAAAATCCTGAAGGCCTTGCCGAAAATGGCCCGCGCGGCGCAGTCGGCAGAGCTGGGAGGGGCTTTTGAAAAGCACCATGACGAAACTCAGATCCATGTCGAGCGGCTCCAGCAGGTGTTCGACATTCTGGGTAAGCCCGCACGCGGAAAGACCTGCCCTGCCATCGAGGGCATTCTCGACGAGGGTGAAGAGGTGATTGAGAGCTTCAAAGGGTCGCCGGCGCTGGACGCGGGTCTGATCGCCGCCGCGCAGGCGGTCGAGCATTACGAGATGGCCCGCTACGGCACGCTCAGGAACTGGGCGGAGCTGATGGGGCAGGGTGAGATTGCAAAAATCCTGCAAAACACTCTTTCCGAGGAAGAAGCCACCGACAGTGCCCTGACGGAGATCGCGGATGGTTCGGTCAACCAGACTGCGCTCACAGCGGCATGATATTTGTCCTGTCGCTTGCTCCCGGCGACAGGATGTATAGGGCTGGCCGTGCACTGCGCAGGGCCAGCCCGTGAAATGAGCAGGGCACCGCAACCCTTGGCGATGGGGCCATTGCCCCGCAGGATCAGGGGCAGGAGAGAACCCTCCTGCAAGTTTTCCGATGGGGAACCGTAGGCCCTGCTATGTGTTCAGATATGTCAGATCACTGCTCCGAGGATAGAACATGCGTGTCAAAACACGATATAAAGGTCGGGTCTCTCGTGACGCTGCGAAGCCCTCTGTTCTGGATGACGAGACTTATCCGGCAGATATGGAGGATCAGCGTGCGCAACCGGATGGTTTGGGCGAGGACAAGCCCGGGCCCAAAAATCCGAAGTCGATACCGAACCCCGATGGATAGTGCCTGAACGACTGTTGTCAGTCACATGTCCGGCTACGCCAGGTGAAATGATTATGACCAGGCCTCCCCCCTCACCGCGAAAACGCGAAAAAGCTGGTTTGCTGATCGTAGTGACCCTCATCGTAATGGTTACAGGATTCTTTGTAACTCGTATATTCTGGCATGCAGAGGTCCGGGAGCGTGACCCGGAGAGCCTTGAGGCCCCGGACAGGCAAAATGACGGGTCGTCGGCGCCGGCGGCTCAGTGACAGCAATCCCTTGGATATTCCATGCGAGGCAGGCTTCGCATCAGTTGGGTGTGAGGTTTTGTCGAAAGTATTTGTCCCGGTGACTCACTGATAGACCAACCCGATAATTTATCTTGATTCATTTGTGCAGGAGCACAATTATTCCGGCGCAAAATGTCGTAAAGGACTGATTTCACGGACGGGTCTACCACTATGGACAGCAAAGTTGATCGGGTCATGAATGGCCAGGTTCATGATTTTGACTGGAGCGCCACGCCACTTGGGCCACGCTCAGACTGGCCGGTCGCCCTGCGTATCACTTCGGACCTGATCCTGCGTTCCGACTTCCCCAAATGTCTGTGCTGGGGGCCCGAGATGATCACGATTTACAATGACGCCTTTGTGCCAATTCTGGGGCAGAAAGCACCCTGCCTTGGTATGCCATTCAGACGGATATGGTCCGAGGCCTGGCACGAGATCGGGCCGATCGCTGATCGTGCGTTGCAAGGGCAGTCCACGTTCATACGGAACTATGAATTGCAGATCGAACGGGGAGACGGCCCGGAATACGGCTGGTTCACCTTTTGTTACAGCCCTGTGGCTGATGAAAACGGCATCATCTTGGGGTTCATGAACACCGTCATTGAGACAACCGGTGAGGTCATGACCGCACGCCGCAGCCGGATTCTCAACGGTGAACTGCGCCATCGGATCAAAAATGCCTATGCGAAGGCCATTGCCATCGCGCGTCTGACCTTCCGCCAGGCAAGGTCGGTCGAAGGGGCACAGGAGGCGGTTGTCAGACGTCTTTGTCAGCTTGACCATGCACAGCGGGCGCTTCTTGCTGATATCGATGGGACCCTTGATATACGCAAGCTGATCACGGACGCCCTTGCTGGCAGCCTGCCTGAGAACCGCCTTACCATGCGCGGCCCCCCTGTGATGATTGAGGCAGATCAGGTTTTCGCGCTGAGCCTGGCTTTGGGCGAACTTGCGACCAATGCGCAGAAATACGGGGCATGGTCGAACGGGAGCGGCCAGGTCTGCATAGATTGGGCACAGCATCGGGGCCAGCTCGAACTGGTATGGCGAGAAACTGGTGGCCCACCTGTTACCGAGCCCGTGTACAGCGGCTTCGGGCGTGAGCTGATCGAAGATGCCCTCAGGCACGAGTTCCGAGGCGAGGCTTTTCTGGACTTCAACCCAGCAGGGGTGGTTTTCACGCTGCGGTCTTCCTCCATCGAGCTGAACTCTGTGGATCAGATCAGCGGCTTGCCACCTGTTACTGCCACGGTCGCGCCCGATATATAGCTCGACATCGGCTCGGCCAGCATTACATAGGCCGAAGCCAGCTCGACAGGCTGTGCCGGTCGCTTCATTGGGTAGTTTTCACCGAACTTTGCGACTTGCTCAGCGGACATGCTGGCCGGAATCAAAGGGGTCCAGACCGGGCCGGGCGCCACGCAATTCACACGGATCCCCTTTTCCGCGAGGAGTTGCGCCAGGCCACCGGTGAAGTTCTGGACCGCGCCTTTGGTGGTCGCATAGGCAAGCAGCGCCGGGTTTGGCATATCGGCGTTGATCGAGGCCGTGTTGATGATGGCACTGCCGGGTCGCATATGCGGAATCGCCGCTTTGCTAAGCCAGAACATGGCATGAATATTGACTGCGAAGGTGCGCTCCCATTCCGCATCTGAGATGTCTTCGAGTGCGTCGAACGTATCCTGGTGTGCGGCATTGTTGACCAGAACGTCGATGCGCCCGAATTCCGCGACGGCTTTCCCGACAATAGCCCGGCAATGCCCGGCGGCGGAGATTTCACCCGCGATGGTCAGGCAGCGCCGACCGCTCTCGCGGATCAGCTGTGCCGTATCTGCTGCATCCTCACCTTCATTGAGGTAAGCCAGCACCACATCTGCGCCCTCGCGCGCATAGGCTATGGCAACAGCTCTACCGATGCCGCTGTCACCACCGGTGATCACCGCCGCCATTCCTTCAAGACGACCGGCACCTATCCAGCTTTTCTCACCATGATCTGGTGGTGGCTGCATCCTGCGGAAGGTCCCGGGCAGTTCCTGGACCTGTTCCGGGAAGGGCAGCTTTGGGTAGTTGAAATGATTGGGTTCCATTCCACTATTCTTATCACCATCGGTTTTTTCATGTCCCGGCGCGTTGGCGATAATGGTGGGGGGGGGCAGCCTTCTCAGACGAATTGTGCATCTCGTGACCTCCGTATCACTGATTTTTGTTTGAACCGGCAAGACGGCTGCATGTTCCTTAATTGACAGAGATCGATACGCTTTGCAGCTTCACAGTCCCGGGAGAAGAGTAACACTATGAGAAATCCTGATCTGAGCTCCTTTCTCCCCGAACTTGCAGGAAAATCGGTGCTTGTCGCTGAGGATGAGTATCTGCTCGCAACTGACCTTGCACAGTTCCTGCGGCGAGGGGGAGCCTGTGTGATTGGTCCGTTTCCGACGGTGAAAGAGGCGCTGAACAGTTTACGCGCTGGTGCAAAACCGGACTTTGCTATGCTTGATGTCAATCTGAGAGGAGAGATGGTGTTTCCCCTTGCTGATCACCTCGTTGACGCGATGATCCCATTCATATTCATCACTGGTTATGACACAGCGACATTGCCGCAAGCATATGCGGAGATTCCCCGTCTGGAGAAACCGATCAATCTCTGACCCGTACCCTGGGAGGCGGACATCCTGGATAAGCGGATATCCGCAGATTCGGAGGGGGATAGGTGTAACTTTCTAATAAATATAACATTTTCATAACTGATGTGAAGGTTGCTACATTTGCATCATGCTTCATACTGGACCGGCACAGTCCGATCCGCGCCGGACCCGCAGCATCGGAACCGCCGAACCAGCCGCGAGACGGATAAGAGATGCAAAACCTTTCTGGCCGCCAAATAATGATAGTCGAAGATGACTATTACGTTGCCTGCGAACTGGCAGATCATTTTCGTGCGGCCGAGGCGACGGTACTCGGACCGTTTCCTTCGATCTCGGAGGCATCGGATTATGTCGAGGATACCGATCTCGCGGTGCTTGATGTAAATCTGAGGGGCCAAAAGGTTTATCCTCTGGCCGATCTGTTGATGGGGGCGGCCGTTCCGTTCGTCTTTTATTCTGCGCATGAGATTGCCAGAATTCCGCGACGGTTTGCCCATATTGCCCGGTTGCCCAAGCCTCATGTGGCTAACAAGGCTGTGGCATTTCTGAAAAGTCAGGTCCATGCGCAGACGCTGGTCGCGCTCCTTCCGAAGCTCAGGCTCTCCGCACGGCTGATGCTGCCTGACGGATTGGCCGCAGACCGGCTGGTCGAAGCGACCCTGATGCTTGCTCTGGAAGAACATTCCAGCCTGCCAACGCTTCCCCCTCTGGAGGAATGGCTGCAACAGCTCATGAAACGAGCCTTGGCAGAGCGAGGGTGCGATCTTCTGCAATGAGCAGTTCTCGGCGGGAGCCACTGTCGTTGTCCGCAAAGACGGACTATTGATGACGCGCTATACGCGAGACGACCGGGATATCTGATGAGCGACGCTACCCCTTCTGATCTGACGAAAGATCCTGCAGATCTTCCCCCAGATGTAGCCGCGATTGTCGGCATTGGTGTCGCCGCGAGGTCGCTTGACTCGTTACTTGGTATATTATCCTCGACAGAGCCAGGCCTTGGCGGCGCCTATCTGATTGCCATAGGTGGTAAGGATCGCCCCTCGGGTGAAGATGTCCTCGCACGGGCGACCGCTGTTTCCTCGCTCACAGTTGCCATGGCCGAGGATGGTGCGCCACTTCTTCCTGAACATGTCTATATTGCCGGTGCTGACCGGCTGATGACGCTTGAGGATGGTCGCATATGTGTGCGCGGTCAGCCCGCTGGAGAGAAGGCAGGCGCCGTCGACACGATGCTGGAGTCCATAGCGCGGGCGGCGGGACGGCATTCTGTCGCAGTCATTCTCAACGGGTTGTATGCCGAGGGGGCCGTCGGCCTGCGGGCCGCAAAGGAATGTGGCGGTCTGACCATTGGGGAATGGGATCCGGATGACGCCGACAGGTCGGACAAGGCGGGTCCTTCGGCTGTCCTTGACATAAGGGGCACTCCAGGCCGGATTGCCGCTGAAATCGACCTCTATATTGGCAATATCGCGGTCCTGCCCGAGGCGAGTATTCGCCTGACTACTGAGGCCGTTGAATCGGAGATCGCCGAGATCGTCAGCGCTTTGCGCAAGGTCACCGGCAATGACTTTCACGGCTATAAGCGGGGCACCTTCGTGCGCCGGGTGCAGCGGCGGCTTCAGGTGCTGCAACTGCCTGATATCGCGGCTTATCTTGGCCTTCTGAGGGAAAATCGCGACGAGGTGCAGCGGCTTTTTCAGGATCTTCTGATCGGCGTGACGCAGTTCTTTCGGGATCCACAGGAATTTGAGCTCCTGGAACGGGAAATACCTTCGCTGTTCGAGGGGAAGCGGGCCGGTGACATGGTGCGTGTCTGGGTCCTGGGATGTGCGACCGGGGAAGAAGCCTATTCCATTGCCATGCTCCTGAAAGAACATGCGGCAACACTTGAACAATCGCCGCGTATTCAGATTTTTGCCACTGATCTTGACGCCCGCGCTCTGGGTCTGGCACGGGCCGCTCGATACGCGCCGGGCATTGCAGATCATATACGACCTGATCGACTGGAGCGCTGGTTCACGCGCGAAGGCGATACTTACAGTGTTGTGAAAGAATTGCGCGAGATCTGCATCTTCTCGCCGCATAACCTGGTGCGGGATGCACCGTTTTCTCGTATAGACCTGCTGTCCTGCCGCAATCTGCTGATCTATCTGAATATGGAGGTGCAGGACCGCACCATACCCCTGTTCCACTTCGCGCTGAGGGCTAACGGGCTTCTGATGCTGGGCTCTTCAGAGAACGTCACGCGCCATCAGACGCTATTCGCACCGGTTGACCGCAAAAACCGCCTGTTTCGCAGGCTGGAGACGGCGACACGTGTTATCCCGGACTTTCCGCCGTCGCTACGGCCGCAAACAGGCACTGCAGTCGCCCTTGCCGCTCCGGATACATTGCCGGTGCCTTTGCCACGGCTCTCGGACAGTATCAGTCGTCAGGCTGATACGATCGCAGAGCGTTTCTCCCCTGGCTATGTCGTCATCGACACGCAATTCGAGGTGCTGCATTTTTCCGGGCGGATCGGACGGTTTTTGGAACCCCTTGCCGGTGCTGCGTCGCTGAGCCTGATCAGCCTCGTTCACCCCGACCTGCGCGGCGAGCTGCGTGCTGCGCTGTACCGGGCCATGTCAGAGGGGAAACGCGTGGAACTACCACGTCAGCTGATCCGGCATGACGATCAGGCCTCATGCGTCAACATCGTCATCGAGCCGCTCAGCCGGGACCATATCACTTCGCTGGTTGTTGTCTTCCAGCATGTCGGTCCGGCGGGGGAGGAGAGCGAGCGAGCGGCTCCCCGGGGGACCGATGACCATCTTCACAACCTGGAGAACGAGTTACGGCTCACGCGAGAGCGGCTTCAGGCGACCATCGAAGAGCTGGAATCCACCAATGAGGAACTGCGCTCTTCGAACGAGGAATACCAGTCGATCAATGAGGAACTGCAGTCTACGAATGAAGAGCTGGAAACCTCGAAAGAGGAACTCCAGTCGGTCAATGAAGAGCTTCAGACGGTCAACCTGGAGCTGGGCCATCAGATTCATGAACTGGCGCGCAGCAATTCGGACATCAAGAACTTGCTGGAAGCCAGCCAGATCGCCACGATCTTCCTCGACAATGATTTCAGATTGAGGACCTTCACCGCCTCGGCGCCGGAGCTGTTCCATCTGCTGGAAACCGATGTCGGCCGCCCGCTGGATCACGTGGTGGCTCGGATAAGCTATCCCGAGATTCATGAAGATGTGAAACAGGTTCTGCAAACTCTGATTCCGGTTGATCGTATGGTGAGCGATACAGCCCGCAACCGCCATTACGCCGTTCGGGTGCTGCCCTATCGCAGCATCGACAATTTCATTGGCGGTACGGTACTCACCTTCACCGATATGACCGCCACCAGGATTGCGGAACGGGCGCTGCTAGACAGTGAGGCAAGGCTCCATACTCTGATTGACGGATTGCCACAGTTAATCTGGCGCGCGGATCCTTGCGGTTCCTGGACTTGGGTCAGCCCGCAATGGACGATCTATACCGGCCAGTCTGCGGAAAAAAAGGCTCTGGGCGAAGGCTGGCTGGAACAGGTTCATCCCGACGATCTTGGTGCATTGCAGGCGGCCTGGGCTTCGGCCTCAAGCGTGGCTGTAACCGAAGGATTTGAGGCAGATTTCCGGCTGATGAATACGGCAGACGGAATCTGGCGATGGTTTCAGACCCGCGCCACTGCCGTCCGCGACTGCGACGGGCAGATCATAGAATGGCTGGGCACTTCAACCGACATGAACGAATTGCTCAGCCTGCAAGATCGGCAGCGCGTGTTAGTGGGCGAGTTGCAGCACCGGACCCGGAACCTGCTTTCCGTCGTGCGCCAGGTTGCCCAGCGGACCCTGCAATCGGCAAGTGATCTGGGGGATTTTGGTCAGCGTTTCCGCGACCGGCTCGAGATGTTGGCGCGGGTTCAGGGTCTGCTCTCAGATCTTGACGAAAATGCAAACCTCAGCTTCGACGTGCTGGTGAAGGCTGCGCTTTCGGCGGTGGGTGCTGATCCCGGTGAACGAGTGAGCCTTGAAGGTCCTGCCGATGTGCCTCTGAGTCCCTCCGCGGTGCAGATGTTGGCTATGGCACTCCATGAGTTGGCCACCAATGCTGTAAAACATGGTGCCCTGAGAGGCGCGGCAGGGCATCTGCATATTGGCTGGCAGATCGAGGGCGAAGACAGGTCCCGGCTGCATATTACATGGCATGAAACCGGCGTTTCCATGCCTGGGGCAGAACCTGCCTGGGGGCAGGGGCGCGAGCTGATCGAGCGCGCATTGCCCTATCAGCTCGATGCGGAAACTTCCTTCCTGATTGGTTCGGAAGGTATCACCTGCACCATTTCATTGCCGATCTGATCTTCTGTTGCCAGCAAGGGCTTGGTTCCGATGGAAATATTCCGGGAACATTCCTCGCCTTCGGTGGATTGTAGTCACAGAGCCAGACCAGATGGAGGTGATGATGGAGAAGGAACGCGAGGACCTGCCGAAGGTCATGCCCGAAGATAAGGAATTGCCCGTCTTTGACCGGGGACAGGAGGATCTGCCCTGGCCTCCGGATGCGGCATTGCCGGCCGACGATGAGGGAAATATTCTGCCCGGAAACGATCCGCTTGACGAAGACCCGAATGACAATGGTTCGGAAGAGCAATTCGATCCGGAAGATCGCCGCAACTCACCCCTTCCTGCGTCTAATCCGAAGATGCCACCGGATATGTAAGCATCCCGGTAGCAGTCAAAAATCTGATAACCGGGCGGTGAGAGGCCCAATCCGCTTCAGATGGAAAGCCCGCTGTAGTCGCCTCAGCAATTGACTGCGATCAGGTCGCGCAATTCTGTTACCTTAAGATCATCCATGATCATTTGTCGACCGCGGCTGATCCGACTTTTTACAGTGCCGATCGCGCAATCGCAAATCTGCGCCACATCCTGATAGCTTTCGCCCACCAGAAAGACGAGCACCAGCGCTTCGCGATACTGGGAAGGCAGTCGACTGATCGCCTGAATCACGTGATTGCAAGCCATACGCGCATCATGCACGGGAAAGGCGATCACCTGACCCGAGACGCAATCCTGCCCACCGACCGGCTCGCGGGAACTTTTCATGACCCCGGTAAGGAAGCTATTGCGCATGATCGTAAAAAGCCAGGCCCGAAGATTGGTGCCTGGCTGGAAGCGGTCAATATTCGCAATGGCTTTGACGAGTGTCTCCTGGACAAGATCGTCTGTCTCGGCCCACCACGTGTAAGATTTCGGGCATATATGCGCAGAAAGGGGATCATTTCGACCACCTGTTGCGAAGCTGCTCCATCCTGCGGTCGTGTCGGATTCGAGATGGTCATAATGCTTCTCCCTTTTTCCTCAGCATGGAAGGGAAACCTGGACCGGGCGTAGTAAGCTCCTGAGAATCTCGCGGGGCGGCGACATTCCGCTGCTTTACTCAGGCCGGATCGTCGTCTCGCCCATCCTGACTGGCAGGGAGGTCGGCTGAGCGCTTGTCAAGCGCCCTGCCGAGTTCGGCTGCAAGGGCATGAAGCCGATCGGGAACCGGCTGATCCATAACTGCCGAAAGCAGTTCCGGGCTCGCGGCCCGTATCAGCGCTTCTTCCTCGGTTACCTGCGGGTCAGGGCCGGGGAAAGGAATCACGGAATTACTCATCGTCAAAACCCAACATGCCATTCCTCGGCATTCACTTTACCCGGTTCCATCATTTATGACAGCCTGAATTGCGGATCTCCCAAACCTGTGTGGGAATTGGACGACACAAGGCCGTGTGTCCTTGCGCCGTCCAACTGCCAGATACTGCGCCATCGATGGTCACTTTCCGGCGCAAGAGCGTTCTAATGCCGCGAGCCGATTCTAAGCTGGCTCAGGACCTCACTGACGCCTCTGCAGCCACGGACCAGGTCCTCTGCTGCTTGTTTCTCGGTCCGGGACGTTACGCTGCCCTTCAGCGAGACAACACCGGCCTCTACCTGAACTTTGATGTCGGTTGCATCTATGTCGTCAGCCTCGGTCAGGCGGTCGCACAGATCCTCAAAGATCCGGTGATCTGACCGCGTGTAATTCATGGGACCCATGCCCCGGAAGGAATCCCGCGGTTGATCACGGCCGGACGGGGGCCAGTTTCCGGGTCCGCTTTCACGATCCAGTCCGCCATAATTACCGGGATCCCATTCTCTGCGCCAAAGATGACGTTCGTCCGGATCCCAGGATCGCAAACCCGGTGTGCGGGGCGATACATCTTTGGCATGTTCGGCCCTCTCTATGCGCCGGTGTCCGTGGTCGTCCTCATCTTCCCTGACGTTTCGCCTCTTGTTCACCATGTTGCGCCCTCCTTGCATTGCTGAACGGCCATCCGCCCGCAGATCAAAGCCAGGCTGATCAAACCTGATACATCGCAGGAATGTTCCGCAGAACTGATGTAGCGCCGCCAGGGGGAACAAACTTTACGGTCGCTGGTTCATGCATCCACCTGGTCACTGGTGTTCTGGCAGATCCGGAAACCGCGAGGTGGCCACTCATCGAGGAGGACGAAATGAGACGTCAAGGATATGCAGTCCTGATGATCGCCGCGCTGGTGGCACCATCTGTCATGCTGGCACAGGAAGATGTTCCCCCGTCGCCGGAAACCTCTCCGGCTCTGCAAGCGCAGACCATGGAGGGCCTTGCAACCGCTGACTGTGAAGAACAACATCGCTTGTTCGATATCAACGGTGACGGCTATATCAGCCAGTCGGAATCTGAGCGTGACTATGCGCGCGCTGGCATTGATGGCGTGATAATCGGGCCCGAGGGGCTGACCCGCGACCAGTTTCTCGCGACCTGCGCAGCAGACAGCTGGTCACAAAACACCCCTGAAGCGGGAGCCCCGCTGGAAGGCGCGAACAGCTTTACCGAGGAGCAGGCCCGGCAGCGGGCCATTGCCTGGAATGTCACGGATGTCTCGCCGCTCACCCTCGACGATAAGGGCATCTGGCGTGGCAACGGCAAGGTGGGCGCTGACGCAGTGGCTGTCGCCATCGACTACAAGGGTAACGTCGTCACCACGCCGTCCGCCCAGTAAACTCCGCAACTCGATAAGCAGGAGCAATAAAATGGCTGTTCTCACGAGAGTTTACGAAGATTTCGCAACGGCAGAACGTGCGCGCGCGAGCCTTGATGCCCTTGGTTGGGGGGATATCGAAGTCTCGATACTGGGCAACGAGCGGATGCGTGAGCATTACGCATCGGTCAACTCTGCGCCCAATGACATGTCGGGTACCGCGACGGGTGCGGGGATTGGTGCAGTCGCTGGTGGCGGTGCCGGATTGCTCGCCGGCCTCGGGATGCTTGCCATTCCCGGGATTGGTCCACTGGTTGCCGCAGGCTGGCTTGCGGCGACAGCGGTGGGCGCAGCCGGTGGCGCGGCGGTCGGGGGTACGATTGGCGCCCTGACGGATATTGGCATCAGTGAAGCTGATGCACCGGTCTTTCACGAGGCCATGCAGCGTGGCAATGTTGCCCTGACCGTCCGTTTCCCCGAAGAACGCCGTGCGGAGGTGACTGCAGCGCTTGCAAAAGTCCGGGAGGTTGGGATCGGCGATCTGCGCTCGCGTTTTGAGGTCGGCGGCTGGCGCTATGACGAGGCTGAGGCAGAGCGTCAGGCCCGACTGCGTGAGCATGATCCGTCGCGTATTCCCCCTCTGTAACCAGTTCCGTTGTTTTCCCGCACCCCTTTCGGAAGGGTGCGGGATTTCAGGTGACTATCGCCACCGACAACTGCCTGGAAACAAAAAACACTGGCGGCGCCCTCTCTGGGCAGGCCGCCTGTCTGCTTTGGGGGAACTGGAGCAAGGCAGCGAAAATACGCGCAATAGTGCGGCCAATGGTTAATTCCGGAACATCCTGCCCCCCTGCCAGTTGATGAACCGGCTCGCAAAGGTCGAGCAGTTTCATGGAAATGGAGGTGTACCATGGCTAATCCGAACCAGCCCGATCGTGATCAGGGCAACGACAAAACGAACCGCACCGGCAATCCCAACAATCCCGCCGGTGGCGCAAAGCAGCAGGAGCAGCAAGCTCCGCGCGACCAGAAAGGCCAGCAGGGCGGTGCCCTTGGCCAAGGTCAGCAGAACCGTGATCAGCAGCGCGATAACAATCAGCGCTGATCTCCAGTTCACCAACGGAATGGCGGGATGAATGTCCCGCCATTCTTGGTCCGTTAGAGCAGATGGGCGAGCATCCCGTTCTGCTGAATCCAGACCAGCTTCAGATCTACAAAAATGCCGATAACGAAGTCCGTGCCTTCGTCATGTTGGGCAAAGATCAGCTCGAGGCCCTTCCGGCTTATGAAAAGCCCTGACCTCCGCGCACATCAATCCACAAATCGAAGAGGAGAATCGGCCAATGAACTGGGATATCGTCAAGGGCCAATGGGCTCAGGTGAAAGGCGAGGTGAAGTCGAAATGGGGCGATCTAACCGATAACGACATCACCGAAATCAACGGCGAGCGTGAAAAGCTGGCTGGTAAACTTCAGGAGCGCTACGGTTGGGCGCGTGAAGAAGCGGACAGGCAGATCGACGACTATTTCCGCGATTATCGCTGAGACGCCGATACCTGGATAGCCAGGGGCTGGCATCAGCCAGCCCCTTATCGAAATCAGAATGGGCGGGGAGGCATGGACATGCTGGACCACACAGGCATCGTCGTCACAGACCTGAAGAAAGCGCGACGGTTTTATGATGCCATCGCGGCCCCTCTGGGGCTGGCAAAATCCAGCAACAGCCCTGAGTCATTTCTGTTCGGCAAAAGCGCCGAGGAGCCGATACCATATCTCTGGATTGGCACTTTACGTCCGTCTTACTGGGCGGACGGATCCAGGGCAGGTCTCAATCAGATGCATATTGCTTTCAAAGCAAGCAGCCGTGATCAGGTTGATGCCTTCTACAAGGCAGCGTTGGCATCTGGCGGGACTGATCATGGCGCGCCTGGTCCGCGTGATGGTGTTCCGGGCTATTACGGCGCATTCGTACTTGATCCGGATGGAAACAACATTGAAGCCTGCTATCGGAATGCGCCTGGCTGAAGTCATCCACTTTGGGTCCAAACAAAGAGGGCGGGATTCGGCCGAATATCGGTCCGGAAGGCACGTCATAGTTGTACGAATCTTCCGAAAACTCTTCGATCGTCCCACAACAAAGGAGGAAACAGCTATGGGGCAGAAATGGACGACTGCGCATAAGCTCGCCTGCCGTGATGAGGATGGCGCTTTGACCCGCGTCTTTCATCAGGTGTTGCTCAACGAATCGAACCAAGCGGTTGCGGAGAGGTTTGTTCTCGGCAACAGCGAGCCAGTATCAAGGGCGCGGGGTATGTTTCACCGCGTAAGCGGAGCAGTTATCGCCCCACCGCCCGTTTCACTTGCCTGAACGCAAATGCACCCGGCGAACCTGGGGGTTGGCTTCGGCATGTACACAGCATTCATAATGCGATCTCAGGATGGCGCGTCATCGGTGGCTGCATAGTGGGTATTTCGGCCGGCAGGGCAGGGCAGGGCGGGGCGGGGCGAACAGGGAGCAGCCCGACGAAAACGTGACCAGGCTTTTCGGAACCTAATGCCGGGTAAATCTGTTGACCTCTCAGCGAGAGGAGGAAGCCATGACAAAACCCGATTTCGACAAATCCGCAGAGAACACCAGCTTCGACGTGAAGCAGGAAGCCCAGAAGAAGAAGATGGATGACGCCGCTGAGAAGCATGCGAATACCATCAAGGGTGATACTGAGCCAAATGCCGGAGGGGCCAACCGCGAGAAAGGATATCGTGGGTGAGGTGAAAAGGCGAGCCGTGGCTCTCCGACGGCTCGCCCCAGGCTAACTTAAATTGACCAGTATGCGTCTCTCGCACTCGGGCTATTGGATCAACACCATTCGGAATCTGGCTGAGAGCAGACAGCATAGCCGTGTCTCGGCATCGCATTTCTGCATCCGCCGGGCAGGGCCTCTTTTATCCTACCGGCTATGGACCCAAATTGCAGCTCGTCAGCCCCAGCACCGGGAATAGCGTCAGGATTGTAGCCAAAAGCCCGATCCAGTCGCCGGCCCGCATGACTGTCGCGGCCGTTTTATCCTCGCCTTTCGAAGTCAATAGAACGGCGCCTGCTATCCCCACTGCCACGACCCAAAGCGAGACCAGCGTGAGTTGGTGCAGATCGCCGAGCAAGGTGGGTCGCGCAGGCCATCCCCACGCGCAGCCAATGCCGTGCGCAGCGTAGATTACTGAAAAGGCGATGGCCCAGACAAAGGGGCCGATCAGGGCGCGTAGCGGCCAGCTCATATGAACACCTCCTGCGCCGCGATCAGCAAGCCGAGGATCAGCGTGGTCGCGAGGTTGAAATCCTGCCAGGCGCGCCAGATTGGCCAAGTTGAGATGCGATTCCGGACCAGTCTGCCATCCTTGTGCTGGCAAAGGCACAACAGGGCAAAGAGCGCGGCAATCACGCAATGCAGTGCAACATATCCCAGCCCTGCCGCACGAAGAGCATCGCGTGCATGGCGGGTCGGATCATCCAGCATCATCGCAAGTCCCCCCGTCACTCCGAGGCCGAGGAGCATCAGTGGCAATGCCACATTCGCCCCGGCGGCCAGAGGAAAACGGGCCAGCCCGGAAGCAGCGACCAGCAGGAGGATCAGCACGGCGGCAAGCGAGCCTGCCGGGATCGTCGCGACGCCGCTTTCCGGTGCAGGCCAGCCCGGCGCGATGACCGACAGGAAACCGACTGCAAAGAGAAAGCAGGTGAAAAACGTGCCATCCGCGATCAGAAGGCAGGTCAGCCCGGTCCGTGCCAGCCCTTCCGGAACGCTTTGGTTCACGGGCAGGCTCAGCCCCGGGGCGACCTCGATCTGCGGCTCATCCTGTGCGCTGCCCATGAAACGCTGCCACTGCCAGACCGTGGCCGCGACAGCCGCCAGACCGAACGGGGCCAGAAGGTAGAGCCCGAAGAGCATCAGCAGAACAAAACCGGCGATCACCGCGGCTGTCAGGATCGGCAGTGCTGAGTTACCGGGCAGCACCGCGACATGACGTGGTTCGCCGCTGATTGCATCGACGACCAGCGTCTCGCGCCGCCCGCGCGGTGCTCCGGGCAAAAGGCCCTCGCCGCGCGCCAGGTGAAGGGCGCTCTGGCCGGGCAAAGGCAGCGACGCGATGTTGTAACTGGGCGCCGGCATCGGCATCGCCCATTCCAGGGTATTCGCCTTCCAGGGGTCACGCCTGCTCTTTGCCCCGAAGAATGCCTGCAGCAGGAGATCCAGCGCGAAGAGCGCAAAGCCCGCTGCCATCACGAAGCCGAAGAAGGAACTGACAAGATTTGGCCAGATCCATTCGGGGTGGTCGGGATAGGCGTTGATCCTGCGCGGCATCCCCAGAAGGCCGGTCAGATGCATGATGAAAAACGTGCCGTGAAAGCCGATCAGGATCAGCCAGAAGGCCATGGCACCGAGGCCGCGGACACGCTCGCGCCCGGTGAAAAGCGGCATCCAGTAGACCGCCGCTGCCATCATCGGAAAGACGAAGCCTCCGATCAGGACGTAATGCAGATGCGCGGTGACGAAGGCCGTGTCATGCGCCTGCCAGTTGAAGGGCACGATGGCCAGCATGACGCCGGTCAGCCCGCCCATCACAAAGGTCGAGAAGAACCCCATAAGATGCAGCATCGGCAGGCGCATTCGGGGCCGTCCCTGCCACATGGTGCCGATCCATGCAAAGATCTGCACCGCCGTCGGCACGGCCACCAGGGCCGAGGCTGCCGAAAAGAAGGCCAGCGCCATATGCGGGATGCCCACGGTGAACATGTGATGCACCCAGAGGCCGAAGGACAGGAACACCAGCCCCAGCACGGCGGCGACGATTGCACCATACCCCATGATCTTTGTGCGGCACATCACCGGCAGGATGGTCGAGATCGCGCCAGCGGCGGGCAGGAAGATGATATAGACCTCGGGGTGGCCGAAGAGCCAGAATAGATGCTGTCATAAAAGCGGATCGCCTCCGCGCGTCACATCGAAAAACGGCCAGCCAAAAGCGCGCTCGATCTCAAGCAGCACCGAGGCGAGGATCAGCGGTGGAAATCCCACCAGCATCATCGCGCTGGTCCCGAGCATATACCAGGCGAAGAGCGGCATCTGCGTCAGCTTCATCCCGGGCGCGCGCATTCTGAGGATCGTCACCGTGATCTCGACCGCAGCCGCCAGTGCCGAAATCTCGACGAATGTTACGCCGAGCAGCCAGACATCTGCGTTGATCCCGGGGCTGTAGGTCTTTGATGACAACGGCGTATACATGAACCAGCCGCCATCCGGGGCCACGCCCGCGACCAAGGCCGACAGGATGATCAGCCCGCCGAACAGATAGCACCACCAGCCAAGTCCCGAGAGACGCGGAAAGGCCAGGTCACGCGATCCGAGCATTTTGGGCAGGAGATAAATTCCCAGCCCTTCCAGCATCGGAATGGCGAAAAGGAACATCATCAGGCTGCCATGCATGGTGAAGAACTGGTTATAGAGCGCGGTGTCGAGGAACGCGCCATCAGGCGTCGCCAGCTGCGCCCGGATCAGCATCGCCAGGCATCCGGCGATGGCGAAAAAGACGAAAGAGGCCATTGAGAACCGCAGCCCCAGCTCGCTGTGGTTCACCGAGATCAGAAAACCGCGAATGCCTGCCGGGCGGCCCCAGATGCGGTCAAGTTCGCGGTGCAGATGCAACGCGCGCTGCGCAGGATTGGGCGAAAGCTGCGTCATGGTGTATCCCCTTCGGGAGCCGCATTGGCGGGCAGATCTGTGGCACTGGCCGCCGCCGGATCGCTCTGAACAGGCAGGGGGGTTGCCTCCGAAATGCTGGTGAAGGGCGGCGGATCAGAGGGGTCATAGGCCAGAACCTCGAACCGCATCCCGGCATAGCCAATTCCGGAAAACTCGGCCGAGCGCCCGTGATAAAGACCGGGCGCGCTGGCCTCGATCCGCAAGATATTATCCCGGCCAGGCAGCGCATCCATTTTGCCCGCAAGCTGCGGCACCCAGAAGGCATGGATCACATCCTCGGACCGGATCACGACATCAATCGGCGTGCCCGCAGGGATATGCAGGCGGGTCTCGGTCTCGATCATCGCCCCGTCAGGCCCCGGCTGCCGGAAGCGCCAGCTCCATTGCCGCGCGATCGCCTCGACCCGGACCACATCATCGCCGGGTCGGGCCTGGATCCGCTCTCCGAGCCATATCCCCGCGCCGACGACCGCGACCAGAACAGCGAAGCTGAAGCCGAGGCCCATGCCTTTGATCCAGAACGTCTCGCCGGGCGGCGTGACACCCTGGCGCGAAAAGCCACGCCAGATCAGCCCCAGCACCAAAAGCGTGATCAGCACCGCGCCCGCCATCATCGACCACCAGAGAACTGCGATATCCGCGGCGGCTGGTCCCTGAGGGGAAAGCGTCGAGAGCGGACCGCCACATCCTGCAAGCGCCGGAACCATCAGCACTGTCGCCGGTTTCCTCAGGACCGCAAATGAGGAGAGAAGCGCATGCCGACCCCGCGTGAGACCGTTCGCCGTACTCCCCCTAAACGCCGGCAGCGGCTCCGCGATCCGATACACGAGCATCGCAGTTTTCATCGCACGGAATCGAAGATCGCGGTCGCGGGGCATCCGATCCACGCCATGCTGGTCGCGTTCCCCATATCGCTTTGCGTCAGCACGCTCGGCGCGGATGCGCTTTACTGGTGGACCGGAGATCTGTTCTGGCCGCGCGCGGCGCTCTGGGCAGCGGGCGTTGGGTTCCTGATGGGTGTTCTTGCAGGTCTCGCCGGCACGGCAGAACTGCTGCTGGTGCCGGGGATCCGCATCCGGGCCGCCAGCTGGACGCATTTCATCCTCGCCGTGATGCTCCTCTCTGTGCTCGGCGCGAATTGGGGGATGCGGATTGCAGATCCGGCGCTCGCGGTGCTGCCCTGGGGCTTTCTCACATCGCTCCTCGCAACCGGGATGACCGCGATGACAGGCTGGCACGGGGGCAAGCTGGTGTTTGACTACGGGCTCGGGACGCAGAGTGATCATGGCGCGCCTCCTCGTGGTGACAGGAGCTGACCTGGGATCAGATCGCGCAGGAGCACGAGGTCGGGTTTGCTCAGCACCAGTGCCAGCACAATGCCGATCAGCGGCATGACGAGGATCAGCCCGGCAAGCGGCGCGGCCTGCCAGTGGCTGCGCTTTTCCTCGCCGGAGCGCTGAATCAGATGGCCAAACCAGACATGCACCAGCACCATAGCGGCCACGAATGCCAGTTTCGCCAAAAGCCATGGTTCATAGATCCGGGCTGCGAAGATCAGCATCGTTCCCGCCATGATCGTGACCAGGGCGGCAGGGGTTGCGAAACCGATATAGCCGATATGGGTAATCAGGCGGAAACGGGCATACTGGCGCTGGTTCCGCGCGCGGCCATGTGCATGCATCAGCAATGGTAAGGCGATCAGGCCCGCACACCAGCAGGCGAGGGCGGCGAGATGCAGGAATTTCAGTGCGGCGATCATGCCGCTTCCCCTTGCTGCCAGGCGCGTCTTGCGAGGAATGCCGCGACCATCGCCAGCGGCAGAAGACCGGGCACCCACATGATCAGCCCTGCGGCCTGCTGATCGGCCAGCGGCTCAACCCCCCAGGCGAGCGGGCCTGTGATATGCTCCGTATAAAGCAGCCGGTTTGAGAATGTCAGAACGGCCCCGATCAACCCCATGACACCGGCGAGTGCCCCGACCAGGGAGGCATTCACCAGCACCATGCCCGCATCGCGATCCGTCCATGAGAACACCGCTGCCCAGAAGACCCAGGCGGGCAGCACAAGGACAAATTGCATTAGCCAGTAAACCCATGTGATGTCCCAGGCGGCGCTGTAGATCGCAGGGATATGCCAAAGCACCAGCGCGGCAGCCGTGAGAAGGAATGCGAGTGGGGCCGACAACCGGCCCGCAGCCACCCGATGCAATGGCACCGCAAGCGCAAGAAGGGGCGCTGCGAGGCTGGCCAGGAGCAGATGGTGAAGTGCCCTCGCGCTGAACAGAGCCGTGGTCATGGCGCAAACTGGCGAGACAAAAGCCAGAACCAGCGCGGTCCATGCCATGAAGAAAACCCTGCGGTTCTCGGCATATAAAGTGCCACAGATCAGCGCGGTCATGAGTGCAAGAATTAGCAGAGGGTCAAAGTTCCAGCTGCTCAGGATCTCGCCGGGGTCAGGTGCAGGTCCACACCAGGGGGTCCGGTCGGGGGTGCCTGCACTGTCCATAACGGCGCTCTCCTGGAATACTGAAATGGCTCTGAATTAAGAGGGGCTCGGAATGTCACGTCCGGTTTCATTCGCGGATCTGCCCGGATCACCGCTGCCAGGCGTCAGCCTGAAGCTCCCGGCGCAAGGCGGGGAGCGAAATCGCTCCTGTCGCGGACAACGCCTCTTCGACGAGCAGCCGAAAATCCTCGGGAAAGCGCACCGAGACAGCAACGCAACCGCGCCGGAAGGCTTCGGCGTAGAGATCCGTATCGTCGTCCTGAATACCCAGGTCGACCAGGGCACCGAAGGACGCGCCGGCCAGCGCGCCGCCTGCGGCCCCTGTCAGGGCCGTCACCAGCCAGCCGCCTGCGGCGACCGGGCCCAGACCGGGTATGGCGATCAGACCAAGCCCCGCCAGCAGACCTGCGCTGCCGCCCACCGCCGCACCAAGTGCGCCTCCCGCTGCCGTTGCAGGCGCGGGCTCCGGGATCTGAGTCTGCCCGCCCGTCGCGGGATCATCTTCGATCCGCATGTCGCGGTAGTCTCGCAGCGCCTCACCACCAAGGATCGACGGCTCGATTGAGGGCCGGGCGAGCGCCTCGATATGCTCCACAGCACGCATTGCAGCGGCGTGGTCTTTGTAAAGTCGGGTAATCGCAGGCATAGCGTTCCTCCCTCCCGGGCACAGGCGCCCTTGTCGGCATAGGTGAGAGAACATCCGGAACCACGGTTTGTTCCGGAGACACCCGTTCCGGTGTCATTCGGTAGCCGACCGGCAGCGAAAGGTGGCGAAGAAGCGCCATCGCATGGGGTCGACGGGAACATAGCTGCTGATTGCAGGTTGGTTTCCTGTGCCGGGCATTCGTCCGGTGAGATTTCAGCCGGAGGACAACCCATGCCACATGGAGGCGAAGACCCCGATCTCCCCGTCACCCCCGTTCCGCCCGCAGGCCCGGATGTGCCGCAGGATCCCTCAGATCCGCCCGTTCAGGATCCGCGTCCGGGAAAACCTGGCCCGGACATCCCGCACCTTCCTGATGTCGGCGACCCAATTCCCGCGCCGGGCAAGCCCGAAGATCCGGTTGCGAGGTAAGTTGCGCGATCAGCACGCGGTGCACCACAAATCAGGAGGAACGATTATGCAAAGGTTCGTATCTGTTCTTGCGATTGGCATCTGCCTCGGAGTTCACACTCCGACTGTGGCTCAGGACAATCTTGAAGGCATCATTTCAGGTGTCGCGCAGAGCCTGCTTGTGCAGGAACTGGATCGTCAGGCGGGAGCCGAAGCCCGGCGAAGTGGGACGCTGAACAGCTGGCGTGCCTATTTGCAAAGGTTTCCTAATGGCGCCTATCGTGCCGAGGCCGAGCGCGAGATTGCCCGGTTTGGCGGTGGGGTCAAACCTGTCGAGCCGACACCTGCACCCACGCCCGGGCCTGCCGACAGTGCTAGCGCTGCAGAGGCTGCTCTGGCCCTCAGCCGCGACCAGCGCCGCCAGATCCAGGCCCAGCTGACTTCGCTGGGGTATGATGCCGGGGTCGCGGACGGCCTCTGGGGCCGCAAAACCCGCGAGGCGATCCGGAGCTGGCAATCGGCCAATAAGGTGAAGGTGAGCGGCTATGTCACCGCGCCTCAGGTGCGCCAGATTGCGCAGCAGGCCGGAACAGTATCGCCGCCCACAGACGACACCGCAATTGATGACCGGGCGGAGGAACGGCTCCTCGGTCTGACGGTGTCTGAGCGGCGGGATCTTCAGCGGCGCCTGACCCTTCTGGGCTACAATACCAGAGGGGCCGATGGGGTGCTTGGCCAGAACAGCCGGAACGCCATTCCGGCCTGGCAGCGTGATGAAGGGCTGCGGGCCAGCGGCTATATCACCGCCGATCAGCTGCGCGAGCTGCGCCGTCAGAGCGGTGGATGAGGCGGGCGCGGAAGTGATCCTGCGCCCGAATGCCAAAGTGAAAGGAGAGGAAGATGTTTCCCTGGCTTCGCCTTCTGCTCGTCCATCTCTGGGCGGCCTGCACTGCCGGAACGGTGGTGATCGGGGGTCTGGCGATGGGCTATTATGATGCCACGACCTTTTTCATCGCGGCCCTGGCCGGGCTGGCGCTTGGAGTACCTGCAGGTCTTCTGAACTGGGTCTGGCTGCGTCCCAGGCGGTCGCGTGAGATCGGTTGGACCTGGCCTGTCGCGCGTTTCATCCGCCAACGGGCATAGGTCCCGTCACAGTCCTGCGGCCAGCGGGGAAGTATTTCTGTGTTCCCGCCAGTGGGCTTCATACTGCCGCAACTGCACAGGCTCGCTCAAGTTTGGTCAGGTAATCTCTGCACCAGTTGAAGACATCGTGTTGGGCCAGCACGGTCGCCATAGCGGCCTGGCGTTCTTTCCGTTCATCGCGCGACATCGCGACTGCCTGAGTGATGGCGCGCGTGATGGTTTCTTCGTCATAAGGGTTTACCAGCAGCGCGCCTTCCCCCAACTCGGCGGCGGCCCCGGCAAACCGTGACAGGATCAGAACGCCCGGGTCTTCCGGGTCCTGGGCCGCCACATATTCCTTGGCCACGAGGTTCATGCCGTCCCGTAGGGGCGTCACCAGACCGACCCGTGCAATCCGGTAAAGACCTGCCAGCGTCTGCTGGCTGAAGGCCCGGTTTACGTAACGGACTGGCATCCAGTCAAGGCGGCTGTGCCTGCCGTTGATCTGGCCGGCAAGCCCCGCAACCTCCTGGCGCAGGGTGTCATATTCCGCAACACCCTCTCGCGTGTTCGGGGTCACCTGCAGATAGGTCACTCGTCCCAGCCATGCCGGGCTGGATTCCAGGAACTGTCCGAACGCATGCATCCGCTGTGGCAAACCTTTTGTGTAATCGAGCCGATCCACCCCCATGATCAGGGTCCGCCCCTCCAGCGAGGCGCGGAATTTGCGCATGGCGGCATTGCGGACAGCATTCCCCGCGCTGCGGCCGATCGCTGCGGTGTCGATGCTGATCGGAAAGGAGCCGACGAGGAGGCGCCGCTCCTGCGAGACATGTATCCCCGCCTCGCCCGGCACCGGCTGCGCTTGTCCGCTGCGGCTGAGGCACAGACTGAAATTCCCGCTATCAGGCTCGGTCTGAAAGCCCAGCAGGTCATAGCTGGTCATGGCATGCAGCAGCTTCTCGCCACCCGGAAGTGTGAGGAATACATCAGGGGCGGGCCAGGGAATATGCATGAAGAACCCGATCTGGTTCCGAATGCCGAGCCGCCGCAACTCTGCTGCAAGGGGGATCAGGTGATAATCATGGATCCAGATCAGATCATCGGGGCGGATCAGCGGCGCGAGGCGTTCTGCGAAAAAGCGATTGACGCGGAAATAACCCTCGGCGTCGCGCCGGCTGAAATCGGTCAGGTCAATGCGGTAATGGCACAAGGGCCAGAGCACGCTGTTCGCGAGGCCATTGTAATATTCGGAAAGATCGCGTTCGGACAGATCACTCAGGGCATAGGTGATCCGGCCTTCTTCATGCAAAGAAAGCGGGCCGGGTTCCTGGTCGCCCGAAGATTGCCCCGACCAGCCCATCCATATGCCGCCCCGCTCTTGCAACGCGGCTTGGACGGCCACTGCCAGCCCCCCCTGGGGCGGACGGTCTGGCGAGGGCACCCGGTTCGAGACGACGATCAGGCGGCTCACAGCACATCCTCCCAGCGGCGTGAAAGGGCCATGGCGGCGTTGATCAGCCCGACCATCGAATAGGTTTGCGGGAAGTTCCCCCAGAGTTCGCCGCTTTCGACATGGACACCCTCGGACAAGAGGCCCAGATGGTTCCTCCGCGCCAGCACATCGGCGAAAATATCCCGGGCCTCCTCTTTTCTGCCCGTGCGCACAAGCGCGTCTATCAGCCAGAAGGTGCAGGCGGTGAACGCGGTCTCCGGCGCGCCGAAATCATCGGAGCGGCGATAGCGGTAAAGGTGATTGCCATATCGCAGATCATCCTCACAGGCGGCCACGGTCGCCAGAAAGCGCGGATCATCCGACGCGATAAAGCCGGTCTGGGCCATCAATAACAGGCTCGCATCGACCTCATCGCCGCCGAACGACGCTGCGAAGCATCCGCGATCCGCATTCCAGCCACGTTGGAAGATCGCGCTGCGGATCTTTTCAGCGCTGGCTGACCAGCGCGCGGTCTCGGGCGCGAGGCCAAGTTTGTGCGCGATACGCGCCAGCCGGTCACAGGCTGCCCAGCACATCAGTGCGGAATGGGTATGGACCTCTGTTCTTGTGCGGAACTCCCATAACCCTGCATCGGGCTGGTCCCAACAGGCTTCCGCCTCCGCCCCCAGCCGTTCAAGGCGGCGAAACAATGCTTCATCGCCCATATCGGGCAGTCGTTCATCAAAGAAACACTGGATCGCGGCCAAGATGACCGAGCCGTAGCCGTCATTCTGCACCTGGGTAAACGCCGCATTGCCACGCCGGACGGGCCCATACCCGCGATAGCCGGGCAAAGCGGGGACGATATGCTCGTCGAGGACACGCTCCAGCCCGATGCCGAACAGAGGCTGCATATAGCCGCTGTCAGACCCGGCCGCGAGATTGGACACATAGGTCAGGTAGTTTTCCATCGTCAGGGTGGCGTTCAGGCTGTTTAACGCCTGGACGGTGAAGTAGCTGTCCCGAAGCCAGCAGAAGCGGTAATCCCAGGTCCGCCCGCTCGCACCATATTCGGGGATCGATGTGGTCAGCGCCGCGACAATCGCGCCGGTTTCCTCATTCGAGCAAAGCTTCAGCGTGATCGCGGAACGGATCACTACATCCTGGAAATCGGCGGGCAAGGCGAGGCTGCGCACCCAGCCATGCCAGTATTCCGTCGTCTCGCGCAGGAAGTGGCGGGCGATGGCCATTGGATGGTCTGAGAGGCTCTCATCGGGCCCCAGGATGAAGGCTTGCGGATGTTCCAGAAGGAACGCGGTCTCTGACAGAATGTAGTCCACCGGCGCGTCGGTGGTCAGGCGCAATATCTCTGGGCCGAGGATATAGCGGATATGGCTGGTGCCGCGCGTGATCATGGGGGCGCTGGCCCCGTAGCCAGATTGCGGCCGCAGGGAGACGGTAAGGCGCGGTGTGCCGCGCAGAGGCTCGATGATCCGCACTACGGAATAGCCCCGGAACATACGACCGTTGCGCATGAAGCGCGGTGCGAAATCGAGGATCCGCGCTTCGTTGCCATCTTCATCGGTGAGGATCGTTTCCAGAATGGCGGTATTACGCAGATACCGCTGGCGGCTCTCTTTCTGGCGGTCGAGCCGGAAGCGCCAGGCCCCGTCCCGCGCATTGACTTCACTGCCATCAGTACCGCGCAGCAAGCCACAAAACACCGGATCGCCATCCATGCGCGGGACACACATCCAGTCCAGCGCTCCGTCCCGGTCGATCAGGGCGGCAAGACTCGCATTGCCGATGATGCCATGATCAAGTCCGGGCCGGGCTGTGGTCGCGATTTCAGTCATGAGTTCTTTCTCCTGCGCCGGGAGTTCCGGCGAGCTGGCGCAGCCAGGCGCGGAAGGCGCCGGGCGTCGCAATGCGGGTTTTGGCCGCGCTCGGGGCACCATGGTCGCCTACGCGGATCGAGAGCCCACCCATGGTGTTGACCGCCTGAAACATCGCCTCGTCTGTGAGGTCATCTCCTGCCGCCACCGGGCAGCGGCCCCTGAACGGTGTCGAGGCCATAAAGTTCCTGAGGGCGGCACCTTTATCTGCGCTGGAAGGGCATAGTTCGACGACATATTTCCCTTCACGCAGCCGGTAACCCGGGCCGGCGATACCTGCAGCCTCAGCCATGAGGCTTTCCACTTTGCTGCGCAGACCGGGAGTCTTGCGATAATGCAACGCAAAGGCAGCGCCTTTATCCTCGGCCAGCAGCCCCGGATGCGCGGCGGTTTCCCTGAGCACCCGGGAAAAGGCTTCCCGGAGGGATGCGGTATTGGCCGGGGACGCGGCTATAGTCGACAGTCCGTTACCTGCTGCAGGCCCGGGTCGAAGCTCGGCCCCATGAAGCCCGGCCACGGTAAACAGGTGCGACGGGAACAGAGTATCAACAAATGCGACCTGGCGGCCCGTCACCAGCGCCAGAGCGCCTGAAGTGCGGGCCTCCAGCCGTATGAGCACTTCGATCAGCCCGGGTTCCGGCGCCACTTGCTCCCGCGTCGGGGCGAGATCAAGCAGCGTGCCGTCCAGATCCAGGAAAAGCGCAGGGCGAGCAGGATCGGACAGGACGGGATCAGAAGCGATCGGCTCGGATTCTTTTGCCGGACAATCCTTCGGGAGCGGTTTCTGAGCAAACCAGTCTGCTCCCGGCACAGCCTGTGGGTCTTCCTTAGTCATGGCGGGGATGTTGGACAATTCGCACCCAGGTTGCAAACCGCAGGGGCGGATCTTCGCTCGCCGGGCCTTCCCGGAGGTATCGGGGACAGTCAACATGGCAGGCGGATATCGCGGGCAGACTGCATTTATCGGAAGCGGAAGATCGCCGCATCAGGGTCTTCCTTTCCCGCTATTGAAGCCGCCATCATCTGGGCTGCGATGACCGAGAATGTGATGCCATTGCCACCATATCCCATTGCGGCATAACATCGGTCATAGCCCGGGACGCGGTCGATGATCGGCAAGCCGTCATCAGTTACGCTGAAAGGCGCCGACCAAGTGCAGGCCGGCTTGCCGATCCTTACCCCGGTCAGATCCTGCAATTTCTGTGCGATGATCTTCGCCTTGCGCGTCAGCTTTGCGGGATCGGAATTGGTGTCGGAGGCATCTTCGTCTTCGCCGCCGGCGATAATGCGCCCGGCTTCGTCGCTGCGAAAGTAGAGATAGGGGTCGGCTGCCTCCCATACGATTGTGTCCCGCATCCACCCCGGCAAATCGGCAATCGGACGAGAGGCAAGCGCCCAGGTCGAAGTGACATGATGCGATGCCGTTTTCATCTGGGGCAGATATTCATAGCCGGTGCAGAAAACAGCATGCCCGGCGACCAGTACTTCTCCCTTGCGGGTTGCAAGGGCGACACCCGAGGGCAATTCCGCCATGTCGGTGATCTCAACTGGCGAGACGATGTGCGCCTTTCGCGCCAATGCCGCCCGCAAAAGCTCCGCCGTCAGTTGCGCAGGGTTGGCCGAAGCGGAATCCCGCGACAGGATTGCCGCCCTGCGATTCATGCCGAAACGGTTGATCAGATCACCGCGTGCCAGATAGTCAGCATGAATCCCTGCCGCTTCACGGGCTTCCGCTTCGCTTTTAAGCGCCCTTGCGCCCATCTCGTCTCCGGCGAGGTATAGGGCAGGTTTACTGCGCATCCCGCAATCGAGCTTCAACTGCCTCGACAATGCCACCAGATCCAACACCGCCCTGACAGAACGCCGCCAGGCACGCTCCGCCTGGTCTTTTCCGATTTTGCGGCTCAGCCGCGTCAGGGGGGTGTCGATCTCATGCTGGATCATGGCGGTGGAGGCCGGGGTGGAGCCTCGCACCGGAGCGCGCCGGTCGAGAATAAGCACAGACTTTCCAGCCCGTGTCAGCGCCTCTGCCATCAGCGCTCCGGAAATGCCAGCACCGATCACGATCACGTCGAAGCGCTCGCGGGGCAGGGTTTTCGCGGCAGAAACCGTGGAATGAGGGGTTCTGACCCAGACAGGCGTTCCAATCCGCAGATCGTCTTTGCGGGTCAGCGCATCGTAAGAGCTGGGCATCCCGGCCATCTGTTTCCTCACTCAAAGGAGATCTTCGGACGCGCGGATGCCTGTTACCGCCAGGTCCGTCTGCCGCGGTCATGGACGGACAGTCAAAAGCGACGGCCCGCACATCCAGAAGTGCGGGCCGCGCAATGACCGGAAGAGGGAGGGAAACCTCATCCGGTCATATGTCAGCGACGATGATTGCTGGTGGCATTCCCGCCCAGCACATAGCCTGCAATCAGCCCAAGAAGGCCAATGCCGACTAGGACGGTGGAAGTTGTCACTGGGTTCTCCCTGGCGACGTCCGCAGCAATATGTGCCTGGTCACGGGCACGGGTTGCGACAGCGCGCAGTCGTCCCTTGCCGTTCTCATAGGCGCCTTCGGCAGTCTCAACTGCATCTGAACCGCGGGATGAGACGGTCTTGCTGATCCGCGCCACTTCGGATTTCAGGGCGTCAATTTGCTTTTCCAGGTTTGCGCGAATGTCTTCGAAAGCATCAGCCATCAGATCGCTCCTTGTCTTGTTGGTGGTAAACCAGTGATCCTGCTCAAGGTTCCGGCGCCGGTATCTGTGCCAATGTCCTAGGCGGGATGCAGCCAGTTTATCGACTGCGATCCTGACCGGGTCGCCGGGGTGGGTTCCGGAACCGCCAGTTCGCAGTCCCGGAAGGGGGTGTTTTACAGTCGATAGCTGAGGCCGCCGAAGAGACGCCCTTCATCACGATGTCTGCCACCCCGGACTGCACCCGCCATGGCTGCCGCTCCGGCGACCAGAGCGGCAGCCGTCAGGATAAACGCCGTGAGGATCGCACTGACCCGGGCGGTCTCAGCCGCGTCGCGGGCAGCGGTTTCGGCTTCGTCTGCCAACCTGCCTGCCTCCGTCCGGATCTCTTGCGCCGATGCGATGGCCGCATCGACGCGCGCTTCGACTTCAACTTGCTCAACGCCGCTCAGCCTTGCGGTCGCACCAATCAGATAGTCGCGGTCAGCTTCACTGACCTCACCGCTCAGCGCTATACCTGAAAGGATCGATGCGCTCTGTCGTGTCAGTTCGGACGGATCCTCTGCCGGGGTGGACGGGACAACTGTCCCCGGTGCAACCGGAGTGTCAGCGGCGGCGGGTGCCGTCGTGGAAAGCACCGGTCGGCCAAGCGTGTCACTGATCCGGTCAATCGCAGAGGAGATGGCCTCCTCCGGCACTGCAGATCCGAGGCCCTGAGCCGCACCGCCAAGCGCGGCCCCGGCGGCCTGGGTTGCGCCACCCACGACTTGTCCTCCGGTGGTTGCTGCTGTGCTGAGGGCTGCGGCGGCCATCCAGGCGGTCACAAGCATACCGAGGGCCCAAACCACCAACCCGTTGATCCCGTCACGTGCGGCAATCTCATCTGCGGTGATGGTTTCCACCCGCCGGCGCATGCGGCCGGTGATGTAACCGCCCGCCAGATAACTGAGCACAAGGGTGATCACGAGCCACAAACCCGTCACGATGATCCAAAGGCTGAAAGACCCTTCACCCCGCTCTGCCGAGATCGTGGAAAGCCCGAGCGCGGCACCAAAGGTCATGAAGAGCCCGGCAATCGCGGCTGCGACGACAGCTCCGGCGATCACCGCGGCCCAGTCGACGAGAGGCCCGCCGATATTCGACGCGGGCACGGGGGTGAGAGTTTCTGAGTGTTCCATGGCCATCCCCTCACCGCAGACCTAGGAGTGACAGGATCGCAAGAACGACCACGACGAGGCCAACGAGATAAATGATGCTGTGCATAACAACTCTCCGACAGGTGAACAGGCTGCGCGTCACCGCGCATCCGACAGGTCAGAACCGGCAGATCACGCGAATGTTCCAAGGCGTGGCCTGTGGAGCGGGAACAGACCGGCCTCAGGTTAGTTCAGCAGCCGAGAGCAACAGGAGGACGTTATGTCGACAGCCGTTGAACTGGAGAGCAAGCTCTGGAGCGCATTGCGCTCGGACCGTGTGGTGATGCTGGGACTTGCGGGCAAGGATGATGGCCATACACGCCCCATGACCGCAATCGTGGAGGATGAGAACCGGGGGCCGATCTGGTTTTTCACGAGCACGGATAACGAGATTGTCACAGCTGGAGGGGGCCGTGCCGTCGCGGCCTTCGTCTCGAAAGGCCATGACTTGTTTGCCACGATCCATGGCCGACTGAGTATCGAAACCGATCCAGCGATGGTAGAGCGGCATTGGAACGGCATGGTTGCTGCGTGGTTTGACGGCCAGAACGACCCAAAGTTGCGCCTTTTGCGTCTGGATCCGGAAGGTGCGCAAATCTGGGAGAATGCCTCTTCCATCCTGGCAGGCGTAAAGGCACTTTTTGGGGCAGATCCGCGGGAGGATTACAAGGAGAAGACGGCAGCAGTTCCCCTGCGGTGACACGGTCTAAGATGCGGCGGGCAAAAACCCCTGTACTACCACCGGAGGGCAACAGGCCTCACGATATCCTTTCAAATGTTCGTGTCGGCGCTTCGGCTAATTCTGTTCATCTCACCGATAGGGGCGATATCCGCGTGGAGATGAGGCCTACGGTCGCTTTTGCGCCCTTATGCTGCAACATCATCAGTCAGTAGGGCCTGATCCGTACCGGCTTGGAAAAGCTGAGACAGCGATCAGTTCGCAGTCGTTGCCGCCTTGAGGTCTGTAAGGCCGATCATCAGCGTCATCGGGTCAAGCGGTGAGGGATCAAAGCCAAGCCGCTCATAGAATTCCCGTGCGCCTTCGTTGAGCGCATGAACCAGCAGGCCACGGATGCCGATCAGGTCTGCCGCCTGGAGCACACGATACGCGGCATCCCGGATGAGCGCGCGCCCGAGACCCTTGGACTGGAAACCCAGATCCACGGCCAGTCGGCCGAGCACGACGACCGGGATCGGATCGGGCATATTGCGTCGAAAGCGACCGGATGTTTCGTTCGCCGTGACGGCGCTGGAGGCGAGAGCGTAGTATGCGACAACACTACGACCCTCACACACGACAAACGTTCGCGATGCGCCGGAAGCCTGGTTCGCAAGAGCGCGGCGTCGTAGCCAGTGATCAAGCGCCTCTTCACCGGAACTGAACCCGGTAATGCCGTGATCGGTGGTCAGCGGCTCAGGTGCGGAAAGACTCACGCCTTGTCCCACGGGGCAGCTGTGTTCATGGTTTTCCGGAGCCGGTCATTGGGTGCGGGCTGCGCATCGAGGCGCGACATGAAGGCAGCATAGGCCTCGGGCGAAACTGAAATGATCGCACGATCCAGCAGAGCGTCCTCGGCGGCTGCGCGGGCAGCGTCCAGCACGAAGTCTGTCCGGTTTTTCCCGCGCGCTTGCGCCGCCCTGTCAATCAGACTGCGGTCTTCCGGGCGGATCCTGAGGTTCAGAACTTCGCGCTTGCTGATTGGGGTGTCCGGTGCGGGCATCATGTGATCTCCTTGCGCGATCAATATGGGCATGATTTCTGTAGTGTCAATGTCATTACGACTGCTGCGACGGCAGCCGGCAGCCAAGGGCAAGGCGTTTTTCGCTCGCGGCGAGGGGAGCGCCGCTCGTATCAGTGTTCTGAATCGTTCAGGCCCCTAAGATTCCAAACTGTCGTTGGACGCAGAGTGGCCATTGATGCGATGCTCCAAGCATGGATGAACCCGTTCACCTTCAGCGGATCGACCCCGAGCGCAACATGCGCCGCTTTTATGCGGCTGAAATCCAGCCGACCCTGTTTGGCGGGGTCTCGGTTGTGCGGCGTTGGGGACGCATCGGCGGGCCGGGTCGGGTGATGCTTGAGACCTTCGATCATACGGAGGAGGTTCAGGCGGCACTGATGAAGCTTGTCACCGCAACGCAACGGCGCGGCTATCGCGTGCAAGCCGGATGACAGCCTGAGGCGGGCACACTCCTCCTGACGGCCGCTCATTCGGCATTTAAACATCCATACTTTGATGCTATGGATCGAAATACCATAACATAGAGAAGTGAAGGATGTCCTCTCTCCGTGTCGAAAAGGTCCTGCGCCAATTGGGGCAGGACATACAGGTCGCCCGCAAGAAGCGCCGCATCCCGGTGAAAGATTTTGCGGCGCGGATCGGTGTGGCCGAGGGAACCGTGATCCGGCTGGAAAAGGGTGAGCCCGGCACCCGGCTCGAAACGCTCGCCATGGCACTGCTGGCGCTCGGAGAGCTGCCGCGGCTGGAAGGATTACTGGATCCCGCCAGTGACGAAACCGGATTGATGATCGACCATGCCAATCTGCCCAAACGGATCGGGCGGGGCCGCAAACCAGTTACGGGCACCGCAATCCTGCCGGTCAGTGGCCAGGACAGCGACGAAGGGACGGCCTTCTGATGCCGGAAGCCATCGTCGCGCTCGGGGAGCAGAAGATCGAGGTCGGGCGGCTGCATTTCGAAAGCGATGGCCGCCGTCAGCATTCGACTTTCCTCTACAGCCCCGGCTGGCTGCGCAATGCCGGGGCCTTCGCTCTGGCCCCGGGTCTGCCGCTCGGCCCAGGCCCGATCCATGCCAGCGGGCAGGCAGACACGCGGGATGCCTTGCCGGGTGCCTTCGCGGATGCGGCGCCAGACAGCTGGGGCCGCCGTTTGATGGCCCGCACGCTGGGCGAAGGGCTGTCGGAGTTCGATTATCTGGTGCGCTCGGATGATGTCACCCGGCAAGGTGCGCTGCGGTTTCTGGATGAGCGGATGCAGCCGCTGTCGCAGATGACCGATCCGGTGCCGCGCCGGCTGGATATCGAGGAGATCCGCTCGATTGCCGCCCGCTATGAGCGTGACCCGCTCGGCGCGGCCGAGGAGGCACGCATCCTGGCCGGGGCAGGGGGCTCATTGGGGGGCGCGCGACCCAAGGCGAATGTGATTGACGGCGATCAGCTCTGGATCGCCAAGTTCACCGCCGTGGGCGACACTTGGCCCGTGGAGCGCGCTGAAGTGGCAATCCTCAACTTGGGCCGTGCCCTCGGGCTGAATACGGCGGTGGCAGAGCTCGCGCTGCCGCGCAGCGAGGCGCCGGTGGCGCTGATCCGGCGCTTTGACCGCCGGGGGCAGGGGCGCATTCCCTATATCTCGGCTCGGACGGCACTGCAGGTGCAGGGCATGACGCCCGGCTACTATACTGACATCGCCGATGTAATCCGCGAGATCTCGGTCGACGCGCTGGCCGATCTGCGTGAGCTCTGGCGGCGGATGGTCTTCTCGATCCTGGTGAACAACACCGACGATCACCTGAAGAACCACGGCTTTCTCTATGTCCGGGAAAATCGGTGGCGGCTTGCCCCCGCCTTCGACATCAATGCGCAGGCGCGGCGTCAGCCGCAGATGGAAACCGGGATCAGCCCGCTGAGCGGTTTTGAGCCCTCGGTGGAGGCTGCTGTGGAAGCGGCCCCCTTCTTCGAGATCCCGGTGGACGAAGCGCGTCAGCTGGCGCGTGACCTTGCCGATGGGATCTCAAAGCAGTGGCGTGCGCACTTCCAGAGCCAGGGAGTGAAGGGCGCTGCAGCTTCAGCATACACGGCGGCGTTCGAGCACGAGCAGATGGAGGTTGCGCTGCGCTTGGCGCCGTGATGGTTCGGTTGCACATGTCGCTCTCCATCAGATCGGTCTGCCGGTTCTGACCACATAGCCGTCTGCACAAGTCGGACTTGATCCGACATGCTGCCAGCACGGGTTCAGGCCGACGCGGGTCACCTTGCGCAGGCATCCTTTTGCACATCTCTCGCTTCCGCTAGCAATTGTGTCTATTGATTGAGCTGTTGACGCCATACCTCTCCTGTTTTCAGGATTGCATTTGCGATGGTGAT
>NZ_JBZEGG010000031.1:0-62178 GCF_058313095.1 Pseudogemmobacter sp. TB195
AGACCTTCGTGCAAATGGACCACAGGCCGACAATGCACTAACATTCAAACCGGACCACTCAGTGGGGGCATTCCATGACTACTTCGACCCCAATGCTGATGCCGCTGACGCGCTCTACGCGGTCAAGATTGCGGAAACCGACTTAGCAGCATATGGGTTGAACGACGGTCAGAAACGAGCATTTCATGAGCTTTTAAAGACCGGGCCGGTCGGCTTGCTCCAAGGGCCACCGGGATCCGGAAAAACACGTTTCATTGCATCTTTTGCGCATTGGCTTCTTACGCAGGGCGGTGCTCGACGCGTTCTCGTCGCGAGCCAATCCCATGAGGCGGTGAACAATGTCCTAGAGGAAGTGCTTAAGACTTACCGAACTTGTGGCGGGAGTGCGGACCTACTCCGCGTTGGCTCACGCGGAGCTACGGAGCGCGTCCGGCCGTACCAAGCTAGGACGCTGAGGGAGCGATTCAGAGTTCGGTTCGAGAACGGCATCAAAACTAGAATTGCGCACGCGGCCGCTGCGGCTGGAATTCCGCGGTCTTTTGTGCATGACGTGGTCAACGTCGATCAAAGGCTTGCCTCTCTCTATCGGTCGATCCTGTTGGTGGGACAGGCAATCGAAGCGGGTGCGGGGCCTGACGAACGTCGTCGTTTGGACTCCCGTCTTCGCAAACTTAATCAAGCATTCCTACGAGAAGCGGAGGGGCTGCTTGGGGATACGGCCCTCACGGCCGAGCACGTGGACTTCGATTCAGTTGTGGAAGCCGCTTTCCGGGCCGTTTCGGCGGCTCATCCCCGAACAAGTCCAAGTGACCTATCAAAGGTACGGCAATTGATGGCGCTGGCGAATGACTGGAAGGATACGCTTGCGACAGGTCACCGAAACTTTGACGAGTTCCTAGCAAAGACCCGGCAGGTGGTTGCTGGGACCTGCGTAGGGTTGGGGCAATCTCAAATTCGATTGGAAAGTGGAGTATTTGACTGGGTCATCGTCGACGAAGCAGCACGGTGTACGAGTGGTGAACTCGCCGTTCCACTCCAGTTGGGAAGCCGGGTGCTCCTTGTCGGCGACCAGCGCCAGCTTCGCCCGATGGTCGATCGAGCTGTTCAGGAGGGGCTGCGTGAGGAATTTGGGGGAGCAGGAAAGGCACTTGCGCAGTCGGACTTTGAGCGAGCATTCGCTTCGCCCTATGGACGTCGCAACGCTCGCGTGCTTGATGAACAATATCGCATGACTCCTGTCATCAGCGATCTCGTGTCGAACATATTCTACGCGCCGCATGGTGTCAGACTTAAGTCATCGTCAGACAGAATAGCCGACGCGGCGTTCTCGAAGCTGCCACCTGACCTCGCGCAGCCGGTGGTATGGCTGGACACGTCCTCGCTGCCCGGAGCATTGGAGCGAGACCGCAACAATCACCGAGATATATGGAATGACGCGGAGATCCAAACGGTCATATCGCTCCTCCATCGGCTCTCAAAAGAGGTGGAGCTGGTCGAGGAACTGGCGAAGCGGAGCGATCCCACGATAGGGGTCATCTGCATGTACAGCGAACAGAAGCGGCGCATCGAACGTGAATGGGCGCAGCAACCATTCTCAGAGGTCTTTAGACGGATGGTCGTGATCGATACGGTGGACGCCTATCAAGGGAAAGAAAATTCGATCGTCATAGTAACCCTCGTCCGATCGAACGATCTGAGGAAACCTGGACATGTCGGTCGTGAGAACCGCTGTAACGTCGCCATGTCGAGGGCGAAGGAACGACTATATATCGTTGGGAACGCGAAAATGTGGTCGAGCGCAAAATGCAAGTCTCCTATGGGCGATGTGTTCAACAGGATTCAGGGCATGAGCCAAGAAGATGGCGGCGTGCGCGATGCAGCGGAGATTAGATCATGACGTCCGAGCCGCATCGAATTGAGATAGACGCTGTCGACTTTCAAATCTCGTGCCGTCGCTTCACGGTCCGCGCTACGATTACACGCGATAGGCAGTTACCTGTTGTTGACGAGTTCGTGCTGCGGCTGTTGGCGATACTCGAACGAGTATCTGTGACGCGAATGCGGTCTTGGTTTGGATTTTCAGTCGGCGAGATGGAGACGGTACTCGTCGACATGGGCCGCCAAGGCCTCATTGAATTCGATGGAGACGAGGCTGTCCTCGCCCCGGCTGGGCGTGAGCTCTTCAAATCCAGCGGAGTTGAAGGGGTGCCGCATGTCGTGGAAGTAGCGCCCCTTATTGGTGACGTTTGGTTCGATCTCGTCAGCCGAACAATGGTGCTGCAGTCTCGCTCTCGCCCCACGGACTTCATGGTCAAACTGACTGAGCTGCCAGAGGCTCGCGATCTTCCGGAAGCATTTGCGCGCCGCGCGTTCGAGGATAATTTTCGAGACTATGCTCGACGAATTAGGCGGCTTCCAGATCCTGACGCTATCAACCTCTACTCGATTTCTGGCGTAGAAGGAGGCGCCTATGGCTACCAAACTCTTCAGGCGCAGCTCGTCCTTGATCTTGATCGCTTGGGCATACGCCCCGCGTTTCCTGAAGAGGTGGACAGAGTTTCGGGCTTCCAGAAGCTCGCCGTTGCCGCTAACGACGCATGGCAAGTGATCTCGGGGCCGGACATCGCGTCAGGAGCCATGGCGGAATTCGAACGCATGACGGGTGATGCGCGCTTGTCCCCTCTTCTGCAGCGTTCCGATGAGCAATTAGCTTGGGTGGAAGCGTTCAGATTGTCGGAGCTGCGCGGTTCAGGGTACCGACCTAGTGTCGGCGCGGCTTACCTGAAACGTAGCATCGAAAGGCTGCTGTTGAAGTTTGCAGAAGCAAAATTCGAACAGCGGATTAACGAGGTAATCTGGCTGCGACCTAGCGGATCGACATGGGGGCGGACGACCCTTGTCGCGGAGGCATTATCTGAAATAAGAGATGCTTTGCGAAACAATAATCAGCCGGATGTCAAAACAGTACTCATAATGCCTCGCTCGACGGTTAAGTCAGCGAGGCTAAGTCATAAGCGCGTTTTTGACCGCGGGGTCTTGCTGCCACAAGGTCACTTACCGTCAAATCTCGAAGTCTTGTTCGTTCCTGGGGTGGCAGCACTTGTTAATATTCATGTGCCCGTCCAGAGACACGCCGTTCCGATTGGCGGATTAGTCACCGAGCCAAAGCGTCTTGACCGGATAGCGGAGCGTCTTCGCGTTATCCAGAATAGGGAGGTCGAAGAGCTTTGGAGTCGATAAGTCGACGACAAGAACGAGAAGTCATTGTGCTCAGGCGGCGAGTTACTGGCATTTCACGCAGATCAAGCGCGCACTGACATTCTCGCTGCATTAGAGGAGGTCTTCGGCTGGGTTAAGACGGTGGGTGGCATGGCTCAGACCGTCTTTCGTGGCCTCGATAAGGTGCGCTCCTGCTTCATCCTCACCATGGCCGCCAACAGTCTCGCCCGACTGCCGAGGTTGCTGGCCGCTTGAAGGCAGAATGACTTCCGGCAGGTTGAACAGAGCAAGATCACGTCGGTTATCCGCCATCTCAAGGCGGACACGGATGGACCAGACATGCTTCGGCAGCAGGGGGCGTTTCTGGCCAATGATACGACCCTTGTTCTAGGCTGGGTGATCAGGCCGAAGTGCAGGCAGAAAACCGACGGACATGGCGATACCTCCTGCCCCTAGCCCACCCTGACTTCGGTTGGCCCGACAGGCATCATATTATCATGGGAACGTGAGTCGTTTGTGCCGTTTTACGACCGGAAAGCACATCGGAGGGGAGCGCCCAAATGCAGGATGCAAGGGCAGAGCTTCGCAGGTATGGAAATAGGGGGGCAGCTTTGTAACAGAGTATCTGCTTCTAGAAAATTCGGATTGGTTCACCCTGCGCCATGGATCGTCGCTTCATTGACCTCGCTTCAGAAGACCTGCCTGCCTTGCTTGCGGCCGCAACGATGCCTTGGTTTCCGCATTCTCGCGGGATAGGCTGGCCGGAACTTCTGCAGTCGCGCCGTATCACGATCATTTCAGAGGCGGGTTCGGGCAAGACATATGAATGTCAATCGCAGCAGCGACGACGCTTCGGTGAAGGTCAGCCAGCATTCTTTTTCGAACTGAGTGAGCTTGCGCGCTCCGAAGCCGTTGGCTCGCTTCTGGCACCTGAGGAGCTCGCTCGGTTCGAGGTCTGGTGCGCCGCAACTGATGAAATCGCAACTTTCTTCCTAGATGCCTACGATGAACTTCGGCTGACGCGCGGCAAGTTTCGCTCGGCGCTGATAAGGTTGAAGACGTTCGTTGGCCCAAACCTCGACCGCATCCGTCTGATCGTGACATCTCGGCCGGTGCCCTTCGAGCGCGAACTCTTGGCGCAACTATTCCCGCTATCGGAACCCCGGCGAGATGCCCGAACCTTTGTCGACGATATTATGGGAGTAGCACGTGATCAGGTGCTCCCGGCAACGGATAAGAAACCGTTGCCCATGTGGCGCACGGTCTGTCTCACACCGTTGGACGAACCGGCAATCCGAGCGCTTGTCGCGGGCAACGGCCTCACCGATGTCGAGGCGTTCATTTCCGACCTCCACAGCCGCGATGCGTTCGACTTCGCCCGACGTCCGCAAGACCTGATCGAGCTGTGCCAGGACTGGAGGGAGCACCGTCGCATCCGCGTGCATCGCGATCAGGTTCTAACGAACATTGATTTGAAACTTAAGCCGCGGACGGACCGCGACGAGGCCGGTCCGTTATCGGAAGCGAAGGCTAGGGAAGGCGCGGGAACGCTCGCGCTCGCCGTACTGCTGACGAAGTCCATGACCATTCGCCATAGCACCGACTTGCAGGATGATGATGAGGCTGGGCCCTGTGTCGATCCGATCCGGCTTTTGCCGACCTGGACCCAAGAAGAGCGGCGGACGCTCCTGGAACGACCCCTCTTCAGCTATGCCTCCTACGGGAGAGTACGTTTCCACCATCGATCGGTTCTCGAGTTTCTGGCTGCGGAGCGACTTCAGACACTGATCCGAGCGGGGATGCCTGGGCGCGCCGTCAAACGGCTTTTATTCACACGCACAGCCCAAGGCATCGACGTTGTGCGTCCAAGCCTGCGGCCCGTAGCCGCCTGGTTGTCGCTCGATCATGCGGATGTTTTCAGAGAGGTCTGCCAGCGCGAGCCAGAAAACCTGATCTGCCTTGGCGACCCAGCCTCCCTCTCGATCGAACAACGCCAAGCGGCTCTGCAAGCCTTCGTTAACCGCAATCGGCAAGGCACCTGGCGTGGGCACCACATTCCGCGCGTTCAAACCCAAAGATTCGCTGATCCCGCACTTGGATCTGCCGTCCGGCAACTGTGGGATAGCGGCATCGCCAACGAAGAGATGCGGGAGTTTCTACTGGAACTGGCTGCGGCCACCCCTCTACCGGAAATGTCCGATCCCGCAGTCGACATATTCATGAACCGAACTGCCCGCGACGGGGAACGGCTGGATGCACTTCGAACCATCATTGCCGTGAAAGATCCCCGTCTTCCCAAAATCGCCTCCGCTATTGCCGCCGAGCCAGAACGTTGGTCGAACCGGGCACTCCGATATGCTCTGATTGAACTTTTCCCGCAGTACCTTTTCAGCCAGCAGTTGCGCTCGGTTCTACTTGCGCTGAAATCGCCAAAGGCGACGATTGACGCGATCACTTGGGATTGGCCTGAACTGATCCAGAGCGCACCCCTCGCAGCGTCCTCTGCATCGGAACTTCGCAAGATGCTTCACGATCTGACAATTGAGGCGGCAAGTTGGCCGACCAATGTGCACCGTTTGCTGACTACTCGCTCGCATCTGGTGCCGGGCTTGGCAGCGGCCTGCCTAAAGGAACTGAGCATCGGAACACCGTCGGTGGGTTGGATGGACGCAGCCGTTGCAGCAGTCCGGCTCACGAGCGATCGCGAGGATGACGAGGATCATCCGGTCGGAGCACTCCGACAGGCCCTTGCCGGCCTGTCGGCAGATGACCGTGCGCAAGCATTCTGGGCGGACAACGCGCTGCTTGAGAGGTTTCGCGCCCGCGAGGAGCCGTTGTCGCGCTACCACAAGCTTGTGTATCATGGGGCTATTTCTGTTGATCCCGAGCTTGACCGAGGATGGGTGAGGGCTGCGGTCGCTGATCGCGAACGCCCTGAGACAGAGCGGCATGTCGCACTCTACGTGGCCCTCCGCCAGACATCACCGGACATATCAGGAAACGACAACTACTGGGCTGATCTTTCTGCGGGCGTTGCGGACAACGCGACCCTGGCGAAAGAGTTGGCATCGGCACTTGAGCCTCGCGTATCAGACTCGCACGAAATCGAATGGATGAGGGAAAGTCGCAGAGAAAAAGCTGCCGAAAAACGGAAAGCCGCGAAAGATCGCAAGTCCTGGGAGGACTTTCAGCTTTGGATACTGTCAGACCCCGAAGCAGCCTTTGCCGAGTCCGTGTCTCACAATACATGCTGGAACCTATGGACAGGGATGCGGCGTGGTCAAGAATTCCGCGAAGAGGGCTGGGATCGGGCTTTCATCGAGACACACTTCAGCCAGGAAGTCGCCGATCGCCTACGCCAAGCCATGATGCGCCATTGGAGAGAAGAGCACCCGCCGCTACAGTACGAACTACCGCCTGAAGAGCGCGGCATATTCTATTATAGCGGGCGCTTTGCGCTCGCCGGCGTTTATGCCGAAGCCGAAGATCCAAACTGGGCACAATCTCTCTCTTCTGAAGAGGCCGAGAAGGCGGCAAGGATTGCGAAGCAGAAAATAAATGGCTTGCCAGCTTGGCTTGCCACACTGGCAGCGGTTCACCCGGAAACCGTGGAAAGAACGCTCGGGCCTGACCTTTCATCGCAACTCCGCAGCGGTTCTGAATGGTCGGACTACCTCCAAGCCCTCCGGGACAGCAAACCAGAACTGCGCACCCTGTTCGTGCCCAGGATCAGGGCATGGATTGAAGAAGTTCACGACGGGGACGAAATCGCCAATGCCGGAAGCGATTTCGCCAACCTGCTTCGCCAGGCCATTCTCGTTCTTCTGGCCCATGATGAATGGTCTACCAATTCGTTTCTTGAAGGGCTGGCAGCGGACGCCCTTCTCGGACCGATAGAACATCCCTGTGCTATCACATGGGCCCAGACCCTTTTACGCCTCAACCCAGAGCGGGGCACACTTGTTCTCGAGCAGCTCTTCAAAAGAGAACCCGCACCGGACAAGCCATTGAAGGAGAGTTGGATCGCTGCGATTTTCGGGGAACGCCACGCGCGCGGCGTTCCCGTGGATTTCGGATCCGAGCGCTTTACCCCAGACATTCTCCTTCGCCTTGTACTCCTGGCCTATGCGCAAGTGCAGGTCGCCGACGACGTTCGTCATGAGGGAACATTCTCGCCGGATACCAGGGACGATGCTCAGACAGGTCGGGGCGCCATCCTCAGTGCTCTTCTGGAACGCGAAGGACAGGAGGCCTGGCTGGCAAAGCTGCGTCTTGCGGATGACCCGCTTCTTACACACTTTCGGGATCGGGCGATCGCAATCGCGCTGGAAAAGAGTGCCTCTGAGGCCGATCGCGCTCGGTTTACCGAAACAGAAGTCGCGGGCATCATAACCCGGTTCGAAGCTCCGCCCAAGACGCGCGAGGATATGGCGGCGCTGCTGGCCAATCGGCTGGACGATATCAAAGAACTCCTTCTTGCCGATACTTCGCCACGAGAACTGTGGGCTAGGATTGACCAGGAGCATCTCCTGCGCAGGGAGATGGCTCGTGAGCTGACGAGGATGTCAAACGGACTCTATGCAGTGATTCAAGAGTCTGTCACAGCAGACGAAAAAGAAACCGATATTCGCTTGGTATCGACCGGGGCTGAACTGGAAGGCGTGATCGAGTTAAAACGGGCTGAGGGTTTCTCCGGCCGTGTGCTGCTTGAAACGATTTTCGCTCAGCTGGTTCAGAAGTACCTTGCTCCTCAGAACCGTCGTGCTGGTCTGCTCGTGATCAGTATCGCGAGGGAAAAACACTTCCAGCATCCGGAGACCGGAGCGAAGCTGACCCCGGAGGAGTTTCTCGCCGCCCTCAAGACCGAAGCGGCACGCATCGAACAGAGTTTGGCCCACGAGATCAGTATCGACGTGCGCTTGTTGGACCTTCGACCGCGCCTGAAGGCCGGCTGAGAACGATGTCTCGGTCGTGGAACTGCCTGGTCTGAACGGTTACTCGCCGGGTGCTTGCTGCGGAGCAAGACGAACGGCAGCTCTGAGGGGCGCTGCGAAGCGGCATCCGGTTACGGGGACTGGCGGCTAAGGGCCGCGCTTGCCCGCACTGGGCGTTTGGTTGGGTGACGGTGCCGAACCTGCCTGTTTCTGTGCCGCAGCATGTCGCTCGGAGCCCATAGCTGCCGTGCGCGCCTGGTGCTGGTTGCGGTAGGCGCCAGGTCCGAACAGAAGTTCGAGCCAGAAGCAGAGGAGGCCAGCACCGGCTCCAACCAGACGGTGCCCCGCTTGATCTCAGGTCGAGGGCATCTTGCGCGTGACGTTCAATGTCTGTCGATAGTGGCGGACCGGGCGAAGCGAAAACAATGCAAGTTGTAGTTCAGAACTTGCTTCAATCTCTGCCGAGCGCTACCAAAGCACCAGAAGTTCTTCCAAGGAAAAGACTAGACTGTATGGCTGTGTTCTCCAACGTCAACGAACTGAAGGACAGAATACTTGCATCTGAGGCAGATCAGTTCTTCGACGATGTTATTCTCTCAAACGACACAGATCAGTTTGGCGTCGAAAGGATAGAATTTACAGCAAATGTTCTCTCAGAAGAATACGGTGTCGATGTATCGCATGATGACATAGTCGTTGTTGGCTCATCAAAGGTTGGCTTCGCACTTCACGACAAATTCAAGGCCGGCGAACTCGTCGCACCTGCATTTCGATCGTATGGGGCAGAGTCTGATATCGACCTATCCATCTGCAGCGCTAGTCTATTCGCTTTACTTTGGCATGAGATTAGCGAATTCGCCTGCAGGCAAAAGGAAATGCCATTCAGAAGCAAGAATTTAGGGAGCTACCTCACTTATGGATGGCTGCGCCAAGATCATTTCCCGAGGCAAGGCGGTATTCATCTTGTTAGGTGCAGCAATCTCTTGACATGTCGAGGGAAAATTCGCCGAAATCGAAATCTAGGGCATCCCAAGGTAGATTTCGGGATATTCTACAGCATTGAGCATCTCAGATTGTATCAATTGAGAAGCATCCGGCTATGCAAGCAGAAACTGGAGAATCCGCTTTGATTCAAACAACAGCAACAAACAAGAAAATCAGAGAACTCTTGAAATCGTCGAGAGATGGAACACTTGTTCCAAGGCCGGAGTTTCAGAGGAGACTTGTCTGGACTTCCAAAGACAAAGACAAATTTATCGACACCGTACTAAAGGGGTATCCGTTTCCAGAGATCTATATGTGCAACGGTGAGATTGACGTCGAAACAGGGGAAGGCACTCAGCTGCTTGTTGATGGACTCCAGAGGGTAAGCACTCTCAGTGAGTATTTTCTAGGAGAAGCAGTTATTTCTCATGTTCTGACTTCCCCATATGCGCAACTCACACCTGAAGAGAAGCAGAAGTTTCTTGAATACAATGTAGTTGTTCGAGACCTAGGGGCACTCAGCAAAGAGCAGATTATTGAAGCTTTCCGTCGCCTAAATTCCACCCAGTATACATTGCGAGACATGGAAGTCCATAATGCCATATACGATGGCGCAATGAAGCGGTTCTGCGAGAGGTTCTCTGAAAACCAGTTCTTCGACAGTCATCGGGTGTTCCTAGCTAGCGACAGGAAGCGCATGGGGGACGTTTCATATTGCCTTTCGATAGTTGCCACTATGATGAATGGTTACTTCAACCGAGATGCAGATCATGAGAATGTTCTTGCAAGGTACAACGAATCCTTCCCGGACGAAGCCCTCTATGAGAATAGAATAAATGCCGTACTCGACCTCATCGAGGAATGTGGGTTTGATCAGAAGTCGAGAATTTGGAAAAAGGCTGACTTCTTTTCGGCATTCATTGAACTAGACAGCATTCTTCAAAGTGGGTTTGTGTTTACATCGCCAGCCTTGGTGCTTGCGGCGCTGGAGGACTTCTATACAGAAGTAGAAAGCGAACCACCCCGCCGGAAAGGTGTTTCTGAGATCTACTACAAGGCAGCGTTGCAGGCATCAAACGATCGCACAAGCAGGCTGCGTAGGGGACTGATAGTTTCCGGAAAGATCCTTCGGAAGCAGGATGATGTAATCGCAGAAGAGTTGAATCGCATGGGGGTAATATAGGAAGCAAACCGGCCAGATCCGAAGCTATTCGCGAGTACCGGCCAGATTGCGAACTGACCCAGTTGTGCATCGGGCACGATGTGCGAATGTCTGCTGCAGAGGTTAGATAATCGACTGCCACCTTCACGATCCTGTGACCTCTGGCCGACAGGGAGCTGGCGGTGCATTGCTGAGGTTTGTTCGAGGTCCCGCGAACGTCCGGTTCTGCCCTGTCGGCACGCCGCAGGTCGATAGTTCGCTTCGTCGCGCGGCCCGTGCAAATGGCGGCTTTGTCCCGCATCGCTACCGTCTTGGCCGGGTATTCGCTGCAGAGCAGACGACCGGCCGCTTCCGGGAATGCGGCAATGCAGCATATGTGGGGGTCGAGCGGCAGCTATGGGCCGCTCGCTTCCGCCCACCCCCCCATGCCGCGTCCAGATCAAGCGCAGCCCTACATGAAATACGGCTTGTCGCCGTAGGTCCCCGGTCTGGCGACACCTAGGCTGTGTCGTCGGTGACGATGACGGGCCGGTGCGGGGCTTTGGCTCAAAATTGATGACGGCCGTTGTGGAGAGTCAGTATCGTGCTCCATTCGAGTGTAGCCTCGGGCCGGAGGGAATGCGCCTCACTCTGCGCTTGCCGCCAGAGCTGTTTCAGGAAAAGGACTACGATCCGGTCTGACCGGAGCCGCTGGCTTACGGGGCGGCCACGCCGATTGCCTCTTCGGTCCAGACCCTGAATTTGGTCAGCTGATGCTGGCCGAAGGAGTGGATTAGCGGGATGTCGGTGGCATCACGGCCGCGCGCAATTACGACCCGACCGATGCGCGGTGTATTGTGGCGGGCGTCGAGGGTGAACCAGCGGCCCTCCAGCCAGACCTCGCACCATGCATTGAAATCCATCGGGGCCGGGTTCGGGGCCACGCCGATATCGCCGAGATAGCCATTGGCATAGCGTGCGGGAATGTTCATGCAGCGGCAGAGCGTGATGGCCAGGTGGGCAAAGTCCCGACAGACGCCAACCCGCTCGCGCCAGGCTTCCGATGCGGTCCGGGTCGCGCGGGCATGCTCATAGCCGAAAGTGATGTGGCGGTTCACATAGTCAAAAATCGCGCGCACTCTGGACCATCCCGGTGCCACATTGCCAAACAGCTCCCATGCCTGCGCCATCATGAGATCGGTTTCGCAGTAGCGGCTGGCAAGGAGATAGCCGAGAACTTCGTCCGGCAAAGCGCTGACCGGACATTCCCGTGCAGTGTCGTTCCAGGAGTCGGGCTCTCCACTGACTTCGACCAGACTGTCACGTGAAAGGTGTGTTGATCCCCCGGGCGCAGTCAGGCGCAGGCAGAGATTGCCGTAGGGGTCGGTATATGTCCGGTGCTGAACGGCCGGAGTGAACTGCACCCCGCTAGTCCAGACGACAGACCCGGCGAGGTCGGGATGCGGGTCCAGCAGTGCGATCACCTCGGTTGGCTGATCGCAGGTGATTTCTATCTCGTAGCCCAACCGTACAAGCACACTCGCACCTCTCAACTGACACTGAGAGAACGCGGGGATGGCGGAAGAGGTTCCGCGCATGGTGGAATCCGGCCGTCCGGCAAGGTCTCGCCGAAGGCAGAAGACCAGCCGGAACCTGTCCGGTCGGGCAGACGTTTTTCCGGCACGAGTGTTTTGGTGTAAAAGGAGAGAATGCCATGGACCATACCAGACATATCCGCCTGAACGACACTGAACTGACGGAGACCGTGCTGAACGGCGCCACCATCTATGGCCCCGGAGACGAGAAGATCGGCCATGTTTCCGAAGTGCATGGTCAGGGGGCCGGCGCGCAGGTGGTTGTCGATGTCGGCGGCTTCCTCGGCATCGGTGCGAAGCCCGTTGCTGTTCCCGCGCGCGATCTCGATTTCATGCGGGATGAAAGCAATGCCGTCCATGCGGTGACCCGCTGGACCAAGGATGAGCTGAAAGCCTTGCCCGAACACCGCCACTGATCTGGCACTGTTCGGATCGGGACGATTGTCCGCCCGCGCGGTGAGGCGCGGGCGGGTTTGCTCAGGGAGGACCCCATGAAGACGCTTGAAGATGCTTTTCTGCACACGTTGCAGGATATCTACTGGGCTGAGAATGCTCTGCTCAAGGCACTGCCCAAGGTTTCGAAATCGGTGAACAACGCCGAACTGAAAGTCGCGTTTGACGATCACCTGTCCGAGACGAAGGGACACGTCGCCACGCTCGACAAGGTGTTCAAATCCATCGGTCAGAAAGCGGCCGGCGAGAAATGCGATGCCATGGCCGGGCTTCTGAAGGAGGCGGACGGTCTGATCGAAGAGGCCGAAGGCCATGCGCTCGACGTGGCGCTGATCGGTGCGGCCCAGGCCGTCGAGCATTACGAGATAGCCCGCTACGGTACCCTGCGCGAATGGGCGAAGGTACTGGGCCATGAAGAGGCACACGGCCTGCTCGGCTCCATCCTCGATGAGGAAAAGGCTGCCAATGCGAAGCTCACTGCCCTGGCCGTCATGGCGGTCAATGAGGCTGGCAAGAAGCGCAAGTGATCGTGAAACTGGCGGCCCCGCGATCCGGGACCGCCAGTTCGGATCAGCGCCTGATGGCGCGGGCACCCCAGATCAGAATGCAGGCACCGACGGCTCCCGCGACCAGATAGCCAAGCCAGCCACCGAAAGAGACGCCGAGCAGGCCAAGTAGGAGGTGAGTGACCCCACTCAAACGCGCAGTCGCAAGCCGCCAGCCCCTTATCTGCGCGGAGATGTTCTGTAGCAGCTGGTATGATGGCGGGATGGGTACCCTTCGGAAAGTGGCGCGCTTCCTGGTCGACCATGGGCTTTTCTTCAGGATCTATGAGCTTGCTGAGGGCGAGACCTATGGCAGTGCCGACCTGGGGCTTCGAGAGATAACGCCCGAGATCCTCGAAAACATCCTGGTTGAATCAGCGCAAGACCGTGATCATTGAACGGCGGACTCATCGTGATCCGGAGGCTACACTGACGGCGCTGCACTGCCACCGGGGCTGCTGGATACTGCTCATCAGCACGCAGGATTGGTCCGCTTCACTTCTCCCAATTGGCTGGATCAGATCAGTCCGCTTTCTGGCATTCCTCTGACGGGTCGCGGCCCGAGTGCCGCCAACTTTCAGGAGACATGCATTGACTGATCCCACTTGCGCCCCCTCTCCGGCCCCAGTCGAAAGCGCCCGGGCCGATATCGAAATCCGCAGCCTGATGCTGGCGGATGCCGCTCCTTGGCGCGAACTCTACAAAGGCTATGCCGCTTTCTACAAAGTCCCGATGACGGAGGACATTCTCGACCGCACCTGGGCCTGGCTGCTTGATCCTGTCCACCCGCTTGAAGGGCTGGTGGCTGTCCTGGCGGGTAAGCCGGTCGGCTTCGCGCATTTCTGGCCGCAGCCGCGCCCGCTCCTGGGCCGGGATGCCGGATTTCTCGATGATCTCTATGTCGATCCGTCACTGCGGGGGCGGGGTGTCGGTCGCCTGATGATCGGGGCATTGAGTCAGTTCGCCCACAACCGGGGCTGGCCGATGCTGTCCTGGGTGACGGCGCAGGACAATGCGACGGCACGGCGGCTCTATGATGATGTGGCCAATGCCGCGAATTGGGTCACTTACGAGAAGCCGATCTGACAGGGCGGCGGGGCGGGTCAGACATCGTCCAGCCCGGGCCAGAAGGCTCCCGCCGATTTGGGGCGGGGGCCGAAGATGGCCTGACCCACCCTGACCACATCGGCACCTTCCTCGATGGCGATCTCGAAATCGCTGGTCATGCCCATCGAAAGCCGTGTGATCCCGGGGCAGCGCGCCTGCGCCGCGTCACGTAAGCCGCGCAGCCGCGCAAAGCAGCGCCGGACCCGGACCTGATCGGCGCTGAGGATTGCGAGGGTCATCAGGCCCTGTGGTCTGAGACGCGGGAAGTCTGCCAACTGGTCGATGAAGGCGGGCAATGCGTCCGGGGGAAGCCCGTATTTGCTGTCCTCGCCAGAGGTATTGACCTGGATGAACACGTCGAGATCACGGCCCAGGGCCTCAAGCCTGCGGTTCAGTTCGGCCGCCAGCCGCAGACTGTCGAGGGCGTGGAACTCTGACGCGAACCGCACCAGATACCTTACCTTGTTCGTCTGCAGTCGCCCGATGATGTTCCAGCGGATCGGCAGATCGGAGAGGGCTGCCTGCTTGTCGCGCGCCTCCTGTAGCTTGTTCTCGCCGAAATCCCGGATCCCGGCGGCAAAGGCGTGGCGCAGAACGGAGGCGGGCACGGTCTTGGTCACCGGCAAGAGCCTTACCGCGCCGGGGGTGCGACCCGCGCGGGCGCAGGCTGCTGCGGATCCTGTCCTGGACCAGCGCCAGGTTCTGCGCGAAGCGCTGCGTCGGGGCGCTGCCGAAGCGTTCGATATCTGCATCCGAGAGCAGGTCTGCCGGAGAAGGAACAAGGGACATGGCCGAACTTTTCAGGATTGTGCAGCGCGAGGGTAATCGCAGATGGATCGCACCGATCCAGCCATTTTCGCACCGATGACCAGACCATTCAGAGGCGGCGTCCCCCGCCAGCCAAATCGCTCAGCACAGTCGCGAGAATGCGAATGCCCTTTTCCAGCTCGGCTGGTGTAAAGGCGGCAAACCCCATCAGGAAGCCTGGCCGAGGTCGCGCGGTTGTATGCAGGGCAGAGAGACCGGTCAGGCCGAGCCCCTCCCGCGCCGCGGCGGCGATCACCCGGTCCTCGGGCAGATCGCAGGTCAGAAGGCAGGGCATTTGCAAGCCGCCGGTGGGAACCTGCGCCGCGACCAGCCCGCTCAGTTGTGTCTCAATCAGCCGGGCAAGGATCCGCATCCGTTCGGCATAGATATTGCGCATAAGCCGGATATGCGCGCTGAAATGCCCGCCTTCGATGAAGCGCGCCAGCACCAGTTGCGGGATCGAGGCGGGGTGGCCGTCCTGCTGGGTGCGCGCGATGGTGAAGGGGGCCACGAGGTCCGGCGGCAGGATCAGATAGCCGATCCTGAGGCCGGGAAAGAGCGATTTGGTGAAGGTTCCGATATAGATCGTGCGCTGATGCGGATCGAGACCCTGGACGCAGGCTGTGGGCCTTCCAGCATAATGGAACTCGCTGTCGTAATCATCCTCGATGATCCAGCCGCCGCGCCGTGTGGCCCAGTCGATCAGTGCAAGCCGCCGCTCAAGTGACAGCGTTGCCCCGGTCGGGAACTGGTGCGAGGGCGTGAGCGAAACCACCCGCGCCTTCTCCCTGCTGGCAAACATCTGACTGACGACCAGCCCCTCGCGGTCAAGGGGGACGGGCACTGGCACCGCGCCTGCTGCCGCAAAGGCCTGCCTTGCGCCGTGATAGCCGGGGTCTTCGACAAAGATCCGCTCGCCCGGGTCCAGCAGAAGATTTGCAGTCAGTGCCATCGCCTGTTGCGAGCTGGTCAGGATCAGCACCCGATCCGCCGTGGCCCGCGCGCCGCGTTCGAGATTGACGTAATCGGCAATTGCCTGCCGCAACGGGGCGGCACCTTGCGGATCAGTCATCGACAGCGCAGCGGTGCCGTGATCCTTCAGAACCTGACGCTCCAGCCGTTCCCAGATGCGGATCGGGAAGTTGCGGGTTTCGGGCAGGCCCTGCTGAAACAGCCGGACCGGGCCGCCCGCATGGGTGCCGCCCTGTGCGACCATCGCCGCGCCACGGGTGCTGAGACCCGCTCTGATCGCGCCGGTCTCTCGGGAAGGGGGGCGTACCTTCGGGGCCACGGGCAGCAGATCGCTGATCGGGGCGACGAAGCTGCCGCTGCCGACCCGGCGAATGACAAAGCCTTCGACATGAAGCTGACCATAGGCCGTCTCGACCGTATCGCGCGACACCCCCAGCGAGGTCGCAAGGTTGCGGGTGGCGGGCAGGGGCTTGCCCGCCGCCAGCGCCCCGTCGAGGATCAGCTGCCGGATGGCGCGCTGAATGCGGCTGTGCAGCGGCAGTCCCGCGTGATCGGGGTGGATCAGCCAGGCTTTGACGGTTTCGAGCTGGGTATGGCGAAACAATTGGTCTGCCTCGGATCTATGATGGTGTGATCATTCCATACCGATTTCTTGGGCGCAGCCACAGGGCTGTCGAGGTGGTGTGACTTACTACCACGAAGAAGCGGCGCGATCTGTCTGCCAATGGTCTGCCCTTTGGGTCAGAATTGGCGGGAACGGACCGCCCGGTCTGCAGCTAGGCCCGGACAAACACGCTCCGAAGGACTGTCTGCATCATGACCACCATGGCTTCATCCCGCTCCAAAGACCTGTTGCCCCCGGTGATGGCCGGGCTGATCTCGGTCATCGTGAACTATGGCGGCACCTTCATTCTGGTCTTTCAGGCGGCGCAGCTTGCCGGGCTGGATGCAGTCCAGACCGCATCCTGGGTCTGGGCGGTCTCGGTCGGGGTTGGCATGAGTGGCCTCTTCCTCAGTTGGCGCTACCGGATGCCGATCATCACTGCCTGGTCGACGCCGGGGGCGGCCTTTCTGGTCATGTCGCTCGGCACCGTCAGCTACCCCGAGGCCATCGGGGCCTATATTCTCTCGGCGCTGGCTTTTGTCGTCCTTGGGCTTTCGGGGTTCTTCGATCGGCTGATCCGCCTCATCCCGCCCGCCATCGCCGCCGCCCTTCTGGCCGGGATCCTGCTGCAATTCGGGATCGGTGCCTTTGGCGCCGCCAGTGTCGATCCGGTCCTCGTGATCCTGCTGTTCGTCAGCTATCTTGTCCTGAAGCGGTTCACCGCACGCTATGCGATCATCGGCATTCTCGCGGTCGGGCTGGTCTGGCTGCTGGCGCGCGGCGAAGTCAATCTGTCGGGGGTGCGGCTGGAATTGGCTGTTCCGGTCTTTACGATGCCGGAGTTCACGTTGACTGCGGCGCTCAGCCTTGCGCTGCCGCTCTTCCTGATCACGCTTACCGGCCAGTACATGCCGGGCATGCTGGTTCTGCGCAATGACGGCTACCGGATCAGCGCCAATCCAATCGTGACGGTAACAGGCCTCGGCTCGGCTCTGATGGCACCGTTTGGCGCACATGCGTTCAATGTGGCGGCGATCACCGCAGCCATCGTGACCGGCCCAGAGGCGCATGAGGATCCGGCCAAGCGCTGGATCGGGGGGATTGCCGCCGGGCTGTTCTACACGCTGATCGGGATCTTCGGCGTCACGCTGGCGGGGGTGTTCATGGCCTTTCCGGCTGGGTTCATCGCCACCCTGGCGGGGCTTGCCTTGTTGGGCACGATCGGGGGTAGCATTGCAACCGCCATGTCCGACCCGGCCACCCGCGAACCGGCGCTGATCACCTTCCTTGCCTCGGCCGCGAATATTCAGCTCTTCGGGATTGGCGGCGCTTTCTGGGGGCTGATAATCGGACTTGTTGCCTGGGGCGTGTTGTCACTCCGGCGGCGCGGGAATGATTGAATGAACCGTGTCATAGCCGGGCCTGACGCGCGGATTGCCCGCTCCCCGGTGGGAGTGAGCGAAGCCTGCACCATTGCGGTCCAGCGATTGGTTGCCATAAATATCCGGCTCCGCGAGTGGCTATTCTGCTTATCGCTGCCGAACCTGCTGCCCTTTAGCGGAAACAGGGGGGGCGAACACCTATCGCCCGATCCCGAGACTTGTCCGGGGATGTTTCAGACGATTGACTTGAACAGCGGGTCCATCGACAAAATGCCGTAAAGGTGGGCGGGATCACGGTTGGCGTCTTGCACCCTTCGCATGGGGTTTAACATAAATCTCAAGCTTGTGCCCGACGATCTCGATTCCGTGCTCGTCCGCGATCTTCTGCTGGAGCCTCTCAATCTATTCGCAGGTGAACTCGATCACCTCGTCGGTCTCGACATTCACAAAGTGATCATGATGCTCGGAACCGCCGGCCTCGTAGCGGGCGCGACCGTCAGCAAAGCTGTGACGCTCGATCAAACCATGTTCGGTGCCATCGCATTCCTCGTGACCCGCAGTTTCGGGCGGATGGTTGTCGTCTCGGTGGGGGTTTATCTGCCCGCCCAAGCGGGTGTCGACATGACCCGTCTGGCCATTGGCGGAGTGTCGCGGGGCGGGATCCTCGCCATCGCCTTTGCTGGGATGCGGCCTGGACTGTTCAAAGCGGCGGTCAATTTCAGCGGCGGCTGGCTCGGGCAAGCCTGCACGGGCTATGAGGCACTTAACCAGCACCTCTTCCGCCGCGGGGCAGCCGCAGGTGTTCCCACGCTTTGGCTCCACGGCAGCAATGACCCATATTACAGCATCGCCCATTGCGCGAAAAACCATGCGCAGTTTCTGGAGGCGTGCGGCCTGGGCCAGTTTGTCGCTCTGCGCGCGGGTCACGGGCTGATGTTCAAACCGGCACTCTGGTCAGCCCTTATGGACAAATATCTCGACGCTCAGTTCCCGTTCTGAGCACCTTCGTCCCTATGTCTCATATTCCCGCCAGAAGTGTGCCAAGTGCCAGCAGCGCGGGCAACGTCTGGATGAACAAGATCTTGCTAGTCGCGGTCGCCGTACCGAAAACCCCTGCAATTGCCACACAGATCAGAAAGAACAGTTTGAAAGCCATCCCGGCCGGCCCCATCACAAGGCCCGTGATAAGCCCCGCTGCCAGAAACCCGTTGTAAAGGCCCTGATTGGCGGCCATCACTTTGGTCTTCTCTGCGAGGTCTTCGGTCAGATTGAACGCGCGCCGGGTCCTCGGTGTGGTCCAGAGAAACATCTCGATGACCAGAATATAGATGTGAAGCGACGCAATCGCAGCGATCAGAATGTTGGCGATCATGGACGAACCTCCTTCAGTTTCGGTCTTCCCGACGTATCCCGGCAGATCGCCCCTATCACTCAGCTGCGAAGGTGTGGGCGGGGTAGGGCGCTCGCGCAGATACAAGACAGTGCAGTGCTTCAGGACGAATATGGGTGTATCGACGTAGCATCTTCCAATCCTTGTGCCCTGTCACCAGAGCAACTTGTTCGATGGAAAGACCAAACTCAAACAATCTGCTTGTGCCCTCATGTCGCAGGTCATGAAAGTGCAGGTCTTCGACCTCGACCTCTGCGCATGCGCGACGGAACGCTGTTCCTACGGATCGGGAATTGTACGGGAAAATCGGTCCTTTCGGGGTCCCAACGTGCTTGGCTTGTTCCATTGCCAAGGCCCATGCGTCGAACCCCGTCGCAGCAAACAGAGGGATCCTTTGGTCATTACCAGCTTTTTTCCGAGGATCTTTACGGTCGCGGATCACCAACATACGCCGCCCTATGTCCAGATCATTCCAATCAACCCGACAAATTTCGTCGAGACGGAGCGCGGTCGCGATGGCAAACTGTACGATGCGGGACATTGGCATCGTCAAACGTGCGTTATCATCAAAGCAACGGAAAAGGCGGTTGAGTTCAGCCGTTGTCGGTCGGCGATCTCTCTCGACGCCCTTACCTATCAGACCGAGCCGCTTGAGCGCCACGCGGGCGAGATCGACGGGTTCAGCTGAAATCTCCAGCCCGTGAACAGCGGCAGCATGGGTAAGGATCATCTTGATCACGCCGATGTCGATGCCGAGGGTTACAGGGCCGGCACCCTGATCCGCGCGCTTGCGCCCATACTCGATCAGCTTGTGTCGATCGAGGTGACCTACCTTCTCCTTGCCGAGGTCGCGCTTGAGTGTCGCAAGGGTAGCTTCCTTGCTGCGGCGGGGTGGTTTCCCTACCGCACTCATATCAGCTATATGAAGGTCAATCAGGTCACCGAAGGTGTGCAGACGAGAGATGGACGATCTGTTGGGGGGAAGCCCCTGATCGACGAGTGTCTCAGCTTGCCGGGCCCATTTCAGCGCGTCCTCCCGACGCAGGAAAGTCTCGCTCGCGTAGCGGCCTTTCCGTCTGATCTGGACCCGGTATGCGCCGGATGGAAGCTTGGAGATCGAGGCCATTTTCGTGTGCGCTCTGTGTGCAATGAGTCGTCGTAAAGGGGGAAATTCGGGGATATCAGGGCGTAACCTGGCGTAGGGGCAAACTGGGTCAACGGATTGAAGATACTATAAAAATGCATAAAAATCAATCGCATAGACTATCCGTGGCCCCTATGATGGACTGGACTGACAGAAATTGTCGTTATTTTCACAGGGTCATGAGCCGTCGCGCCATGCTCTATACTGAGATGGTGACTGCGCCTGCGATCCTTCACGGGCCCAAAGCGCGGCTGCTGGATTTTTCCGGCGAAGAGCATCCGGTGGCGCTGCAGCTCGGCGGCTCTGACCCGCGTGAACTGGGCGAGGCGGTGCGGATCGCGCGCCCCTGGGGCTATGATGAGTTGAACCTGAATTGTGGCTGCCCTTCCGACCGGGTGCAGTCGGGCTGTTTCGGCGCGGTGCTGATGAAGGATCCCGATCTCGTCGCGGAATGTGTGACCGCGATGCAGGCCGAGGCGGATGTGCCGGTGACGGTGAAATGCCGGATCGGGGTCGATGATCAGGACGAAGAGGCAGTGCTGCCTGCCTTTATCGAGCGTCTCGCCGGGGCCGGGATCACGCATTTCATCATCCATGCGCGCAAGGCCTGGTTGCAGGGCCTCTCGCCGAAAGAGAACCGCGAGATCCCGCCTTTGAATTATGACCTCGTCTTGCGGATGAAGGCCCGTTTCCCGGACCTGACCATCTGCCTCAACGGAGGAGTCGCCGATCTCACAGCCGCTAAAACCTTGCTTGATCAGGGGCTTGATGGGGTGATGACCGGTCGGGCTGCTTACCACGATCCCGGCCATGTGCTGATCGGGGCGGATGGTCTCTGGGGCGAGGAGCGGCTGCTGTCGCGCGACGCGGTGGTGCGCCAGATGCTTCCCTATATCGACGCCCATATCGCTGATGGCGGGCGACTGCATCAGGTCACCCGCCATATGCTGGGGCTGTTTCACGGCCTGCCCGGCGCGCGGGGCTGGCGTCAGGTGCTGTCAACCAAAGCGAGCCGTGAGGGCGCAGGGGTTGATGTCGTGCTGGAGGCGCTGGAGCAGGTCACCCGGCTGCCTGCGTGACAGACCTTCGACCGAGCCGGGCGCAGGCAGTTCTTCACGCCGACAGGTGGAGGGGGTTGGAGGTTTTTCTGCCTGGGCTGGTGGCATAAATGGGCGCCGGGAGATCGGCCTTTCGCCGCGATGCCTCCGCCAGGATGTGGCCATCCGCTGCCACGTCCCCGGCTGAGCGTTTAAGCGCGGGGGCAGCTATGCCGGGGTCTCCCTGATCGTCCGGACCCCGTTTCGTGATCTGCGCGACCGCATCGCGGTTGCCCTTTTCGGTGAAAATGGCTGTGCCCGTTATGGCCCTCTGGCCGGGCCTGGTCTGCGCGGTATGCGTAAGAACAATCGGTCTCACCCTGAGTAGAATCCGATCCTGTGCGACCTCGGTGCCGCAGCGTAACCTGCGTTCTCGTACGGGGGCACGTGTATCGGGAGGCTGGCAGAAAGCTGCACTGCAGCTGAAGCTCTGAAGACGGGGAAATGTATATCTTCCGCCGGATCTGAATGTGGCCCGACGCGTCAGGTCTTCGGATAAAGCGATCATTGCTCAAAGCGACATGAAATATGAACAGGCAATTTAAGTGTTGTGGCCGGCAGATATGTCTCCTCTTTGGGAAACATTGTTAGCCGGTAAATTCACAGTTTCTCGCGATCGGATGTGATGGTCGGTACAGGGAAAAGGCACCCTGATTTGCCATGGTTTCCTGTAGTGTGATGGAGAGTATCGATGGCAGATAGTTGTGTGATTCGTGATGTCGTTCGTGTTGTCGATGCCAAAAAGCTCAGACGCGCTGCTCTCGCGTCTTTTCTCGCATCCTGGGCAGAGGCTATGAAGCTGGAGCTGGTCGCTGATGACCCTGCCGATGGCAGTTATGATAATGGGATGAAGTCAAGGCTGACGATCCTCAGTGTTGGCGGAGTAGAGATCAGAAAATGCACGCTCTTCGGAATTTCCGACCTTGAAGCGTTTGCGTTATCCAATGCTCCGTGTCTGATCATATCGGATCTGAATGATGCTGAGGAAATGACCACCGCCGCGAAAGCAGGATTCAGAGGTTTCATCACGAGCGACACCGAGCCGGATCTGGCAATCAGGACATTGATCTTCGTTCTGGGAGGCGGAGTGTCCTTTCCGCGCGAAGCGATTTTGCGGGAAAGAGTCAGGATATATGTGGATGTGAAATATGTCGGGGACAGCCCGGGTTCCCTGACGAATTTGACGCCCCGGCAGCATGAAGTACTCGATTGTCTCTGCAAGGGAAGATCGAACAAGCTGATAGGGCGCGATCTGGATATGCAGGAATCTACTGTAAAGGTGCATGTCCGGCAGATCATGCGCAAACTTGGGGCGGCAAACCGTACCCAGGTGGCCTTGTTTGCCGGGAACCGCGTCAATGGTCATGTCCCTGATCACAAAATTGAGTAGAAATCGGCCGATACCATCATCGCCATTGAGAATGCAGGTTCATTCCGGTGCTTTCGATCGCGCGGGTTCAGCTGTGCCCTGCTCAGAAGCAAAGGCATACATCTGAAGGTGTAGATACGTAATTGCATTGGCCGGACTCACCCGCGAGCCGCTATTCCTTTAGCAGTCACAGGAGATCGCCATGAGTTTTCGAACAGGCTATTCTGGCCGGGGCCATTGCACCGAAAGACTGCCACCGGGCGCGATGTCCTGCACATCGCCGCGTGAAGCCGTGACGACAGGCAGTCTCACGGTAGTGTCCGCAATCTCGGTTACGGTCTCGGTGGCTGTGGACGCCTATGGCGCCGCGACGCTGGCCGATGCAGTCCTTACCGTAAATGTCGTCAGTCGCGGGCTGCTGAGTTTCGCCTATGGCCAGGCCGGCATCTTTGGCGCGGCGTCCGGCCCTGATGGCGAAGGCGGCTATGTCTCGGCGTATATTGGCGTTGACCTTTCGGGCCAGGGGCCGCTGGATTTGCAGGCCACTGCCCAGGGAGACGCTGCTGTGATGTCGGGAGGGCTGTCCTTCCTTTCGGTCACGCTGGCCCTTCCGCAGATGCTCGGGTTCACCTTGTCAGGGCAGGCGTCGGACGCGGCTGGCACCCATGGCGGGGCCATGAGCGGCAATGTGGCCGCGTTCACGGCGCACATCACGGCAGGGGGCGAAAACAGCTCTGCTGTTCTTCAGGCTGACGTCTTTGCCGTCGAGGGCCAGATGTCTTCGGTCGTGATGTCAGCACAGGCCGCAGTATACGAAGAAATTGAATTCACGACGATTACCGGAACGCGCCAGGCCGATGTGATCACCACCGGCGCCGGTGACACGCTGCTTTATGCCGGGGCGGGGAAGGACATGATCCGGGCCGGTATCGGCGATGACTGGCTGTTTGCAGAGGATGGTAAAGACAGCGTTTTCGCGGGTGAGGGAGATGACGCAGCCTTTGGCGGCACCGGTGAGGACGGTCTCTTGGGCGAAGGGGGAGACGACTGGCTTTTCGGCGGGCGCGGTGATGACAGCCTCTTTGGCGGCTCCGGCGAGGACATGTTGCTGGGCGGTGCGGGGAGCGATTCTCTTGACGGTGGTGTCGGCAATGATCTGATTGATGGGGGGATCGGCCGGGATATCCTGGCGGGCGGTGCCGGCAATGATGTTTTCCGCATGGGGGCGCGCGGCGGGGATGACGACGATATTTACCGCGGCGGCAGCGGTGCGGATCTTTGGCTGATCACCGATCGCTTCGATGATGATGTTATCCAGGATTTTCGTATCGCCGAAGGGGACCGGCTTATGGGGCCAGGCGCGGGCTGGGATGATCCCGCGACAATGGCGCTTCGAAACGGCACCATGCTGTCACTTGGCCGCAGTGCCTGTGACAGGGATGATCTGGAAATCACCTTCCGGTTTGATGGCCGGACTTCGGTTCTTACACTTGACGAGTTCTTTGTATTGAACCCAGGTTATGGATCCGCAGTCCCCATCAGGGGAGTGTTCAGCGATTATCAGGCCGAGGCCATCATGCGAGATGTATTTGGCGATGACGCTGGCGTATATGCAGAATCGCAGGCCTATTTGCTTATAATCGGAAATCAGATCGGCGATCTGGGCTGATAATCCTCAATACAATGACATTTATATATGTCGGGAGCTTTGCCTCCGGCATATATATCATTTTGTCAGCCTGGTTTGAAAATTCAGGTTACGCCATTAGTATTATGCAACCTTCGCGCCTTTGTACTGTCTGAATAACTGGAATAGTAAATGGTTGCCGGGATCTGCCGGGACAGCGAACCAACAGGAGATTGATATGACCTACTGGAACAATTCGGACGTCGACTTCGATGCCAGCTATGACTATTCGGCGACCGTCGATATCGACTACAGCGCCGTTGTGGATTTCACCAGCGACGTTTCGGTGAATCACGACTACAATGTCGATGTCTGCATCGACGGCAACGAAGCGGTGTTCTCGATTGACGTTCAGGCCTATGGCGATGACAGTGCAACCGAGCTGAACCTTGTCGTTTTCGTCAATGATGACTACTCGTCCATCACGGCAACCGGCTGGGCTGCCGTTGCCTGATCTGCAATATCGTTCCCCTGGTATGGCCGGGGCATAACGAGGAGTGGCCTCGCGTCGCGAGGCCCTCTTTTTCGGCGGGAGATCCTTTCTGAATGTAATCTTTCAGCAAAACGGCCTGATGTTCAGATGAATGAATAACCGGATATTCGAATCTGAAAATAATCATTATCCGGAAATATGACCATTTTTATCAACGAAAACGCGACTGCTGAAATATCTGCCGGATATCCTTCCGGTTTCAATGATGATGTTCTGGAGATGCGATATGGTTACTGTTCATTCGACAAGAATAATCACGTCGCGGGCCAGAACGCCTGACCCCCTTATCATCCCGCCTGCACCACCGGCAGGGGTAGCGGCGGCCGCATTTGTTGCGGCTTCGGGTCATACCGTCATTACCGGCACCGAGGGGGCAGATACGCTGACCCGCGCCGAAAATGGCAGGCTGCGGATTGAAGGTCTCGGCGGGAATGATGTGATCACGGTCGCACCGAACAGCACGGGCGGCGATTATCTGGACGGTGGCGCCGGCGACGATACGCTGAACGGCGCCGGCTCGGACGATATTCTGGTCGGTGGCGCCGGGCGCGATGTGCTCAACGGCGGGGCGGGCGTCGATACGGCGGATTACACCGCCTCGGACGCGGCGGTGACGGTGATCCTCGCGGCCGATCCGACGAAAACGGCACGCGGCAATGGCGGTCATGCGACGGGCGATGTGCTCTCTGGCATCGAGAACCTGACCGGCTCGGCCTTTGACGATCTGCTGAGCGGCAACCGGCTTGACAATCAGCTTGTCGGCAATGGCGGGGATGACATTCTGCGCGGCATGGATGGCAATGACATCCTGTTTGGCGACAGCATGACTGATGCCAATCTGGACGGGGTGGCAGATGATCTTGACGGTGATGGCCTGCCTGATGGCACCGATACCGATCCGTCCGGCGGCAATGATCTGCTGGATGGCGGCTTCGGCGATGACCGGCTTTATGGCGGCGGCGGGGATGACACGCTGCAGGGCGGATTTGGCCATGACACCGTCTTTGGTGGGTTCGGCGCCGATCTCTTGAATGGCGGCGATGGCGATGACGTGCTGGACGGCGGTGCGGGCGCTGACACGCTTTTGGGCAGCCTGGGCCATGACCTCATCCGCGGCGGGGATGGCGATGATTTCCTGAATGGCTCGATTGGCAATGACAGCCTTTATGGCGGTGCCGGAGCGGATGAGATCCTCGCAGGTGAGGGCAATGATCTGGCCGATGGTGGCGATGGCGACGACCGGCTGATCGGAAATGGCGGTCATGACAGCCTGACGGGTGGCGGCGGCAATGACCGGATCGAGGGCAATGAGGGCAATGACAGCCTCTATGGCGGCAGCGGCGATGATACGCTGCTTGGCGGCAATGGCGCCAATGTGCTGGATGGCGGCGAGGGCATCGACACCGCCGATTTCTCGGCCGGGGGCGCGGTCGGGTACGACATGGGGTCCGGCACCGGCAGCGGAGCGGCTGCGGGATCCGTGCTGATCAGCATTGAATCGGTGATCGGCTCGGGCTTTGGCGATATTCTGATCGGCGATGTCTCGGCCAATACCTTCACCGGCGGGGCAGGGTCAGATACGCTGATCGGCCAGGGCGGCAATGACACGGCGGATTATGCCACCTCGGCGGCGGCGGTGAATGTCAGCCTCAACACCACAGTTGCAGACCCGCTTGCGGTCGGGATCGGTCTGGGCGGCGATGCCGAAGGGGACCGCCTGCAACTGATCGAGCGGCTGATCGGATCTGCCTTCGATGACACCCTGACCGGGGGAGAACTGAACGACACCCTGATGGGCGGGGGGGGGGCAGATCTGCTGACCGGCGGTCTTGGTATTGATACGGCGGAATATTCCACCTCGGCTGCGGGCGTGTCGGTGCAGCTGACCACCGGCGGCGGGGCGATCACTGCCGGCGGCGATGCGGCGGGCGATGTGCTGAGCGGGATAGAGAACCTGATCGGCTCAGCCCATGCCGATTTCCTCGCCGGAAATGACGGCGCCAACCGTCTGACTGGCGGCGCGGGCAATGATCTTTTGCGCGGCGGGGCGGGCGCGGATACGCTTCTGGGCGGCGATGGTATCGATACGGCGGACTATTCGACCTCGGCGCTTGGGGTGATCGCACTCCTCAGTGACGCGGCGGATGGCGGGTTCCTGTCATCGGGCGGCGATGCGGCGGGCGATGTGCTGAACGGGATCGAGAACCTGATTGGCTCGGCTCAGGCGGATCAGCTGATCGGTTCGGCTGCTGCCAACCGGCTTGAGGGTGGCGCGGGCAATGACCTTTTGCGCGGCAATGGCGGCGCGGATCTGCTGATCGGCGGCGATGGGGTCGATACCGCCAGCTATGCCAATTCCGCCTCGGGGGTCTTTGTCACCCTGACGGATACCGGCTTTGGCACCGGAATCGGCGGCGATGCGGCGGGCGATCAGCTCAGCACCATCGAGAACCTGATCGGCTCGGCTTTCGGCGATTTGCTGGTCGGTAATTCCGGCGCGAACCAGTTGCAGGGTGGCGCGGGGGATGACATTTTCCGCTCGGGCCTTGGTGCCGATATCTTGCTGGGCGGTGATGGCATTGATACCGCCGATTACCAGTTTTCTGCGACTGCGGTCTTCGCGCGGCTCTATTCCGGCACCAGCGGCTCGGCCAGCCAGGGCGGCGATGCGGCAGGCGATGCGCTTTTGCAGATGGAAAACGCCGTCGGCTCGGCCTTCAACGATCTGCTGCACGGATCGGAACAGGCCAACCGGCTGGAGGGCGGGCTGGGGAATGACCAGCTGGTGGGCTTTGCCGGGGCCGATACGCTGATTGGCGGGGCTGGGCTTGATACCGCCGACTATTCGGCCTCGACTGCGGGGGTGAATGTCGGCCTCAGCGCGACCGGAAGCACGCTGGGGGCCGGGGGCGACGCCGAAGGCGATATCCTGAACGGGATCGAGGCGCTGATCGGTTCGGCTTTCAGTGACCAGCTGGTCGGCAGCGCGGCAGATAACAGAATCGTCAGCGGTGCCGGCAATGATCTGATCTATGGCGGCGGCGGCGAGGATCTGCTGGTGGCCAGCGGCGCGGGCACCCGCAATATTTTCGGAGACGGGCCGGGCACGGTGGCCGGGATGGACACGTTCCGCATTCTGGCCGGCACCAATACGATCCGCGACTATCAGGCGGGTGAGGATCTGCAGCTCAACAGCCTTGATGCCGGGGGGATCTCGCTGGTCGGGCTGGCCGGGGGGCTGCTGGCCGGGCGCTTTGTGGGGGCAACCCACACGACCTATGTCATCCTCGGCACCACGGCTGATGTCGCCGCCGCCTCTGCGGCGCTGACTTTCCTTGTGCAGAACGACCTGACCGTCGACCCGGGCCTGATCGCCTGAGGCCATTCCCTTCTTCCACGGCCCGGACTGGCCGGAAACGGCACCGGGAAAACAACGGAAAGCAGATCATGGTCAGTGAAAAGACAGCTGCGCTACGCAATCAGAGCGGTGAACTCGACCGCGCGATCAGGGCCTGCCGGTCAGCGGCCTGGGTGATGTTTGCCTTCAGCCTTGCGATCAATGTGCTGATGCTGGCCTCGCCGCTTTACATGCTCCAGGTCTATGACCGGGTGCTGGTGACGGGGCGGGTCGAGACGCTGATCATGCTGACGCTGCTGATCGCCGGGGCGCTGCTGGTTCTTGGGCTGCTCGATGCGCTTCGGGCGATGATGATGGTGCGGCTGGGCTGCTGGCTGAATGCGCGGCTGGGGCCGGTCTTGCTGGCAAGCGGGGTGCGGGCGCGGCTGGTCGGCGATACGGCGGGCGGGCAGATGCTGCGCGATCTCGCCCAGGTGCAGGGCTTCGTCTCCTCGCAGGGGCTGATCATGTTCTTCGATGCGCCCTGGACGCCGGTCTTTTTACTGCTGATCTGGTTTTTGCACCCGCTGATGGGGATGGTGGCCGTCACCGCCGCGGTGCTTTTGCTGGGGCTGAGCCTGTTGAACGAATGGCTGACCCGCAAGGCGACACTGAACGCGGCGCTGGCAGGCATGGCGGCGCAGGGCTCGGCGGATGCGACCATCAGAAATGCTGAAGTGGTGCGCGCCATGGCCATGCTGCCCGCCCTCAGCGCCCGCTGGGAGGAAAGCAACAACGCGGCCCTCTCGGCCACACAACGCGCCGCCGAGCGCGGCGCGCTGATCCTTGGCCTGACCAAGTTCCTGCGGCTTTTCGTGCAATCGGCCATACTTGGCCTCGGCGCCTGGCTGGTGATCAGGGGCAATGTCTCGGGGGGGGTGATGATCGCCTCGTCGATCCTTCTGGGTCGCGCGCTTGGCCCGGTCGAGGCGGCGATGTCGACCTGGCGCAACTTCATGGGCGCGCGCATCGCGTTCCGGCGGCTGAAAACCCGGCTGGGTGCCATTCCCGCCGAACCGGAGCGCTTTTTGCTGCCATCACCCACCGGCCGTATCACGATGAACCGCGTCAGTTTCATTCCGCAAGGCGCGCGTGCGCCGGTGCTGGACGGGGTCTCGCTGACCATCCGCCCGGGAGAGGTGACGGCAGTGATTGGCCCCTCGGCCGGCGGCAAAAGCACGCTGTGCCGGGTGCTTCTGGGCCTGAATGCGCCTGGCAGCGGCCAGATCCGGCTGGACGGGTCCGAGCTGCATCACTGGGATCCGTTGCAGCTTGGCCGCGCCTTTGGCTACCTGCCGCAGGATGTGGAGCTGTTTTCGGGCACCATCAGCGAGAACATCGCCCGCATGGGCCGGATCGACGACGAGGCGGTCCTCAAGGCGGCCCAGCTCGCCCATGCGCATGAGCTGATCCAGTCGCTGCCGCATGGCTACAATACGCAGATCGGCGAGGGCGGTGCCCGGCTCTCGGGCGGCCAGCGCCAGCGCATCGGTCTGGCCCGCGCGCTTTACGGCACGCCCTGCCTCGTGGTGCTCGATGAGCCGAATGCCAATCTCGACCAGGCCGGCGAGGCGGCTTTGTCGGCGGCGATCCGCGATATGCGCGGCGCGGGATCTGCCATGGTGATCGTGGGGCACCGGCCCTCGACGCTGGCCTGTGCCGACCATCTGGTCTTTTTGCGCGACGGGCGCATCGAGATGCAGGGCCCGCGTGACGAAATTCTGGCGCGGCTGCGCAGCGGCTCTGCGGCGGCGGGCGGGATGGCCAGCGTGCCACGCGCGACGGAGTCCACAGCCGAGGGCGGCCCGGTCGTGAACCGCTCCGCTGCGCAGGGAAGTGAACGGGAGCTCCAGTCATGACCACCAGCAATGTGTCCCGGTTGCCCACGGGGAACTTTCGGCGCCCGCCGCTGGTTTTGACGGCTCCCGTGCAACCTCCGCCGGGGGTCGGGCGGATCATATTCGGGCCGGCGCTGACGGGGTTTCTTCTGATCGCCATATTCCTTGGTGGCTTTTCGGCCTGGGCCGCACTGGTGCCGATCGCCTCGGGCGCCGTGGCCTCAGGCGTCATCAGCCCGGACGGCAATCGCCGCATCATCCAGCATTATGAGGGTGGCATCATCGCCGAGATCCTGGTGCGGGACGGCGACGAGGTCGCGCAAGGCCAGCCGGTCATTGCGCTTGAAGGACGTCAGGCACAGGCCAGCCATGATGCGGTGCTGGCGGAATACCAGACCGCCCTTGCGATTGTCGCGAGGCTTCGCGCCGAGACCCTGCAGGCCGAAACCGTCACCTACCCGCCGGAGCTGCTGGCGGATATGCCGGGCGCGCAGGCGGTGATCCATGACCAGAACGCCATTTTTGAACGGCAGCGTGATTATCTCGCAGCGCAGAAGAGCATCCTGAAGTCCCGCGATGAACAGCTTATGGCCCAGGTTGCCGCGCTGGAAGCCCAGGGCAAAAGCATTGAACGCCAGCTGGCGCTGAATGCCGAAGAGCTGGCAGCAAAACAGGCGCTGTTTGATACAGGGCTGGCGACCATGCCGCAGCTGCTGGAATTGCGGCGGCAGGAGACGGCCCTGACCGGGGAAAGCGGTCGCCTGAGCGCGCTGATGTCCGAAGTGGGTGACAAACGCGCCGAAGTCGCGCTGCAGCTTCTCTCGCTGGATGCGGCCCGCGCGGATGAGCTGGCCACCGAGACAGATACGGCCCGCGCCCAGCTCGCGACCGTGACCGAGCAGCTGAATGTCAGCTCTGACATCCTCGGCCGTACCGTCCTGACCGCGCCGGTCAGTGGCAAGGTGGTGAATTCGCGCTTCATGTCTGCGGGCGGGGTGATCCGCCCGGCCGAACCGATCATGGAGATTGTCCCCGACCAGGAACGTCTGCTGATCGATGCGCGGATTTCCGTCATGGATATCGATTCCGTGCATAGCGGCATGGAGGCGGTGGTTCACCTGACCGCGCTGGCCTCATTCCGGCTGCCGAAGATCAAGGGCAGGGTGATCTCGGTCTCGGGTGACCGGATGACCGATCCGGCCACCGGCCAGGCCTATTTCCTCGCCCGGGTCGAGGTGTCTGACGAAAGCCTCGCGCTGATCGGAGACAACGAGCTGGTTCCCGGAATGCCTGCGGATGTGTTGCTGGTCACCTCGACGCGCACAATGGCGGCCTATCTGTTCGAGCCGATCCTCGCGACCTTCAGGCGCAGCTTTCATGAAGAATAGGCCGGCGCCCGGGACAGCGACGGGCGGGCAGACCGCAGGCCGCCCGGGGAGCAAACCGGCCCTGCCAGACCCAGACCCCCGGCCAGGGGGGCGGGATGGAAAGGCGAGGCTTGCGAGACAGCAATCCTCCCCCGGGATCAGGCGGGGCAGGCGGGGATCAGGTGATCGAGACGCCCGCAACCAGCGCCAGTCTGACCAGAGCGGGCAGCGAGGCCGCGCCGGTTTTGCGCATGACTGCGGCGCGATGATTTTCCACCGTGCGCTGATTGATCCCGAGTTTGGCGGCGATGTTCTTGTTTGCCGCCCCTTCGAGGACCAGCGCGAGTACATCATGCTCGCGCAGGGTGAGGGACGCGAAGATGGTCTGTGCCGCCCGGCGCGCCTCGCTTTTCGCCTGGTCGCCGGGCGAGCCGGCAATGGCACGCGCAACACTCGAAAGCAGGTCTTTCGCGCTGGCCGGCTTTTCTATGAGATCAGACGCACCCGCCTTCATCGCGGCCACGGCCATTGCGGCATCGCCATGGCCTGTCAGGATGATCGCGGGAATGTCGATGTTCAGGCGACGAAGGGTTTCCAGCAGCGCGACGCCTCCCTGCCCGGGCAAGAGCCCATCCACGATCAGGCAATCGCCCCTGACAGGCGGTGAGCCTGCCAGAAAGGCCTCGGCCGAGGCCCAGGTGGCGGCTTTCCAGCCCTCGGATTCGAATAGCCAGTGCAGGGTGTCGCGGATCATGGGGTCGTCATCCACGACATGGATCGTCGCGCTGCCCGGGATTGCGGGGCGGCATCCCCTGTCAGCACAGCCGGTCCGCAGGATTTCAGAGACGCGGCGCAGCAAGGTCTGTAATGCGGCGGGTTTGGAGATCTGGTGAAAGGGTGTCGCTGCGATGCTGCGCATGGTTGCGACCGTGATGTCGCCGGTCAGAATGATCGTGGGAACGTCGCTTGCGGTCAGGCGACAGATCTCAGTGGCAAGCATCAGCCCGTTCATATCGCCGCGCAGCGCCATATCGGTCAGTAGAAGGTCGGGGGCGCCATTGCCGTCGCCCGCCCAGTGCAGCGCAAGCTTTGGATCCCCGAAAGCGATGACGGAATGGCCCTCGGCTTCAAGCAACTCGCGAAGCAGCATGCGCAGCGGCTCTTCAACTTCAACGAGAAGGATCCGCCCGACCCGCCGGATGGGGTCCGCCTCCGGGGCTCCGGCCTTTGGATGCGCGATGCCGCGCGCGGCGTCTGCAAGGGCCATCGTGATCGCGAATGCTGAGCCGGTGCCTGCGACCGAGCGGAGCGAAACGGGGTGGTCCAGCAATGTCCCGAGCCATCTTACGATCGAAAGCCCGAGGCCCAGACCTTGTGCGGTCTGCAAGGTGGATTTTCCGACCTGGTAATAGGGTTCGAATATCGCCTCGCGTTCGGAGGCTGCCACACCAATACCGCTGTCGCAGACCACAAGCTGCACTGCGCCATCCCTGCGCCTGCATCCGATCAGGATGCTGCCGCGAAACGTGTATTTCAGCGCATTCGACAAAAGGTTGCGCAGCATCTGTTCCAGCAGTTGCAGGTCGGTCCGGACCCAGGCGGAGCTTTGGATGACGCGCAGCCTCAGGCCTTTCTGATGGCAAAGTGGGCCGAATTCCTCTGCCATGCGCTCCAGCAGGGGCGCGACCGGAACAGAACGGATGGCGGGCCGGATGATGCCGGATTCGATACGGTTCACATCCAGCAGCGAATCCAACATGCCGGTCATCGACCCCAATATTCGCTCGAGCAGCGCCGCAAGCCGCGCCGCTTCGTCAGGCTGTTGGTTTCGCGCCATGAGCCCATGCAACAGGGTCAGAGATTGCAGAGGCTGGCGCAGATCATGGCTTACGGCTGCGAGGAAACGCGATTTCGCCAGGGTCACGCGATCCGCTTCATGCATTGCCTCGACCAGCGCCGCATTCGTGCGTTTGCGCTCGCTGATATCGGTAAAGGTGATCACCACACCGTCGATGCGGCCGTCGCTGGTCCGATAGGGCTGGATCCGGCGCAGGAACCAGACCTCGCCGGCTGCGGAGCCCGCACCCGCGATCTCGCGCTCGACCGGAACCGTTGTTTTCAGCACGGCGCGCGCATCGGGGATCAGTCCGATATCCTCGGACAGGGCGGCCAGATCGGCCAGCGGACGACCGACATCGGTGGCGATCACCCGAAAGACCGTACGCGCCGCAGGTGTGAAAAAGCGGATATTGAGGTCAGCATCCAGAACCAGCGTGGCAATATCGGTGCTGTAGAGAACATTTTGCAAATCGTCCGCCGTGCTGCGGTGCCGATCCAGCGTTTCCTGGAGCTGGCCGTTCAGCGCGGTCAGCTCTTCGTTCAGGGACTGCAGCTCTTCGCGCGATGCCAGCAGCTCTTCATTGGTCGCCTGGAATTCCTCGCTGATCGAACGGGCTTCTGCGGTGTCAGCCTCATTGGCTTCGACCGCCTTTTCCAGATCGCGCTGCGCCTGCAGAAGATCGTCGCGAAGCGTCGCAATCTCGGCTTCCAGCGCTGGAACAGGCGCGCCCTCGTGGCTTTGCGGGGTGGCCGAGCCGGAAAGCGGCAAAGCCGGGGCATCATCGACAAAGCAGGCCAGAAGCAGCGGCTCCTTCCCGGCAGCGAGCGCATGGAGTGCAATGCTGTAGCTGGCCCCGCTGCCCAGGCGCCCGCCGGATACGGTCACCAGCGGCGTCCGGGCATCGCAAAGCGCCGCCGCCTCCCGCAGCCTGACGCGCAGAAGTCGCGGGATCAGCGCCGGGAATGTGTTGTCAGGATGCCCCTGCGGCAGGTTCAGATAGCGCTCTGTTGACCCGAGAAAATACAGGCATTCCAGCCGGCGGTTCATCAGAACGGCGGCGGGGGCGTAGCTTTCGAGAAGGATCTTCTGGCACAGATCGGCCAGATCGGTCGTGCGTCGTACGGGTGGCACGGGCGTGGGGCGCGGGCCGGCGGTCGCAAAAAGGCCGTCTGTCTGCGCCCGCCCGTTCCTGCGCCAGAGCCGCGCGTCTTTGTTGGCGAGGGTGAAACGGCCATCCTCCGGACCCGGTGCCTCGGCCTGGCCCAGCAGCAGCAGGCCATCGGGGCGCAAGGCAAAACTGCACAACCCGATCACCCGGCGCTGCGCTTCGGCGCCAAGATAGATCAGCACATTGCGGCACGACACCAGATCAAGGCGCGAAAAGGGCGGATCCGACAGCAGATCGGCCTCGGCAAAGACCAGCGTCTCGCGCAAAGCGGGCGTGACCCGCCAGCCGTTCTCATCGGGCAGGAAGAACCGTGCCAGCCGGTCGGCTGAGACGCTGGTTGCGATCTCTGCCGGATAAAACCCGTTGCGCGCCGTGGCGATGGCCTCGGGATCCACATCCGTGGCGAAGATCTGTAACCCGGCTGTGATGCCGGTTTGCGCCATTGCCTCAAGGCAGATGATGGCGAGGCTGTAGGCCTCCTCGCCATTGCTGCAACCGGCAACCCAGAGCCGCAGCGGTCGCCCGGGCGGCAAAGCGCTCAGGAGATCCGGGATGGTCCTGTCACGCAGTTCGGCAAAGACCGCAGGATCGCGGAAAAAGCCTGTGACATGGATCAGCAGATCCGCAGAAAGACGGGTCAGCTCGTCCGCATCCGATCTGAGGATCGCCAGATAGCGATCCGCCCCATCCTTACCACAGGCGGCCAGCGCCATGCGCCGCTCGATCCGTCGGGTCAGTGTCCCGGGCTTGTAGAGCGAGATGTCTTGCTTGGTGTGACGTCCCACCAGGTCGATGATTGCGGCAAAGGCGGTATCCGATGCCCCGGTTCTGACCGCAGCAGAGGCGCCGCCGGCCCGGGGCGTCGTCTTTCGCGGCCCCCGGGCCAGGATGGCGTCGATCACCGCCGGCATTGCGGCCGTTTTCAGGATATGGTCGACACGGCCTGTTGCAATCGCGGCTTCCGGCATTCCCCTGTATCCCGCCTCATGCGGGTCCTGAGCGATCACCACCGCACCGCTATCGGCCAGGGCTTCGATGCCGATGCTGCCATCTGTTCCCGTGCCCGACAGGATGATGCAGGTGGTCGGCGTATCTGCCTCATGGGCAAGGGAGCGCAGCAGGGTGTCAAAGGGCAGCCGCACGGATTTTCCATGGGCGGGGGGCACCAGACGAAGAACCCCCTCTGCGACCGTCAGAAAGACTCCTGGAGGGATGACATGAACCCGCCCTTCGCAAAGAGGCATGGCGTCGACCGCCTCGACCACAGGCAGCCCCATGTCGGGTTCCAGAAGCCCGACCAGCATACTGTCATGCGAAGGGTCGAGATGCAGCACAAGTATAAGTGCCGCCGGCAGATCCGGATGAAGCAATTTCAGCAGGGTACGGGACGCTTCCAATCCACCCGCCGATGCCCCGATGGCAATGACGGGAGTGGACGGACTCGGGCCGTTTCCGGGCAATGCCGACATGGCCGATACCTTTTAACGCTGAAGTCCGACGGCAAACGCGCCAAAAGCGCCCAACGGACAGTACAAATGCAATCGGCGGCAGAAAATGTGCCGGCAAATCTGAATATAGCAGGAATGTGCATTTAAACACGCATATTTTATTCATCTTTGGGTAATACATCCGGCGTGGTGGCGGGCGTCAGTGCGTGCCCGAGCCTTGCCTGGCGCATGTCTGAGCAGATTCCTTGTCAGTGCAGCCGCGAGCTTGCCGCTTAGCCTGAAAAGGTACGCGTTGATGTCTCATTTGCAGGTCTGCGATCCGGCGACGACCCGCCGCCAGGCCGCTGAACAAGTCTGCTGTGCGGAAGGGGCTCCGTTGACCAGGGCTCGATGCCCCCCGATACGCGAGGACACAGCCGGCTGTCCTGGCCCGGCCGAAAGGCTCAGCGATCCTCTTCTGGCACCGCTGTGACCTGGCGTATCCTGGGTGCCAGGCAGGTCTGCCGTCGATGGCGGAGGAACGGGAGCTCCGGGCGGACGTTCGGGCGACGTGTGGCCTTCGGCCTGAAGCGCTTCATTGATGCCCGGGCCTTCACAAGGGGTCCATCGACCCGGAAGGGATCCTCCGACTAAAACGGTGCCACATCACGACGCGCCAGGAAGCGGAAGATTATCATACCGTCCGGGGGGCAGTTTGCCAGACGGGACAGCCATGATCGGACGGGCCATGTCCGAGGTCTTGAACACTGTCGGGACCAGAACAGCGTCGTCGATCCCAGGGCGCACCAACCCGCGAACCAGCAGCTTGTAATAGATCCGCTCCAAGAGCGACCGCCCGGACCGGATCTGACCGGCTCGGGCAGAGGAACCGCAGCAGGCTGGCCCGGATCAGCCGTTCCGCTGCGAAGGACGGGCGACCCTATATTGCAAAGAGCCGGTCGAATTCGGCATCCGACAAACGCAAAGCACCGCCACTTTACCCATTCGGGAGCGCGATGAATCATCTCCTTGAGGGGCGGCGGGGGGCGTCGAAACAGGGCTTTTTCAGCAGCCTGCTGATCGTGGCCGCGACTTAGGGAAACAACCTTCGGCGCAGGCGTGACGGCCTTGTAACTGACTGTCCGTCACGGCACGCCAGAGCACCTGCGGCGCTTTAGCAGTCAGACCCGGATCCCCTCAGCAGGCGGAGCCTCACCGGTCGCCAGGATCAATTCCTGCGCCATGGTTTTTTGAATCAGTGGCACGATCATGGCCTGGTCCTGCCGCTCCATGCGGGCCGGCAACTTTTTGGGGCCTGCAGATGCAGCGTGGCTTCGGCCTAAGGTTCGCCCGCCTGCAGATCGCGGAGCTGTTTTTCTCGTGTTTTCGCCGGACATCATCGGTACGGTCCCCGATCCCGGGAGAGGGCCGGCCAAAGCTGCGGCTGGCCTCCGCAGCCGAGGTCCTGCGGCTTCGATCATCGGGATGCTCAGCACCGGATTGCGCTTCGCCGTCCATTCCTTGTGGCGGGCAGTATTTGGCGTGACCGCTCCGGTCGGCCTGGCTGTTGACGGGGCGGGGGCAGATGGGAGGGCGAAATGTGCGGTGGCGGGATCGCTGCATCCTGACCCGAGCAGACCCGCCGCGGGTTGCGGCCCCGTTTCAGGCAGGGGCCGTCTCGTCCAGCGTCCAGGCAAAGCCGGAAAAGCCGTCGCGGAAGGCAAAGACCACCAGATGTTTGTCGACGATATAGCGCGCTTCGATAATGCCGCGCACATCTTCCGCTGAGACCTTCACCGAGAGGCCGCCCGCATCGGCCTCCATCTCAAGAGGTCCCGGGCCGAGCGTGGCCCGCCCGTGATGCGCATCCACTTCGACCTCGATCTTATGGGCGAAATGTCGGAACAGTTGTTGCATATATTTCGAGCCATTCAGGGTCTCGAAACGCGCCGATGATGTCAACATCGCTGGATCCTTCGCTTTTGTCTTTCCGGATCTAAGAGCTCACTCTCCGCCGGGCAAGACCGGGTTTATGCTCAGCCCGGCGGCGTCACCGTGCAAATTCGCACTGACGCGCGACAGGTTGCGACAGTTATTCGATCAATGCACGAGGCGCAGGTGCCGTGCCGCAGGGGGATGGGTCGGACGATGGTCCGGTCGCTGTGTGGGCCGCAGAGAGGGGCGTTGTGAGGCGGTGCCGGCGGCAACCGGAATAAGGCTCAGGCCCTCTGCCTGTGCGGCAGATTTCGCGGCGGCCTTTGCGGCGGCGGTGTTGCCCGCATCCTCTGCCGGGAAACGCGCCGCGAAAGACAGGGCTACCTGGATCAGCAGCGGATCCATCCGGCCGCCGGTGACTTCCAGCACCGGGCCGCGCGCAAGATCGGCGCGATCGCGGCGCATCGCATGCAGCATGAGGCAAAAGGCAGCCTCCTCCGGCGTCACCTGGTCGCGGCAGGAGGTGCAGAGCGGGTTGGCATAGTGGAAATCTTCGTCCCGCGCCTGGCGCAGCGCCTGGATCACCGCAAGAAGCCCATGCGCGATCTGCGGGCCCCGCGCCTGGCCCCAGCGTTCGGCGGCAATCGTATAGGCGCTTTGCCAGGCCTGGCTTTCAGGCCGCGCGAAGGCGGTCATGAAATGGCGGGTGACGGCCAGCATCCCGGTCTCGAAAGCATCGAGCCCCAGCGAGGCAAGCGGCAAGGCATCGGCATCGGCGAGATGTTCAGACATCGGGGCAAGTGGCTCCGGTCGGGGGCCGTTTCTCAGGGCGCAGTCCTGGCTTATGCGGGTCCTGTGCGGAAACGGTCGCTGTTGCGGTAAACTGGGGCGGGCGTGGGAAGGCAGGCAAGTCGCAGATCGTAAAGTCAGGATGACATCGGGCGGCGCGCCCGGACATATCTGGCGAAAAGCTGGACTTGTATTTCCTATTAAAATACTCGGAATTAATCAAGCCGAATGTTTGGCGCGTTTTCAGAAGTTTGTGTTCGGGGAGTGTTCACTTCCACGCGAGACACTGCCGCGAGAAAACAGTAAATGGCCCGGCGCGGAAAGTTCCGGTCCGGGCCATTAAATCGGTTTATCGTTCTGGCCATGCTGCCATCTGGTCAGCCGGCAACCTGATCTGTCAGTCTCGGATCCCATAGGCCGAACGGTCGGGCGGCAGCGGGGTGAACCCGGCCCGCAGGAGCTGCGGCTGATCAGCCCCCGCACCCTCGGAGAACAGGCCCCCGGAGAATGCGCCGCCTTCCACGGCCACCGATTGCGACCCGCCCAAAAGGCCGCGCGGCGCGATCACCAGTACCATTGCTGAGCCATAGGCGAGCGCGAAAACTATGGCGGCCAGAACCGGCCCCCGCGTCAGAGCGTGTCGCTTCTGAGAAATGTCGTTCATGTGATTCTCCCTTTGGCAGCTTCGGGAAGCGGAACGAGCAGTGGCGACAGTCTGCCATGGCATGGCGAGTCTGAGGTTCTCAGTTTTTGCCCAGGTCAGGGAAATATTCCCTGATGTGGCCGATTTGGTTAAGATAGCTGCTATACATTTGGCGAATTATTCGCAAATGCAGGAATTTTTTCGCGCTTGCAGCATTGCAGGAGGCCAGCCCCGCGACATTAATAATCCTGCCGGATTGCGCCTGCGGGCCTGTGTTGATCGGAAAATGGCTGATCAGAATATGTCCGGGCTCTGACCCGCAAAGATACCAGCGCTCCAGGCACCACAAGGTGCGGGTCCGGGTTTCGGCGCATCGCACCGGCTGTCTGCTTCATCGACAGCAGCACGGCCACAGGGCGGTTTTCCCTGTCAGGACTGACCCGGGCGCGGCTTTCCTGCGGCGCCCGGGGCCAGAAAGGGGGGCGTCTTCAGCTGCGGATGCCGGCAAAGCGCTGTTGCCAGTCGGCGCGCTCTTCATCGGTGATCTTGCGGAAGAGGTTTTCGGGCACGGTGAAGGCGCTGCCTGCGACCACGCCGGCCATGGCATCGGCGACATCCTCGGGCCAGGCCCAGTCCTCGCGGCCAAGTGACGCCATCATCGCCGCCGCGGCATCCGGGATGAAGGGGCGCGACAGCACCGCGTAAAGCCGGATCAGGTTGAAACCGAAACGCACGATGGCCTGGGCGGCCTCGGGGTCGGTTTTCACCACCGACCAGGGCGCAGCGGATTGCAGATATTCATTGCCCGCAACCCAGATCGCGCGCAGCTCTGCCGCCGCCTTGCGCACCTCAATCGCATCCATCAGCCGTTCATATTCACGGATGCGCGTGGTCAGATCGGCGATCAGCGCGGCCTCCTGCGGGCCATAGGCACCGCCCGCCGGCACATCATCGCCGAATTTCGCCTTTGCGAATTTGGTGATGCGGGAGACGAAATTCCCCAGCACATCGGCGAGATCCTTGTTCACCGAGACCTGGAAATTCTCCCATGTGAATTCGGAATCCGCACTTTCCGGCGCATGGGACAAAAGCCACCAGCGCCAGTAATCCGAGGGCAGGATCGACAGCGCCTGGTCCATGAACACACCGCGCCCGCGCGAGGTCGAGAACTGGCCGCCGTCATAATTCAGGTAATTGAAGGATTTCAGGTAATCCACGAGCTTCCACGGCTCGTTTGAGCCGATGATCGTTGCCGGGAAGGACAGCGTGTGGAAGGGGACATTATCCTTGCCCATGAACTGGTAATAGGTGACGTCAGCGGCGCCTTTGTCGGTGCGCCACCAGCGTTCCCAGTCAGCGGCCGGGCGGCCATTCGCATCCGCCCATTCGGCGGTGCAGGCGATATATTCGATGGGCGCGTCGAACCAGACATAGAAGACCTTGCCTTCCATCCCCGGCCAGGGCTGGTCACCCTTTCTCACCGGGATGCCCCATTTCAGATCGCGGGTGATACCGCGATCCTGCAGGCCATCGCCATCATGCAGCCATTTCTTCGCAATCGACGTGGTCAGGATCGGCCAGTCCTTCTTGCCGTCGATCCAGGCCTCGATATCACCCTTCAGCGCCGACTGGCGCAGGTAGAGATGTTTGGTTTCGCGCAGCTCGAGATTGGTCGAGCCGGAGATCGTCGAATGCGGGTTGATCAGATCGGTCGGGTCAAGCTGCTTGGTGCAATTGTCGCATTGATCGCCCCGCGCGCTCTCAAACCCACAATTGGGGCAGGTGCCCTCGATATAGCGGTCGGGCAGGAAACGGCCATCATCGATCGAATAGAACTGCTGCTCCGTAACCTCGCGGATCAGCCCGTTATCGGCCAGAACCCCCGCGAAATGCTGGGTCAGGCGGTGGTTTTCCGGGCTGGAGGAGCGACCGAAATGGTCAAAGCTCAGCCGGAAGCCCTTTGCCAGATCGGCCTGGACGAGATGCATCTCGCGGCAATACTCTTCGACTGGCTTGCCGGCTTTGGCGGCGGCAAGCTCGGCGGGGGTGCCATGCTCGTCGGTCGCGCAGATGAACATCACCTCATTGCCGCGGCCACGCATATAACGGGCAAACAGATCCGCAGGCAGCTGCGAACCGACAAGGTTCCCCAGATGCTTGATCCCGTTGATATAAGGAATTGCAGAGGTGATGAGAATGCGGGCCATGAAGACGCCTTTCGACCGGTTCGGATCCGGGGTTTAACGCGGGGCGCCGCCAAGGGCCAGAGCTTTGCGATAAACCGTCCCCTCCGGGCCGGGCCACCCCATCTGGTTCGCCTCTCAGGACCGGGGCAGGGCCGGATCATCAGTCCGGGCGGGGCAGGGCTTTACGCGTCCGGCAATATCCCGGGGGAGGCTCCGCCACAGGCGGGGGCTGAGAGGTATCGGAGGCCAGAGCCTCCCTCTTTTAAGGCGCGCAATAACCCCCATCGACCAGGTGGTAACTTCCGGTAACAAAGCTCGCCCGATCCGAAAGCAGGAACAGAACCAGGGACGAGACCTCCTCTGAGCGTCCCAGCCTGCCGACCGGATGTTTCGAGATCAGCCAGTCGCGGGTCTCCTTGTCGAAGCCCGAAAGCAGCGGCGTGTCGATAAAGGCGGGGCCGACCGCATTCACCCGGATGCCCTTTCCGCCATATTCCATCGCTGCGGTTTTGGTCAGGCCCAGCACGGCATGTTTCGCCGCGACATAGGCTGCCGATCCGGCAAAGCCCTGGGTGCCGAGGATCGAGGCCATATTGACCACTGCACCGCCGCCTGCGCGCTCCATGGCTGGCAGGCCAAAACGCAGACCGTAGAAAACCGCATTCAGATTGACGCCGATCACCCGGTCCCAGCCGTCAAGCGGATAGGCGCCTGTCGGGGCCGATGGGCCGCCGATCCCGGCATTATTGACCAGAAGATGCAGTCCGCCATGCTGTTCGGCCAGCGCGATCTGGGCCTCCACCACCGCAGGATCCGCAACATCGCCGTAGGCCGCAACCGCCTCGCCCCCGGCGGCGATGATCTTTGCCACGGTCTTTTGCGCTGCATCCTCGGTCAGATCCGAGGCGATCACGACCGCACCGGAGGCGGCAAGATCCAGCGCGACCGCCTGGCCGATCCCCGACCCGGCCCCGGTTACCAGCGCCGTTTTTCCGTCAAACCTGATATCCATGGTCAGGGCTCCTTTGGGTCTGGGATGAGTTCGGGGTAAAATCTGCGCCCGCCGGATTGTCCCTGCCTTGATCTGGCGCAAACCGGCCCTGGGCGCGGGGATGTGCAGATGTGGCGGCCTTTTGCGCAAACGCCGCCCCTGAATGCCAGCCTGTCCGGGCGGCCTTGCCTCCTGCTTCCGGCGCCCGCAGTCTCGCCCGCAAAAGGAGCTCTGCCATGAAAATGATTCCCCTCGGTCGTTCCGGCCTGACCGTCTCAGAGCTCTGCCTCGGCACCATGACCTGGGGCAGCCAGAATACCGAGGCCGAGGGTCATGCCCAGGCCGATCTGGCGCTGGATCACGGCATCACCTTCTGGGACACTGCCGAAATGTATCCGGTCAACCCGGTCCGGGCCGAAACCGTGGGCCTCAGCGAAGAGATCGTGGGCTCCTGGATCAAAGCGCGGGGCGGGCGCGACCGGCTGGTGATTGCCACCAAGATCACCGGCACCGGCCAGCATGTCCGCCCCGGAGAGCCGATCACCGGCGCCAGCCTGCGGGCGGCGGCAGAGGCTTCGCTGAAGCGGCTGAACACCGATTACATCGACCTTTATCAGCTGCACTGGCCCAATCGCGGCAGCTACCATTTCCGCCAGAACTGGAACTATGCGCCGACCGGAATCGACCGCGCCGCCGAAAACGCCGCGATGACCGATATCCTGACCGCCGCGCAGAGCCTGATCACCGAGGGCAAGATCCGCGCCATCGGGCTCTCGAATGAGACCGTCTGGGGCACGGCGCGCTGGCTGCATCTGGCCGATACGCTGGGTCTGCCGCGCATGGTCAGCGCGCAAAACGAATATTCGCTGTTGTGCCGCCAGTTCGACACTGATCATGCCGAGCTTTCCCTGATCGAGGATCTGCCGCTTCTGGCCTATTCGCCGCTTGCGACGGGGCTGCTGTCTGGCAAATATGCCGGCGATGTGACGCCCTCAGACAGCCGCCGGGCGCGGGTCCCGGACCTGGGTGGCCGTATCACGCCGCAGGTCTTTCCGGCGGTGGCGGCCTGTCTCGCGGTGGCAGCGGATCACGGGCTCAATCCGGTTCAGATGGCGATTGCCTTTTGCCGCTCGCGGCCCTTCACCACGATCCCGATTATCGGAGCGACCAGGCTTGCCGATCTCGCGACCTGCATCGGCGCGGCAGAGCTGCAGCTTGCGCCCGGGGTTCTGGCCGATCTGAACGAGGTCTATCGCCTGCATCCGCGCCCGTTCTGATCCTTTGCCGGGCGCTTCGCGCTTGCCCGCCTGGCCGTTTCGGGGCAGTCTCGCGCCATAATGATAAACACGGGCAAGAGCGGCGGGACAGCCGGATGACAGGTATCGGGTATCGGTTTGTGACACTGGCCGGGGCGCTCGCGCTCGCGCTGACGCTTGGCGGCTGCCTGCCGGGGGTCGAGAAATCCGGCGCGGGCGGGGCGGGCGCGGAAAAACCCGCGACGACGGTTATCACCGGCGATGCGATCGAGACCACACCGCTTGGACCGCCCCTGGCTGCCGCTGGCGCGCCGGTGGCAAAGACGACACCCGCCACAGCCGGGGCCGCGACGGGCGCGAAAGAGGCCGCCCCCGCAGAGGCTGCCGGACAGCCTCATGAGGCCGCCCCGCAAGTGCCCGCCGCGCAAGAGGTGGCCCCGCAAGAGGTGGCCATGCCGGAAGCCGCCCCGGTCGATACCAACCCTTTCACCGCTGAGGCCCGCCTGACCTGTGAAAAGGCCGGGGGCAGCTGGGCAAAGACCGGGTCCGGCTTCAGCAGCTGCGTCTGGAGCACGAAAGATTCCGGCAAGCGCTGCACCGCGTCGAGCCAATGCAAAGGGCAATGCCTTGCACGGTCGGGCACCTGCGCGCCGTTCACACCGCTGTTTGGCTGCAATGAGATCCTTGATGACAGCGGCCGAAGGATGACCGAATGCCTGCAATAACCCAACTAATCCGCCTTGGGCTTGCCGGGGCGGGGCTTGGCCTCGTCCTTCAGGCCTGCGCGCCCCGCGCGCCTGAAACCGTCGGCCGCACGGTGTTTCGCAACTCAGGTGCCGGGATCTGGTCCGCCGCCGCTTTCCAGCCTGCCCGCATCACAGGCGACTGGCGCCAGGCCGCCGCCTATACAAGGGGTGAGGCCCAGAGCTGCGCCCCCGGCGGCGCCGTCTTCCGCCAGACCGCCTCCGGCCAGCTTTCCGTCAAAGCCCGGCTCTGCCTTGACGGGCGCGAGGTCACCGCCTCGGGCCCCGTAACCGTGACCGGCCCTGGCAGATTTACCGTGCCCGGCATGGGAGAGTGGTGGGTGATCTGGGTCGACAGCGGCTACCGCACCCTCGCCATCGCGACACCTAGGGGCGAATTCGGATTTGTGCTTGACCGGGGCCGCATCGGCCCCGACCGCTTGCGCGCCGCTGCCGAGATCTTCGATTTTAACGGCTATCCGAAAGCCCGGCTGAAGCCCTTCTGACCGGATCCTGGCGACAGAGCCACTTCCTCCTGACGAAAATACTCCCGCCGGAAGCATCCGCCCCCGGCCAGAAACCCGTCCCTACAGTATCCGCCGAAACGCCGGCCGCGCGCCGGAATTGTCGAAAAACGGTACGCCGGGCTGATCGCCACCGCGCAGAAGATTGCTGATCTCGGCCAGAACCACTTCGGTGACGAAGGGCAGATCAAGCCGCCTTGCCTCCTCCAGCCCCAGCCAGGCCAGATGCGACAGCTCATCCGAGGCCTGCGAGAAATCATCCGGATCGCCGTCCAGCCCCGCCGCATCAGCGAGGAAAAACCGCGCATCAAAGCGGCGCGGCCGCCCGGGCGGCGTGATGGCACGAAACACATAGCGCAGCTTTGCCGCCCCCGGCGGATATCCCAGCCCGGTCTCTTCGCGCAGCTCGCGCAAGGCGGCCGTCACCAGCCGGCCAGGTGCTGCCCCGCCGGGAACGCCCGGGCTGATCTGCGCCAGGCGTGCGGCGCAATCCGCGCTCAGCCCCGAGACCCCGGCATCCTCATCCGCCGCATCCAGACCACCACCCGGAAAGACGAATTTCGACGGCATGAAGACCGCTTTCGCGCCGCGCTGCCCCATCAGGATCCGCGCCTCGCCGCCCTCGCGCCGGGTGAGGATTACCGTGGCCGCATCGCGGATCTGTGGCTCATCCACGTTCATTTCCTCCAAAGCCATGCATCCTCCGCGACCATTGCAATCCGACAAAGGCCCCCTTGATCCGGGGCAGCAAAAACAGCGACATCGCCACACTCGCCACCGACAAAAGCGCAGCGGTAATCAGCGGATCAGGCGTCCATTTGATATAGAGCGCGAGCATCAGCGGCCCGATGATATGGCCCACGATCAGGATCGTCACATAGGCCGGCCCGTCATCGGCGCGCTGGTGAAACAGCGCCTCATTACAGACCGGGCAGTGATCGCGCACCTTGAGAAAGCCCTGGAACAGCGGCCCCGCGCCACAGGACGGGCAGCGGCGGCGCCAGCCGCGCAACATGGCCGGGCGCAGGGGCCGTTCAGAGGCATCCTGGTCCGGCGCTGGCTGCTCTGCTGTGCCTCCGGCTTCTTTGCTGACCCGCCCCTCCGCCAGCAGATCATAGCCGGAGGCGGTTTTCGGATTGCTGCTCTGCATGCCGCGTCTTCTGCCTCTTCGATTCTCGTCCCCGCCATCAGATTAGGCAGTTTGAAACCTGTTTCACAGGGATGTTTAGTCGCATCCCCCCCCGGCGCAGGTGCTTTATCGGGAATGCTCTTGCGGTGGCGGGCCGGATTTATCTGCGATACCGCGACGGAAGCGCCGATCCGCGCCGTTATAAAGCTGTCAGGCACTACGGGAACGGCCGGTTTCGGACAGCATATATCGGATGGCGGGCCGCTTCGCGGATCGTTCAGTAAAAGATCGGTTAAGGGCGGGGGGTCGCAAGCCGGGCTTTGCGGTGGCCCCGGGTTCCGGGGTAACAGATGGGAATGAGGATGCCCCGGGATACGGTCGAGGACGAGGACGAGGCGGTTTTGCTCGCGCGCTATGCGCAGGGCGATGCCGTTGCGGCCCGGCTTCTGACGGCGCGGCTTTTGCCGCCGGTCCTGTCCTTTGCCAGCCGGATGATGGCGGGCGACCGGGCCGAGGCGGAAGACATCGCGCAAGAGGCGATGCTCCGGCTCTGGCGCGCGGCCCCGGGCTGGCGCGAGGGCGAGGCGAAGGTCTCGACCTGGCTCTACCGGGTGGTGGCCAATCTGGCGACCGACCGGATCCGCAGCCGGCAGCGCCGCCACCGTCACACAGGCGGTGCGCCGCTGGAACTGAGCGATGCGCCCGAAGCGGCAGATGGCGCGCCGGGGGCTGAGGCGCGGCTGATCGCGTCCGAACGGATGGCCGCGCTTGACCGTGCGCTGGCCGCCTTGCCCGACCGCCAGCGTGAGGCGGTGGTCCTGCGCCATATCGAGGGGCTCTCGAACCCCGAGATCGCGGCGGTGCTGGGCGTGGGGATCGAAGCGGTCGAAAGCCTGACCGCACGCGGGCGCCGCGGTCTGGCGCAGGCGCTCGGGCCGTATCGGGCGCTTTTGGGGTTTGAAGGGGATTGAGCGATGGGCAAGACAGAGCTGAATGGACCAGAACGGACTGCGCCGGAGCTGACGGGCGCCGAGCTTGACCGCGTCTTCCTTCTTGCGCGGGCGACTGCCCCCGAGCCATCCGGGGCGCTGATGGCGCATGTGCTGCAGGCGGGCCTTGCGGCGATGCCGGCACCTTCAGAGACACCCTTGCGGCGGGCACATCCTGCGGCTGCGGGTCCCCTTGCGGGGATCGTGCGGCTCTGGACGTCTTTCAGCGCGGGGTTCGGAGGCAGCGGTGTGGTGGCCAGCCTTGGCGCCGTGGCCGCACTTGCGCTGTTTCTGGGCTATTCCGACCCCGCCGGGCTGAGCGACGGGTTCTGGACCGGGGTGGCGGCCGCGACCGGGGCCGAGGGCGATGACGGGCCTGAACTGGAGCCGGTGGCGATCTATTTTCTGGCCGGAGGCTGAGGAGAAATGGGTGTGACGGATCCGCAAAACGGGGCAGGACAGCCTGGAACGCGCGGCTGGGTCAGGGCGCTTCTGGCGGCCTCACTGGCGCTCAATCTGGCCATTGGCGGGTTTTTCGCCGGTGCCTGGCTGGGGGCCTGGTCGGATATGCATTCGGGCGCCAGAAGCGGCGGGGAACATGGGTCGGGCGCGCGGCGCGACAATGGGCTCGGGCCGCTGGCGACAGCGATGCGGGGCGAGGACTGGCGCGCGATGCGCGAGGCCTGGGTCAGCCGCAACCCCGATCTGAAACGCGGCCATGCGCAGCTGCGCGCCGATTATGACCCGCTTCTGGCCGCGCTGCGGGCCACGCCTTTTGAGGCCGGAGCCATGCAGGATGCGCTGGTGACGATCTCGGAAAGCAACAGCCGCCGTCTTATCAGTGCCAGCGAGGTGATGGGCGCCTATCTGGCCACCCTGAACGAGACCGAGCGCCGCGCCTATGCGGAACGGCTGGAACATGCGTTGCAGCCGAAGAAGAAAAAGGACTGACCACAGGGGTTTCCGGACAGGGGTTTCCGGACAGGGCTTTCAGGCGCCGGTCAGGCGCAGATCTCCGCCCGGTCCAGCCCGAAACGCGCAAGATATTTGCGCAGCCCATCGGTATCATTCTGACTGGCCTTGTCCTGGCGCGAGGCGGCAAAGCGCCTGCGTCCCGCCGTCGAAAGGCTCGCGCAATCGCGACAGGCGCGGATCGTCGCCACCAGCTGGACGCACGCCGTGACCTCGGCCTCGGAGACGGCCGGGCAAGAGCGCCGCGCCCCGATCAGCTGCAAAAGGGCGGCCTGTCCCGCCGGATCAAGCGCATCGATCCGATCAGGAAACAGCCCATCGCCACCGGCTTCGCGCGGGGTCCTGCCCTCTGGGAACAGGCGCGCGCGATGATGGATCAGATCCGCGACTATGGCCTCGCCGCTGTGGGCAATTGCATCGACCCTGACGGCGGCATCATGGCGGGGGATATGCCGCTGCCCTGGAAGACGCGCAATCCTCGCTGAAGAGACCGCCCGGACCATAAGGCCCGGGCGGTTTTTTTGTCATTCGGCAGCTGTGCGCAGCCCGGTATTATGGCTGTCGATCCGGTCGCCGATCACAAGGCCCAGGCGGCTGGCATAGTCTGCCGCGCTGAGCTTCTCGCCCTGAGCGGTGCGGACGCGGCCGATCTCGATCAGACCGCCTTGCAGCGCGACCTGGACCTTGCCGCCGTCGATCCCGGCGATGGTGCCGGGCTTGCCTTTCACATCGGCAAAGCGGCGGGCGGGGATCAGATGGCTGTCATAGATGCGGATCTTCTCGTCGCCGACCAGCATCCAGGCGCCGGGCGCCGGATCGCATCCCCGGATCAGGTTGTGGATATCGATCGCATGGGCCGACCAGTTGATCCGCGCCTCGGGGTCGCGGCACCAGCCCTCATAGGTGGCCAGGGTCTCATCCTGCACGGTCTCGCTGTGTTTTCCCGCAAGGATAAGGTCAGCGGCCTCGAGCATCGCGGCCACACCCATCGGGAAAAGCCGGTCGAAATAGACGGTGCCAAGCGTGTCATCAGCGCTGATCGCAGTCGTCTTTTGCAAAACGATATCACCCTCATCCAGCCCGTCATTGGGGCGGAAGATCGTCAGCCCGGTTTCGGTCTCGCCCCGGATCAGCGGCCAGCTGATCGCGCTCGGGCCGCGGTATTTCGGCAAAAGCGAGGGATGATAGCAGATGGCGCCATGTTTCGGGATGGTCACAAAGCCCTGCGGCGCGAATTGCAGCACATAGGCCATGACGGCGAGGTCGACATCCAGCGCGCGCAGCGCCTCTGCCGCTGCGTCGCTGGTCAGATTGGGGAGCTGCAGGGTCTTCACCCCCTTTTCTTCAGCCGCGAGCCGCAGCGGATCGGGTTTCGCACCAGGCTTTTCGGGTGCGCAGAAGACGGCGGCGACATCATCGCCACGCGCGAGGAAGGCTTCAAGAACGGCTTTGCCAAAGGCCTGCTGGCCGATGATCGCGATACGCATCGGAGGATCCTTTATCGGAATTTGGGGAAAAGCGGGGTCCGCCACCCTGGTCGTGACCAGTCAGACGGACCCCGAAGTGAGCCTCGGGAAAAGGCTTCAGGGAGTTAGGGGGGCAGGTCAGGCTGGTCCGGTATTGATCCAGACCACTTTCGGTTCGGTGAAATTGGCGATGGCTTCTTCGCCATGTTCACGCCCGAAACCGGAATCGCGCACGCCACCCCAGGGCAGGCGGATATCGGTCGGGCCATAGGTGTTGACCCAGACGGTGCCGGCCTTCAGCTTGCGGGTGAAGCGGTGGGCGCGGGTCATGTCAGAGGTCCAGACCCCGGCGGCGAGGCTGTAGACGGTGCCATTGGCAAGGCGCAGCGCATCATCATCGTCTTTGAAGGGAACCACGGCCGCGACCGGGCCGAAGATCTCTTCCTGCGAGATACGCATGTCGTGGCGGACATTGGCGAAGACGGTCGGCTCGATGAAATAGCCCTGGTCGCCGTGGCGGGCACCGCCGGTCACGACCTCTGCGCCCTCGGCCCGGCCGATCTCGATATAATCGAGAATGCGGTTCATCTGCACTTCTGAGACCACCGGCCCCATCGAGGTGCCCGACTCCTGCGGGTTGCCAAGCCGCATGCCTTTGGCCCGGGCCGCGAGTTTTTCGGCCACCTCGTCATGGATCGATTCATGAACGAGGATGCGCGAGCCGGCCGAGCAGACCTGCCCGGTATTGAAGAAGATCCCCGAACCCGCCGCCCGCACTGCCGCATCGATATCGGCATCGGGGAAGATGATATTGGCGGATTTCCCGCCGAGTTCGAGCGTCACGCGTTTCAGGTTGCCCGCCGAGCCCTGCAGGATCTGGCGCCCGACAACCGGCGAGCCGGTGAAGGTCACTTTGTCGATATCGGGGTGATCCACGATGGCCTGGCCCGCAACCTTGCCAAAGCCCGGCACCACATTAAGCACACCCGGCGGCAGCCCGGCTTCCAGCGCAAGCTCGCCCAGCCGGATCGCGGTCAGCGGCGTAATCTCGGCCGGTTTCAGCACGACCGTGCAGCCACAGGCCAGCGCCGGTGCGATCTTCCACATGCCGATCATCAGCGGGAAGTTCCACGGGATGATGGCACCGACCACACCCAGAGGCTCGCGCACCGTATAGGTCAGCGCGTCCGGGCGGGCAGGGGTCACAGTGCCGGTGATCTTATCGGCCCAGCCCGCGTAATAGGTCAGGGTATCGATCACCGCCGGCAGATCCTGGCGGCGGATCGCGGAAACCGGCTTGCCGGAATCAAGGCTTTCCAGCTCGACCAGCTCTTCGCTGTGGCTCCGGATCACCTCGGCGAAACGCAGAAGAAGCGCGCCACGGTCGGCGGCGCGCATCGGGGCCCAGACCTCTTCAAACGCCTTGCGCGCAGAAGCGACGGCGAGATTGACATCCTCGACCCCGGCTTCGGCCACATGGGCAAGATGGGCGCCGGTTGCGGGGTTGAGCGTCTCGAAAGTGCGGCCCGAAAGCGCGGGCCGCGTCTCGCCGCCGATCAGCAGCGGATAGATCCCGCCGGTTCTCTGGTCGAGCATAGTTCCCTCCATCATATGCACGTCAGTTCATATATTGACCGGGCGATCCGCTCTCCTCCCGGAATCGCCTGATGAAAATAAGCTTACTCCGGTGAAAAATTATGTGAATATGATTTGGGTTACATGACTCGCCGGGCAAGGTCCGGCAAGCTTGTGCCGGACTTGCAGGGTGAAGACATGAACAGGAGTTCATAAGATGGACAGGTCAGTCAGGGTTGAAATCGCGCCGGTCTGGGCGTTTCAGCGCCGTGAGACCCAGGAGCGGCTGGAGATCACGCTGGGCTTGCTGTCGGATATTCGCAATACCGGCAAGCTCTCGGTCGCGGCGGCCAGGGCGGGGATGTCTTACCGCCATGCCTGGAATCTGCTGGTCAAATGGTCGGAGTTTTTCGGCTCGGATCTGGTGGAGCGCAAGCAGGGCAGCGGCACCAGCCTGACGGCCTTTGGCGACAAGCTGGTCTGGGCGGCGGAACGGCTGGAAGCGCGGCTGCGGCCTTTGCTGCAAAACCTGGCACAGGAACTCCAGACCGAGGTGAACCAGACGCTTGCCAGCGGGCGGCTCGAGCTGCGGGTGCGGGCAAGTCATGGCTTCGCGGTGCCGAAACTGCGCGAGCTGCTGGCGCGGGATTTCGAAGGCAGCGTTGATTTCCGCTATGTCTCGAATTCGAATTCCCTGGTTTCGATGGTGGAAAACACCTGTGATCTTGCCGGGATGCACCTGCCACAGGGCGAGCTGCGCGCGCGCACGCTCGCGATGACGCGCGGCTGGCTTGACCCCGAGGAACATCGGGTGATCTCATTCGTGACGCGCGAGATGGGGCTGATTGTGGGCAAGGGGAACCCGCTGGGGATCACCCATTGCCATGATCTGACGCGCTCAGGCGTGCGGCTGGTGAACCGCGATCCCGACAGTGGCACGCGGATCCTGTTCGATCAGCTGCTGGCGCAGCACCAGGTCCAGGGCGCAGCGATCAACGGCTATTCGCATTCCGAATTCACCCATGCGGCGGTGGCGGCCTATGTCGCCTCGGGTTTTGCCGATGTGGCCTTTGGCGTCGAGGCGGCGGCGCGGCAGTTCGGGCTCGATTTCGTGCCGGTGCTGACGGAAGACTACGTCTTTATCTGCCACCGCCGCATCCTGGACCACCCGGCGATGGAGCGGGTGCTGGCAGTGATGCGCGGGCCGGAATTCGCGCGCGAGATCTCGCAGCTGCCGGGCTATCAGGTGAAAGAGCCGGGTAAGGTCAAGACGATCCGCGAGGTGTTCCGCGCGCGCGGCTGACAGGGCGCTATTCGAGCGATTTCAGCTGGCTGACCCGCGATGTATTATCCGTCAGATCAAAGGCTTCGGACGATATGGCCAGCATGGCCGAAGGCGCGAACAGAAGGCTCGCATCCATCATCTTCCGGCCTTCCGCCGCCGTCATCACCTTATGGATCCGGAAGGCGGTATAGATGCAGTCTTCCTAGGTCACCGCCTCTTCGCCCAGCACCCGGATGGTGAGCGAGACTGTCACCGGCGCTGCTTTTTGCCGCGTCATCCGGCCCTGCAGGGTGATTTCGCCGCCCTGATCACGGATCGCTTCTGGCCCGGGCAAGGGCAGGGGGGCGCTCCAGTCATAGCTGATCCGGAAGCCCGGCGCCTCGCTCGTAAGCGGCCAGAGACCAGCCGCCAGGCGCGAGGTGATCTTGCCGCTGCGATAGGTCAGGACATCATCCGTCAGGTCGAGATATTCAAGCGCGGCGCCGTCGGAATAGACTGCGCGCGCGGGCAGGTCCTCTGCGGTGAAACAGCCGGCCGCTGCGGGGCCCGCGGCGAGGAGGCCGAGGACCAGGCCGCGGATCACCCGAAAAACCTGACGCCGCTTTCGGTGATCATGACGTCGAGCCGCTGATCGGTTCTGTCGATCGGCACCTCGTCCATCTCCTGCGCGTCAAAGGCGAAACCGACTGCCAGCGTTGGGCGGCGCGCGCGCAGGGCCTCGAGCGTGCGGTCGTAAAAGCCGCCGCCATAGCCCAGCCGGTAGCCGCGGGCGTCAAAGGCCAGCATCGGCACGATCAGGATCTCGGGTTCCGCCCAGGCACCCTCTGCCGGGATCAGCGCCTTGAAGGTGCCCTCGATCAGGGGGGCACCGGGGCTCCATTCGCGAAATCTGAGCGGCTGGTCGCGGCCAGGGATCACCGGCAGGCAGAGCGGGCCCTGATGTGCCGCCATGGCGGGCAGGGGGTCGATCTCGGTCCGGAAGGGCATATAGCCCGAGAGCACCTTGCCGGCATGTGCCGCCAGATAATCCGCCAGCAGATCCGCTGCCTGACCTTGCCCTTTCGCATAGGCGAGTGCGCGGGCTTCGGCAGCCTGTCTGCGGATTTCAGCTTTGAGTTCTTTCACAACAGCACCAGTGCAGCGAAGCCAAGAAAGGCGAGATAGCCCATCACATCGGTGAGTGTAGTCACAAAGGTTCCCGAGGCAAGCGCCGGGTCCATCCCCATTCGGTTAAAGGCAAGCGGCACCAGAACCCCGCCCGTTGCCGCCACCACCTGATTGCAGATCATCGCCATCGCCAGCACCGATCCAAGCCAGGGATCGTGGAAGAACACCACGGCTGCAAGGGCCAGAACCATCGCGAGGAAGATCCCGTTCACCATTCCTGCCCGGAGTTCGCGCCAGATCACCCGCCGGGCATTGGCCGGGGTCAGATCGCGGGTCGCAAGCGAGCGCACCGCCACCGCCAGCGACTGCGTGCCCGCAATCCCTCCGGTCGAGGCCACAATCGGCATCAGAGCCGCCAGCAAAACCAGCGAGGCGATCACCCCTTCGAATTGCGAAATCACCAATGCGGAAAGCGAGGCGGTGAAAAGATTGACCACCAGCCAGGGCAGGCGGCTTCTGACCGTCGCAATCACCCCGTCCTGGATCGAGCTCTCATCCGAGACACCGGCGAGGCGCAGCATGTCTTCTTCATGTTCTTCGTCGAGCACATTCATCGCGTCATCAATGGTGATGACGCCGACCAGCCGACCATTCTCGTCCACCACCGGGCAGGAAATCAGGTGATACTGGTTGAAGTAATAGGCGACATCGGCCTCTTCATCGGTCGCCTTTACGGTGCGGAAACTCTCTTCGGTGATGTCTTTCAGCTTTGCATCGCGCGGGGCCGAGAGGATGCGGCCAAGGGTGACATAGCCGATGGGGCGCATCCTCGGATCGGCGAGGATGACATGATAGAACTGGTCGGGCAGCCAGTCGGCACCGCGCAGAAAGTCGATCGTCTCGCCTACATTCCAGTGCTCGGGGGCGATCACCACCTCGCGCTGCATCAGACGCCCGGCGGAATACTCCGGATAAGACATCGCCTGTTCGACCGCGATCCGGTCGGCATCTTCCAGCGCATCAAGGATTTTTTCCTGCGCGGGCTCGTCGAGATCTTCGAGAATATCGACCACGTCATCGGTGTCGAGTTCGCGAACGGCCTCGGCCACCACGCTGTCAGGCAGCGATTCGATAACCTCTTCGCGGATCGACTCGTCGATCTCGGACAGCACATCGCCGTCGATGCCGCCATGCCAGAGCGCCAGCAGCCCGCTGCGGTCCCCCGAGGAGATCTGTTCAAGGATATCGGCGATATCGGCGGCGTGCAGGGGATCAAGCAGTAAATCAAGCCGCGCGGTATCCTTTGCCGCAACGGCTTCAAGCACCTGGGTCAGGCGTTCGGCGGCCAGTTCCTCGTCGTCGCGCTCCTGGACCGTTTCCCTCATGGACACTCCTTCACCGCACTCTCCGGACACCGCATTCTCCGGGTTTACCGGAAGCCGTATGCGGGAAACAGGGGGCAAGCGGCGGATTTCCTTTCGCTGATGACGGCTTATTGTAACATGGTGGCGGTGTTTCGCTGACAGGATGTGAACGGATCGGAGAGGCGAATGGCGGATCTCTTGCTGGGACAGGTGCTGAGTTTCACCGGAGACCCCTTTGTGATCGGCGAGGCTGCGGCGCAGCATCTGAGCCGGGGCGCGGTGCTGGTCGACCAGGGCCGGATCAGGGCGGTGGGGCAAGCGGGTGATCTGCGTGCGGCCAATCCCGGCGCAAAGGTGCATGATTACGGTGACTGCCTGATCTCGGCCGGGTTTATCGACGCGCATGTGCATTACCCGCAGACGGCGATCATCGCCTCCTGGGGCAAGCGGCTGATCGACTGGCTGAACCTCTATACCTTCCCCGAGGAAATGCGTTTTGCCGATCCCGCCTATGCGGAGGAGATCGCGGGGCGCTATCTCGATCTGGTGCTGGCGCGCGGCACCACAACGGTCTGTTCCTATGCGACGATCCACCCGACCTCGGTCGATGCGATTTTCAGGGCCGCGCAGGCAAGGGGGATGCGGGTCTATGCCGGCAAGACCTGTATGGACCGCAATGCCCCCGAGGGCCTGCGCGACAGTGCGCAATCCGCCTATGATGACAGCAAGTCCTTGCTGGAGACATGGCATGGTCAGGACCGGCTGTCCTATGTGGTTACGCCGCGGTTTTCGCCGACCTCGACCCCCGAACAGCTTGCGGCGCTTGGCACATTGTGGCGCGAGCACCCCGATTGCCTGATGCAGACGCATCTCTCGGAACAGACCGATGAGATCGCCTGGGTGAAAGACCTCTTCCCGCAATCGCGCGATTACCTCGATACTTACGAGACCCAGGGGTTGTTGCGCGAAGGCGCGGTCTACGGCCATGCGATCTGGCTGACCGACCGCGAAAAGGCGCGGCTGATCGAGGCCGGTGCTTCGCTGGTGCATTGCCCGACCTCGAACATGTTCATCGGCTCGGGGCTTTTCGACATGGGTCTTGCGCGGCATTTGCGGGTCGGACTGGCCACGGATACCGGCGGCGGGTCGTCATTTTCCATGCTGCGCACCATGGCCGCCGCCTATGAGGTCGCGCAGCTGCGCGGCGAGGCGCTGCATCCGGCGCAGCTCTGGTGGCTGGCGACGGTCGGCTCGGCCCGGGCGCTGCATGCCGAAGGCCAGATCGGCAATATCGCCCCCGGGATGGAAGCCGATCTGGCGGTGATCGACCTGACCTCCACCCCGGCCATCGCCCAGGCCGCCGCCCGCGCCGAAACCCTCTGGCAGGCGCTATTCCCCACCGTGATGATGGGCGACGACCGCGCCATCCGTGCGGTCTGGGTCGGAGGCAGGCCGCGCTGAGCGGGTGCTGGCAACCAGCAGAGCCAAAAAAAGGGGAAGCATGCGCAAACGTAAGGAATAGTGTGCGCAAGGGCGTCAAGTGAAATCTGCGCGGATCCTAGATTATCGTGAATTCAGGGCAGCAGCTGGCTGATTTCAGCGCGGGAATAAATCCTCGCACTGCCGCCCGCAGGCCCGATGCTGCTTTCATCAAGCCGGGCCTGAAGCACGTCCCATCCCAAACCAGCCGCTATTCCCAAATCGCGAAAGCTGATGAAGCGGTCATGGAAGGCCTGCCTGTCCGCCGCACTCATTCGCAGCTTTGCGCTGCCCCGCGCCCCGGCCATCTGCTGACAAGAGACCTTGTTGCGACGGACGAAGGGGATGAGTTCAACCGGGCGCAGCCCCAGCGAAAAGGCAAGGGTTTCAATCGAAATCGCTTCGCCCTCCTGACCCAGATGGCCGAGATTGATCAGGACCGAGGCAAAACCGGACCGCTGCACATATTTGCCAACCCGGGCAATCCGCCCGGAGCGGATTTCATCGATGATCCCGGGAAATTTCATCTGCAAGCGATCTGAGGCTTCTGTCAGACTGCACCAGTCATGCAGGATGAACGATATCGGCTCTGCGCCATGCAACAGATCGTCGATCAGATCCTGCGCCGCCCAAACGTCCCAGAACCCGCCCTCAACGGGCTGCATCAAGCCCTCATCTCGCATTTGTTTAAACTGCCGCGTTGAAAGCGAGAGAGCTTTGCAGAATTCAGGCTCGGCGAGGCTCTGCGGGAAAAGCGCCTTCGCTTCAGCCCTGCCGATCAGCCTCCATTCCGGCGGGCAGCTGCGGTCTTCGCCAATCGCCGCGACGACCTCAGTCTCGGGGATTTGCAGCAGATGCGCCACTGCCCGCACCCCCATACGCCCAGGGTGCAAGACGGGTTCTCCGAGCACCTCATCCCCCGGCGCGAGCGGCCAGGTTTCCAGAATATGGCGCTGCAGGCTACTACGAAACTGCCGCAATTCCTCGGGGCAAGGATCGCGGGCGAGCAAATCGTAAAGGCCGCCAAAGATCTTGCGTGGCCCTTCGCCGGAATGCCCCATCAGATGTTGCAATCCGACCAAAGCGGCGCAGAGATCCGCGTCCCCACCGGCGCATAGCCGGAAACCGATAGCGGCAGGCCACCAGTGCAGATCCTCTCGGATCGCGGTTGATCTTCGCAGCTTCGTCGCAATTGCCGCCCGGCCAAGTTCGAAACAGAATTGCGCCGCCGCATGAAGGTCGAACTGATCAAGCCATTGGTCTGGCTCAGATTTCCCCTCAAGACACCCCTGAAACCAAAGCTCGAATCCGGAAGGATCGCGCGCCTGAGGCCGTGCAATTGCGGATAGGTCCAGGTCTGCCAGTCGCTCGGCGACATCATGGCGATCGAGCCTGTCCTGAGTAGTCCACAGCGCGACCAGTGGTCTCTTATGATCAAGACAGATTGTCATGAAGGGCAATGACCAGATGCCTCGCAGTCCCGGGCCTGCTGCAATACAATCAGGGCAGCCATACACCTTCTTGCCGCCGACGCCCGACGCAGGAAAGCGAATACCGTTAAACCATGCATCGTCGCCACGCGTTTCCGGCGTGTCTCGTCGCAACTCTGTTGCCGAAACACCTGCAAGGTCAGCCAGCCGCGCGATGACCATGTCCGCCCCGGCACCAAGATCATTCGGCGCGATACCCATATCACGAAGGAATTCGCGAAACGGCACATGGTTGGCACGTACCAGTCGCGATGCAAGGGACATCGCGGATTCACCTGGGACAGGAAATACGGAAAGAGGAAGCTGTGGCATCTGGCACCGATAGCCTTTCCACTCGACGCCCGCCATCTCCAGGGGGGATTCTCTGAAGCCAGGGGCGCGCCGCTTGATCGTATTGCCCGGCCCCCCCCGTGATCCGGAAGAAACATCCGTCACAGGCAGAACAAGAATCCCGCCCTCAGAAGCCCGCCAGATCTTTGCGGGCATATAATTGCCCGAAGTCCTTTCCGTCAGCCATCACCTGCGGCACCTGCCTTAACCGCAGCACGTGTCTCACGCTCTGCCATGACTGGCCCAGTTCGGCGGAAAGGGTCAACAAGGTTGCATATTGGGCGTGGAGGCTCCGAAGATCAGCCGGCGTAATGTAAAGCTGCATTGCGCCGGATGCCGGATTGCGCAGTTCCGTTGATGGTGTCAGTCCGAGCGTGACCAGGCGACGTGCGGCAGACCAACGCAGACCGATTTTTTTTGCGAAAGCCTCCATGTTCAGAAGCCCTTCGGTGCGCGTCCGTGCAGTGAGCAATTCCGTGATATTCACCGCCAGGCTTCGATAGCCTTCGGCCCCGGCCAGCCGGCCGAGGCGTGACAGACGTCCATCGAGGCGCATGTGAAGGATCTCGCCCGGGGGGACCCGAAGCCGCAACCCCGCCGCACTTAACTGCTCCCATTCCTGGTCGCCGTCTGCGACCGGAACCGCTCCATTCAAAAAGCCAGACAAAAATGATTGTGCCTCGTCCGGATCCCAGAGCGGCGCAAAGCCTTCGCCCTCGAAGGCTGGCTTCAGGAAGCCTGCGGCGCGCAGCGTGTCGATTTGTGACTTCGACATGTTCAACAGCGTCTGGATCTCCTTCAGCGTGACCGCCCTTGACGCGCGCGCAAGGAAATCTTCAGCTTCACTGGCGTCAAATAGCTCCCAAGCTGCGAAGGTGCCTTGGCCCCGTGGTGCCACGAACCCGTTGGCAGCCAGCATCGCCCTTAGTCTGTCACGCGCCACGCCGGTTTCCGAAGATGCCGTCACCACAGAATGTAATCGCCGGGTCTCCAGAGCTTGCCCGAGGATAGGTTGCCCCGGAGCTATCGGCCAGGTCTGGCAGATATGGTCACGCAGGATTACACGAAACGGCTCGTAAGCCTGGCCGGTCAGATAACGATCCAGGTTACGGTAGAGGACACCGAAGCGGCGTGAAGGACCATCGTTGGGCGCCCCTCCGGCGCGCTGCATGTCGAAGAGAGTTGCCCGAAACGCGTCCTCCCCTTTCGACAATATATCGAAGGCGGTGGAAATGGCTTTGTGCCGGTCTGCGCGCGTCATGTCGCGAAGCTGCGGAAAGGTCTCTCGCACAAGGCTGCGTCCCAGCAGATCACAGACATCAATCGCGGCCTGAAAATCAAACCGATCCAGCCATGTCGATCCGACCTGTCCCCGAAGGCGGGACGCGAGCCAAAAATCATAGGGTGTGGCCTGATGCGCTGCCCTTACCCCACGGCGCAGATCATTCCCGGCAGGTTTCTCCTTGAAATCTGTTGGAACGCAAAGATGGTCTGCCTTGGGCAAAGGGCTCAACCACTGTCCATGTCGCGGGCAGACAAAACTCAGCTCATGCAGCCATTCCACATGAAGTGGAGGTGCGGCTGATGCCGGGCTAACACCTTCATCGCTCCATTCAGCGAGGCATTCCAGGCAGCACTGTATCTCTTTACCCGATATGCGTGCGCGATTGAGGACCATGCCGTGCAGCATTGTCCTGCGCGCGTCGAGATGGCGGGGAGTCGTCAACATCAGGAGATCGGCGGGCGCTCCGGACAGGTCTGCAACCTGCCTGACGCTATTGGGCACGCCCGCCAGGACAGCATCCCATACGATACCCATGTCATAGCAGAATTCGTCCGCGGTGCAAAAATTGCGCTCGGCCAGCCTCGCCAAGAGGCTGAAGGCGGGCTCGTCCGCGAAATGTGCAACGGTCAGGGGAAGCGGAGGCATTTCGTCTCAGGGTTTGATCTTTGAAGCCTGTGCCATCCAGCTGAAACCAAGCGCAAGACAAATCTTTTCATTGGAATCCAGTTTCACATTTTTCGCATTTTTCGTTACTTTTCAGCATGTTGACTCAATTCAGCCAATCTGCCTATGGGGTAAAAAATTATTTCCTTTGGACTTTCACGGGTTCGGAGGATTCTTCCGATCAGACGAGAAACAGCAAAGGATACAACACCCGGAAAGAAAAATCGCAGGCAATCTGCGCGAAGAGTTGGGGCGAAAGCCGCCCGATGTGCAATGCCACCGTAGAAGCCCGAAATGGCTGTGGCAAGAACGGCTTTCTGTCCTGAAATCCACGTTTCAACCCGGCAGCGCAGGCGCGACCGGGCCAGGAGAAGTCATGTTCAATCTTGAGCACTGGGACCCGACACCACCCAGTTTGCCAAAGCAACCCGCGCTTGCGATCCCTCCGATCCATGGCGTTCTGCCGTTTGCCGGCAAGCGCAATCCTTTGACACGGAGCAATACCGCGCGTCGCGTCGCGATGACCTTTTCAACTCCACACCTTCAAGGGAGGCGGCAGGTCTTCCTGTTCGTGAGCGAGCTCGAAAGTGCTGTCGCAATGGAAGCGATGCTGTCGCCCGACTTCTACCATCTCGAGGTCCAGCTGGCCCCAATCACCTATAAGCGTCAGCACAGGGCGTCTCAGCAGCATTATTTTGATCTCAGGGTGACCTTCAGGGACGGCCATCGGCGCGTGTTTTTCGTTCGCAACGGCGCGAGCCTGATGCGCCAGGACACTGCTGACGAGATCTCTGCAGTCTATGCCGCCATCCCCGAGCATTTTGCGGACAGCTTCCAGGTCGTCAGTGATGAGCATTACAGCCGTGCCCGTCGGGGAAACCTGCGCAGGATCTGGGACATGAGTGCACAAATCGATCACGATGCTGATCGTCACGTCCTCGAGATCGCTCGCTCTCGCCGCTACAGCCTCGCAAGGCAGCTGGTGAGCCACTGCACCGAAGTGCCGGAATCCGTCGCGATGCATTCGATCTATCGCCTGATCGGCAAGAACCTTTTGGGCGCCAACTGGGATGCAGAGATCAATCTCCTCTCACGGGTCTGGCCGACGAAGTGATGTCCAGGCCAGTCTATAACATTCCGCGCGGATCAGAGCTGATCCTCGACGGCCACCGCTGGAAAGTGGTGGGCGCTGCGCGTGATGTTATAGACGTTGAGACTGAGGACGGAACGCAGAGCTGTTTGACCCGCGACCGCATCGAGGACGCGATTATTGCAGGGCGCTGCGAAGTGGTGACGCCCGCTGATGCCGAGAAGCGCAAGGCACTGCTGGAATATACTGGTGGATTCGAACGTGTCGACCAGCTGACTACCGACCAGCATTCGCTTGTTCGTGACCGACAGCTGGTGATGCGCGCCATCATCAGGCTGGAAGATACAGGTCAGAAGCTGACCCAACGTTACCTGGACCACCGCGATACCGTCGCCGAAATTCGTCGTCTTGCCCGTCGCATTCTTGAGGATGAGCACGGTTATACCCCCGAGCGCGCGCGTCGGCGCGTCGCTGACCTGACAATCATGCGCGGTCGCACACTCCAGGAAGATCTGCACCTGTATCACCGCTTTGATCGCAATCCGGTGGCACTGATGGACCGCCATCACCTGAAGGGACCTCAGGGAGACGCCCGGAACAAGCTTGATCGCTTCCAGGAAGGCTTCGTTCGCTATGTTCTGGAACACTGGCTTAAACCGGCCCAGGTCAAGATTGCGCCTCTCCTGCGCGCTGCAAAAGAGGCATATGAGCAAACCGCAGACGGTTGGCAGCAACTCAGCCGTTATCCATCAATCACCACTATCCGCACACGTATCAAAGCATTGTCCGCGACGCAGAAATGTATCGCTCGCAGCGGTCTCCGACACGCGACCAATTTGAAGGGGGCCGGTTGGGATGCCCCCACTGAAGTGGTCCACCCACAGGGATATGCTTATCCCGTTTTCAGGAGGACCAGATTATGGCTGG